>JBCCGJ010000104.1:0-16858 GCA_039029335.1 Actinomycetota bacterium | reverse complement strand
GACGACCGTGACGGCCCATGCCGCAACGGCGGCCCAGAACAGGCCGAACTCGTCGTTGACCACCAGGGCTGCGGCGATGGCTCCGCCGAACAGAAAAGCGAGCGTGGCGATCAGGACCACAAACCCGGCGACGGGTTCCTGCCGGGGAAGACCGAGGTCGGCGGCCCACATGGCCGGCCGCCACCACCACGACACCAGGATGAGCACGGTGACCGCAACACAGGTGATGAGGGTGATGACGGCAACAAGCAACAGCGTGTCCATGGTGATACTTCACATGTAACGAAGTTACGTGTCAAGGGTTTGTTGGCCGATTCCGTCCGTCGACATCACAAACGTGCGGCGCCACAACCCCGCTGCCCAGCAGGCGGCCTAGAACTTGCCGGAGTTGACGTCGTTCTCCGGAACCGGCTCCGCGTTGTCCCAGTGCTCGACCACCTTGCCGTCCTCCAGACGGAACACATCGACCTGGGCCATCTCGGTCTGCTCCCACGTTGCCCGGCAGAGCGTGGCCACGAAGTTGCCCTGCCCGACCAGCAACACGATCTCGTGGTAGTTCAACGGCCGGTTCGGATCCTGGGCCAGCGCGGCGAACGAAGCCAGCCCGTCCGGCACATCGGGGTTGTGCTGGATGTACTCATCGGCGATCCACTCCCCGATCCGGCTCGGGTCACCGCCGGGCATGAGGGCGTTGGTGATCAGCTCCCGAACCACAGTCTTGTTTGCCTCGGTCTTGTCCAGGTCGGTGACCTCGGTCGGTCCGTCGATCGAGGTGCGACCCGACGGCGTGGCGTCCACATAGGCGGCGATGACGTCCCAGTGTTCGATGATCTTGTCGTTCTCGTCGGTGTCGAAGAAGTCGGTGGTGACCCACCGAGCCTCACCGTCGTTGATGTTCTGGAAGACGTGGAGGAAGACGTACTGGCCGTCCTCGATGGCCCGGATTATCTGGATGTCACGGACCGGGTTGCGCTCCAGGAACGGCTCGAAGAAGGCCACAAAACCCTCTTTCCCGTCTGCGACCCCCGTGCTGTGCTGGGTGTACCGATCCCCGGTGTAGGCCTCGATCGCCTGACGGGCGTTACCGTCCCGGATGCCCTCGAGGTAGAGGGACTTTGCGTTTTCGAGCTTGGCGGACATGGCGCCCTTTCGTTCTGTCGTCTCTTCGTACCCTTCGATGATGGAGGCGGGACGGGGCATCCGAAAGGTCCGAAGGGGACCATCGCTGGTCGTTTTGGGACAGCGTTCCGTCGACCGGTTTACGGCCGTCGAGCGGGGTCAGTCCAGGTCGGCCAGCCAGGACGCTTCGTTGTAGGAGACCAGGTTCCGGAGTCCTCCGCCGTGGGACTGGATCCGGGTGATCGAGCCGTGGGCCGGCAGGAAGATAAGCGACTCGTTGTAGACGGCTGCGGAGACCATGGTCGAGATCACCCCGCCATGGCACACCACCACGATCGTCGCATCGGTATGAGCTGATTCGATCGCGTCAAAGCCGGCCAAAACCCGTTCCCGGAATGCCGGACCCTGCATGGCCTCCATCAAACCCATCGCCTCATTGGCCGCCAGCTGATCGGTGTGGTGCTCCGAGTAGTACGCCCGGGCACGATCGAACTCGGCCACCCGTTCCTCGATGATCGGCGGGGTGCCGAGGAGCTCGGCAACCGGTTCCGCCGACAGTCGAGCCCGTAGCAGCGGGCTGGTGTAGACCGCGGCGATCGACGGGCCGGGCGCGTCGGCCAGGTACCGGGCGGTGGCCTCGGCCTGACGCACCCCGGCCCCGCTCAGGCCCGGATCCTCAACACCGGCCTCCGCCGCGTCGCCGTGTCGCACGATGATGAACTGGGTCGGCACACGCACGAGCCTACGTGGGCTCCTCCCCGGTCCATCGTTGATCCGCTGTGGCGCCCGATCGAGATCGTCGCCGCTTGTCGGTTGCCGTTGGTTACCCCGCGTAGACCGTGCTCGTCAGGTCGTCCAAGATCTGCTCGGCGGCCTGAATCGAACCACCCAGCCCCCAGGCGTCTCCGAACACGTGGACGTCACCGCGCTCGACGGCGGCCAGCCCCGGCCAGAGTGGTGACTCGATGAGCGTGTCGAGCGGGCTGCGACCGACGTCATCGGGGGTGGCCTGCTGCTGATACGCCACGATGGCATCGGCCTCAAGCACTTCGAGTGTCTCGAGCGTCAGGAATCCGATGGCCGAAGCCGGGTCGCCCTGACTGCAGTCCGCCTGCTGAGCGGTCGGCTGTTGGAGCCCAACGGCGCTGAAGAGATCTCCCATCCAGGTGCAGTCGAAGCGGTAGTACAGCGGTGTGCCCTGCCAGACGTCGACCCGGGTCAGGGTGGGCGTTCCCGGCCCGGCCTCGAGCGCGGTCCGGGTGGCGACGATCTGTTCATCCAAATCGGCCAGGAGACCGTCCGCCGTGTCCAGACGCCCCGCGGCATCTGCGGTCAGCCGTATCTCATCCCGCCAGTCGGCGTCATAGAACGCATAGCCGGTGACCACCGTCGGTGCGATCTCCTGCAGGAGTTCATAGGTGGTCTCAAGACGGGAGATGGAACCGATGATCAGGTCCGGCTCCAGGGCCGCAACCTCCTCGAGGGAAAGCTCCGCATCGAAGGAACCGATGAGTTCAATGCCGTCGGTCTCGGTCTCGTCGAGGTAGTCGACAAACGAAGCGCCGCTTGCATAGGGCGAGATAGTGGCCAGGACCGGCGCATCAACTGCGATGAGGGTCGGCAGCACGGTCAACGGGTCGAGGGCGATGATCCGGGTTGGCTCGACGGGGACACAGGCCGTACCCATCTCGTGTTCGATCTCCCGGCACTCGTCGATGACAGCCGGTTCGTCGGTCGGCGGATCGCTTGTTGTTGTCGAGTCCGATTCGGGCTCGGCCTCGTCCGAGGTGGACGAATCGGACGCTTCTTCGGCTTCCGTGGCACTGGCCGTCTCGGACGACGTTTGGTCTTCGCCGTCGCTGCCGCAACCGGAGAGGACCAGAAGGACCAGGGTCGAACCGATCAGGAGCCGGGCTCGACGATGGAGAATGAGGAATTTGGACATAATTAACGACAGTATGACGTTAAATCGAGAACGTCAATGACTTCGTCCGGTTCCACGACCTACTGTGGTCGGGTGGACCCGCCAGCAAATCCTGTCGACTCGGCGCCTCGCCGCCGCGGCCGTCCGCCGAAGATGAGCAGGGCCGAGATCATCGACGCCGCCCTTGCGGTGGGCTTCCGCGACCTGACCGTCGTTGCGGTCGCCGATCACCTCAACGTTCGCCACACCAGCCTCTACACCCACATCAGCGGTTATGACGATCTCTGTGCCGCTGCGCTGCAGCAGGTGTTCGACGACGTCACCTGGCCCGACCAAATCGGCGGCTGGCGGGCCTATCTGTGGGCAGACGCAATGACCGTTTGGGACCAGTTCGCTCGGCACCCGGGCATGGGAGCGGTGCTCAGGAAGACACGGGCCTTCCCGGAGGGGGTCAGAACCCACTTTGCTGCAGGTCTCAACCACCTCGTCGGGTGCGGCTTCTCCGAGGCGAACGCCGTGCTGACCCTGGACACGCTGTACCACCTGGCCAGCGATTCGATGAGTCACGCCGACCCGGACGGCCCGACATCCACGGACGCCGGGACCCCTGATGCCGGGCCGGTGGACGCCCGGCCCCCCGATGCGGAGCAGTGGGTCCGCCACCTCGATAGCCCGCTGGCCGGCAGCGTCCAGCGGGTCTTCGACCAGACCCCGCTCGAACGCTTCACCGCAAAACTGGAGCTCCTGTTGGACGGCGCCGAACTCCGCCTGCAGGGCGCCAACGGCGACCAGAATCGGCGCTGAACCCGCTCAGTCGACGAGGTGAGCCGGCGGACAGGCGGGACGACGTTTCGAAGTCGAACGGTGGACGGGTGGCCACCTCGCAAGAGCGACTGTGAATCTTGCCACCAGCGCCCCCCTTTGGATTCCAGCTCGGCGAGCGGCTATATCTGCATAGACCACCGCCACCAGCAGGGGACAACAATGGGCGAGCCGCTCCACGAGGACATTTCCAACTACACAGTCGACGACCAGCTCGGCCGAACCGAACTGGTCTACATCACGGTCAAGGGCTTCAACCAGACAGCCATTGTGGCCAAAATCATCGATCGTAAGGGCAACAAATCACTCGGGTTGACCTCCGTGACCAATACCAGCCAGCGCCGGTATTCCAGCGGAAAGATCTGGTTCACCGACCTCGATCTCACCGACTTCACCGACGATGCGATGGCTTCAGGAGACACGATCGACTCGGTAGAGCCGTATCACGTGGCCTTCTCCGGGGATCTTACGGCTTTCACCGCCGGCGATCGGCTGGGGATCGCCAGCCCGGACGGGCAACGGTCACTGGCCAATGATTGGATGGCATACCTGCACACCGCGGACTTCTCGGCGGACCGGGAGCGGGTCTTGGTGGTCTCCACCGGTTTCGACACCATTCAGGAACTGGATCTTCGATCAGGCTCCGGCGAACCGGTCTGGGAGTGGAACGGCTGGGATCACGGCATCACCTACTCGGAGACCGCCGGCCGCCACTACGTACGGAATCCGGCGGACGCCGAGCGGATTCGGGCCGAGGATCCGACCGTGGAGGTGGTGGTTGTCGAAAATCCGCGGGACTGGCCCCGGGAGGGTCTGGCGACCCAGGAGACCCCGCTCAACCTCAACGGGGTGTTCTACGGGCCCGGCGAGGAGCACATTCTGGCCACCGGGTATCACCGGTCCGACCTGTTTGTCATCGACCGCAACGGCGGGTTCACCCAGCACGACCTGGGGCTTCGGCACCCGCACAGCTTCCGGGCGGTCTCGTCAGAATCGCTCGCTGACGGTGGCCGGGAGGCGCTCGGTTACGGCTACGAATATATGGTGTCGAACACCGGCGCCGGGCAGCTGCTGCTCCTGGACGCGGATCTGTCGGTCACCGCCATCGTCGATGTTGGATCGCTGCCTGCCGACGCGGAGAAACAGGCGGGGTTCGGCGAGTGGCTGCAGACCGTCTCGTTCCTCGATGAGGCGCGCGGCCTGGTCGCAGCGGTTGATGCGCTGCGGGACGGCGTCCACCTCGTTGATCTGGTCGGCCGCCGTCGCCGGTTCATCCCCAATCCGCCGAATTGGACCATCCAGACCGTCGCCGCGATCACCCCGGCCCATGTCCGCAACATGCTTGCCGTGGCCGACTGACGGTTCACCGCAACGACCGGGCGTTCATTGGCGATCAGTCGATGGGGGTTCTGGTCCAGCGCCGGGTGAGCCGCTCCAGAGCCTGGTAGACCGCCCACGCCAGGAACCCGAGCCCTCAGCTCCGGTCGGTGCGGCCATCGTCATGACCATCGTGGAGAACGTGGTTGTGACCATCGATGAGCCGCTGGAGGGTGCCGCCCAGTTGTGTGAGTTCGGTGACTGACAACCGCTCACCGAGGAACCGCCGAATGTCTTTCGTATGGGTGACCGCCATGCGACGCCACTGCCGCTTCCCGGCCGACGTGAGCTGGATCCACACCTCGCGGCGGTCGGTGGCACCGGCAACGCGTTGCAGCAGTCCGTCCTCGACGAGCCGCCCGACGATCCGATGGCACGAGCTGTTCGCGAGCAGCAACCGCTGTGCCAGGTCACCCATCCGGATCGGCCCGTCATGGGATCTGACCTGGTACAGCACGTCATAGTCGTCGAGCGACCGCCCGAACTCCTCACGGAGATTGGTGTCCATCGCCGCGATGGTCATCCGGTGAAACCGGACCAATCGCTCCCAGGTGGCCGCACTGTCGTCTTGTGTCACGGCTCGACCGTAGCATATATTTCCGAACGGAAATATATGCGACCGCTCGGCGGTTGTACCAGGCATGACCAACAGCACCATCGACATCCGCCGATCGGCGGACCGTTTCCACACCAGGGCGGGGTGGCTGGACTCCAAGCACTCGTTCAGCTTCGGACGCCACTACTCCCCGGACAACACCCATCACGGCCTACTCCTGGTCCTCAACGACGACCGGGTTGCGGCGGGAACCGGCTTCGACACCCACCCCCACCGGGACATGGAGATCGTGACGTGGGTGCTCGACGGCGAGCTCGAACACAAGGACTCAGAAGGTAACCGTGGCCTCATCTATCCCGGACTTGCACAGCGGATGACGGCGGGCCGGGGGATCCTCCACTCGGAGAAGAACTGGAGCAAAACCGATGAGGTCCACTTCATCCAGATGTGGGTCGCCCCGGACACCGAATCCGTCGATCCCAGCTATCAGCAGCTGGACATCAACGATCAGCTGGCCGGCGGCGAACTGGTTCCGATCGCCTCCGGTCAGGGCCACGACGCCGCCATCTCGATCCGGCAGCGGGACGCGGTGCTGTGGGGCGCCCGGCTACAGCCGGGCCGACGCACGATGGTGCCGGATGCCCCATTCGCCTACCTTTTTGTGGCCCGTGGGACGGTCGACCTGGAGGCCAACGGCATGCTGGAGACCGGCGATGCCGCCCGGCTCGCCTCGACCGGGGCAATGGACATCGTCGCCGGGCCTGACGGGGCGGAAGTGCTGGTCTGGACAACGGGAGGCCGATTGTGAACCGGGAAGGCGCCAGTGACGGGAGTGGGGGCGTGGTGGCACACTCCGCCATCGAGCTCCGCATCGATCCACGAAGTCGACCGGTCGGGTCCGGCCAGGTGCAGCGGCTTTTGCCGTACCGCCTACGCCGGATGGTCGGCCCGTTCATCTTCGCCGACGTGATCGGCCCGGACGCTCTCCAGCAGGGCGCCGGCATCGACATCAACGCCCACCCCCACATCGGTCTGTCGACCGTGACCTACCTGTTCGACGGTCGGCTGGTTCATCGGGACTCGACCGGAGCCACGCAGACCGTCGAACCGGGCGCGGTCAATTGGATGACCGCGGGGTCCGGCGTGGCCCACACCGAGCGTTCCCACCCGGACGACATCGGGCGCGATCGGACGATGTTCGGCCTACAGACCTGGGTGGCGCTGCCGGACGGTGCCGAGGAGGTCGGGGCGTCGTTCGAGCACCTACCGGCACCCGACGTCCCGACGGACCGGACGCCCGGCGCCGACATTCGGGTGGCCGTCGGATCCGGCTGGGACCTTGAGTCGCCGGTCACCGGCTCGTCGCCGCTGGTCCTTGCCGAGCTCCACCTCGACGGGACCGCCGCCGTGCCGGTGGCGACCGGTCACGCCGAGATCGCCGTGCTGGTCCTCGACGGTGCGGTCGCGGTGAACGATGAAGCCTTGGTCGTCGGCCAACTGGCGTTGCTCCGGACCGATGTCACCAGCCGACTGTCCGGCCGGGGCACCGTGATCGTGCTCGGCGGCGATCCGGTCGGGCCCCGTCGCATCTGGTGGAACTTCGTCAGCAGCGATCCGGACCGGATCGAGCAGGCGAAGGAGGACTGGCTCGCTCAGCGGTTCCCAACGGTCCCCGGCGACCACGACCCCTACGTGCCGCTGCCCGGCTGATCGACCGGATCGGCAGGGAAGACAACCCGAAACGTTGTCCCCTCCCCCGGTGCGCTCTCGACCTCGATCCGACCGCGCAGTGAATCGCTGACGAGGTTCGCCGCGATCGCCAGCCCCAACCCGCTCCCGCCGCTCGACCGAGCGGTGGTGAAGAACGGGGTGAAGATCTCGGCCCGAGTGCCGGCGTCCATACCGACACCGCTGTCGGTGACGGTGATCGTTCTGTCCGGACCCTCGGCCGTCAACCCGATCTCCACCGGGCCGCCGCCGTCGTCCGGATAGGCATGGCGCTCGATGTTGGTCAGCAGGTTGGTCAGGATCTGGGTCAGGTGGCCGGGGTCCCCGATCCAGGTTCGCTGCTCTGCGTTCAGCCCTTCGGTGACCGTGATGGTCAGCCCCGCCCGTCTGGCCCGGATGGACAGCAGCTCGACAACGTCCGAAATCGCAAGAACCAGGTCAACCGTCCGGACGCTGGCCGCGGTCTGGTCGACGCTGACCTTCTTGAACGTCTCGATGAGATGGTTGGCCCTGGCCAGGTTCCTGGTGGCCAGATCGGTCGCCTCCTCGATCTCGTCGACCAGCGTGGTGGCACCCGCATCGTCGGCGGCGAGGTCCCGCAGCTGTGGAGAGGCGACTCGACTGCCCACCATGCCGATGGCGGTGTTGGCGATACCCAACGGTGTGTTGAGCTCGTGGGCGACACCGGCGACGAGTGTTGTCAACGACCGGTGACGATCGGCCTCGGCTTCCGCCTCCAGCAACCGCTGCGACAGCTCCTCGGCCACGTAGCGCTCGGTCACCGCCTCGACCCGGTTGGCGAGGGCGGACACGATGGACATGGCGAAGCCCGGGTCGTCGGCGTCGACGAGCAGTCCGAGAAACTCGGCCCGATCGAGCAAAAAGAGCCGACACGGCGCAGTGGCCGCCACGGTTGCACTGCGTGGGCGTCCGTCGATCATCGACATCTCACCGACCACATCGCCATGCCCCAGCACGGCCAGCTCCACCTCATCGGATCCCGTTCCCTTTGTGATCCGCAGTCGGCCGTCGAGGAGCACGTACATGGTGGTTCCCTCGTCCCCCTCGTGGCAGAGGACCTCGCCGGTGACCATGCGGAGCTCGCCGCCTCGTTCGGCGAGTTGGCCGGTTGCCGCCGGCCCGAGGAGCCGGAACAGCGGTACCTGTCCAAGCACCGCCGCCAACGATTGTGCTGCGCTATCGGTCATGTCCGCTCCTCATTCCGGTTCCCTCGACAACAAATAGTGGCGCTGACCGGGTTGAAATGCCACTGCGGTTCGACGGCTCCGGAGGCGGTCTGTAGTGTTGGTCAACTTCCCTCCTTGTTTACATCTAAACCACCACCCAAGAGGAGGGCTTCGCCATGACCATGGCACCGACCACCTGGAACATTCTTGTTGTCGATGACGAGCCGGACGTCCTGAGCATCACCAGACTGGCCCTGCGTGACCTCATCGTTCGCGGCCTGCCCCTCAACGTCGTGACCGCATCGAGCAAAGCCGACGCGATCGAGATTCTGGCGACCGACGAGTCGATCGTGGCCAACACCGCGGTGGGTTTCATCGACGTGGTGATGGAGTCGGACACCGCCGGCCTTGAGCTGTGCGAGCACATCCGGAACGAGCGTAACGACAGCAACATGCAGCTCTTCATCCGGACCGGTCAGCCGGGCACCGCACCCGAGCGGGACGTGATCGACCGCTACGACATCAGCGGCTACTTCACCAAGGCCGAGATGACCGAGGACAAGCTCTACTCGCTGGTCAAAGCCGGGGTCCGGCAATTCGACGTCAACCGAATCTTCCAGGGCACGCTCCTCGGCATGAGCGCGGTGATGGCCAACGCCCACTCCAGGGAGGCCATGAAGAGCATGATGATGATGGTCGCCGAGGGGTTCCTGTCCAGCGACGTGGCGGACAACGCCCACTACTACGTTGTCGGCGATGAACCGTTCTTCGGCCCGATCGGCATCTCCGCCGAGGATGGCCAAGCCAGAATCGATGAGCTGGAAGGCCTCGACGGCGTCCCGTTCGGTTTCGGCCCGGACAAGATCATCACAGCGGACAACGGCGATCGGCTCATCTCGATCGGCGCGACCGAACACCGCCCGAAGGCCTCCGCGCTGATCCGGATGAGCGACTACGACCTGAGCCACACCAATCTCGTGTCAATGACCGCGTTCATGCAGTGCTTCGCGACGCTTTGGGGGCCAGCCGGCCCGTAGCCGAGGAGTTCGTTCCCGGCGAGTGATGGGGCGTGGTGCCGCCTGCGCCCGCTCCGGAACACGGGGACGACCGGCTCAGGGGGCGATGATCTCGGTACCGGTCGGAAGATCGGTGATGACCGCAACGGTCGAGCCGGATCGTTCACCGATCCCGACCTCGACAAATCGGGTCGATGCCGTGGGATCGTCCGCCCCGCCGTCAACCACCTCGACCACGTAGGTCCCCGTGTCCAGCCTGGTCAACGCGTTGGCCCGAACGGTTTTGACGTCGGTGGCAATCGCGTGGGTCCAGGTGACCGTGACCGGGACGACCTCGCCGGAGGGCAGCCCGTCCGCTCCGTCAGATTCGTCCGCTCCTTCAGCGGCAGCTTCGTCCGCCAGGTCCGCGGTGACCTGCCAGGTTCCGTCACCGAGCGAGCCGATATGGCGCACCTCCGCCGTTCGCACCGACCGGTCGGGGAAGCGAACGGAAAGTTCCGTCCCGACTCCGATCGTTTCCAGATCTGCCGGGTCGAGGGCGGTGATCAGCTCGCGGGTCAACGATGACACGGTCAGTATCGGGCTCGGAGCCGACCCGCTCACCGTGTCGCCGACCGCGACGGCAACCGAGGTGATCGAGCCGGGATCGGGCACAAACACAACAGAACCGAGAGCGACCCGGCCGGTTTCGGCCCGGCCGACGTCGGCCTGCCATCTGGTGACCACCTCGGCCGTGTAGTCGGTGAAGGTCTCGTCGACCGTCAGCAGCCCTTCGGGGTCATACCCGAGGGCGACCAGGTTGGCCTCCAGCTGCTGGACATCCGTCCCCTCGTCGCCACTGCCCATGTCCCGCCATGCCGGCACCGATCCCAGCAACGCGACCGTCGACTCGCCGTCAAGCTCATAGAGCACCACCCCGGCATCAACCGGTGTACCGACCGGTGCAACCGAGGTGACGGTGCCCGTTCGGAACGCCAGAGCCGGTCGGTTTCCCGAAGCCATCAGCTGGCCGTCCGCCTCCACGGTTGCGGTGAGGTTGGTGGTGGCGATGGCGCTCCGCTCCCGCTCGGTTGTCGTCTCCTCGACCTCATCATCACGAGCAGAGGCCAGCGGATCGGCCACCACAAAGGCAGCGACGAGCAGGAGTCCGACCAGGGTCATCAAAGCCACCCGGACCAACGAACGTCGGCTCATGATGCCGCCCGAAGCGCGTCGGTCGGGGTCAGCAGTGCCGCACGCATCGCCGGGTACAACCCGGCAACAGCACCGATCAGCAGCGAGGCGCCCAACCCGCCGACCACCGCTATCGGCGGTACAACGGTCTGCCACCCTTGGGTCTCCGCATACCCGGCGGTCACCAGGACGCCGAGGGCCACCCCGGCAAGGCCTCCGAGCGCCGACAGCAGCAGAGCCTCGGTCAGGAACTGACGCCGGATATGGGTCCGGGTGGCGCCGAGGGCTCGGCGAAGACCGATCTCGTTTCGACGTTCGATGACGGCGATCACCATCACGTTGGCGATGCCGACACCACCGACGAGCAGGGAGACGGCCCCCAGCCCGAGGAAGAGATTGGTGAACGCCGACTCGGTCGCCTCCTGGGCCTCCAACAGATCCGACGGCCGGGAGATCGAAACCTCTTCGGGGCTCTGCGGGTCCACCGTCGCCCCGAGAACACTCCGGACATCGTCGATGCGGTCCGGGTCGGTCCGTAGATAGATGGCGGACGGGCTCAACTCGCTCTCGAAGATCGTCTCCGCCGCGGCAAGACCGATCAGTGCCCCCCGATCGAGGTCCGGCGCCAGCGGGAAGGGTGCAAGCACACCGACGACGGTGAACCATTCGCCGCCGATCAGTAGTGTCATGCCCTGGTCGACGCGCTCGACCCCGAGACGCTCGGCGGATACGGAGCCGAGCACAACGGTGGGGAGCCCGGCCGAGGCCTCGTCGAACCAGGTGCCGATGGCGACCTCGCCGTTGAGGGTGTCGAGCAGGTCGAGGTCGGCCGCCAGTGCGGTAATGCCGCCGGTCTCGTTCTCGTTGACCAGGTCATTGCGCAGCACCGGGGCGTCGAGCTCAACCACATCGGCCACCCACTCGACCGGACCGATCCGCGACACCATGTCATCGGCGTCGCTCGGAAGGGTGCCGTCCCCACCCCCGAAGCCACCGCTCGGTGTGACGGTGAGCAGGTTGGTGCCGAGGGCGGCGATCTGGGCGCGGAGGTCCGCCCGGCTTGACTCGGAGATACCGAGCACACCCACCATGGCGGCAACACCGATCGTGATGCCGAGCGCCGACAGGGCCGTCCGAGTTTTGCGGGTCCGCAACCCACCACTGCCGACCCGCAGGACGTCACCGGGGCGGAGCCGACTTGGGGGACAACCGTTCCCGCTGTTCGGGCGACGAGCGGGGGCGTCGCCGCCGCAATGGCGGTGGTGCCGTGACGCTCATCGGTTCGATCCGATCGGGACGGATCGTTCGTCCTGTTCGATCCGCCCGTCCCGAACCATCAGTCGGCGGGGCAGGGCCGCGGCGACCTCGGAGTCGTGGGTGATGACAACGATCGTGGCGCCCCCGTCGTTGAGACGGTGGATCAGCTCCAGGATGGCATCGCTCGATCGGGAGTCGAGGTTGCCGGTCGGTTCGTCCGCAAGCACGATCGCGGGCCGGTTCACGATCGCCCTGGCGATCGCAACCCGCTGCCGCTCGCCACCCGACAGCTGGTTCGGAACGTGATCGAGCCGATGGCCCAACCCGACCGACACCAGCGCCTCAGCCGCCCGGTACCGGCGCTCCGCCGGCGGCGCGCCACGGTAGAGAAGTCCGTTGGCCACGTTCTCAAGTGCCGAGAGGCCGTCCAGCAGGAAGAACTGTTGAAACACGAACCCGATCAGCTGGGACCGAACCGCCGACAGCCGGCGATCACCAAAGGACGACACATCCCGACCGTCGATCCTGACCTGACCGGAGCTCGGTCGGTCGAGGGTTCCCATCACGTGCAGCATGGTCGACTTGCCGGATCCCGAGGGCCCCACGATCGCCGCCAGCTCGCCATGGTCGATCCGAAGGTTCACACCGTCAAGCGCCCGGACCGGCGGGGAGCCCGGATACTCCTTGGTGACGTCGATCAGTTCGAGCGCGGCCTCGCTCCCGGTGGCGCTCATCGTGGCACCACCACCTCATCCCCCGGTGCGAGGTCGCTCTCGACGACTTCGACCAGACCGTCGTCGAACGTGCCGAGCTGCACCCCGACAAGCCGAACGTCACCGCCGACCACCTTCTCAACCGCAAAGCCACCCTCGGCCAGCGCCAGCAGCGCCCGGGTGGGGACGACCGTCGCCCCGGTGACGACCTCCCCGATGCTGACCACGGTGACCGGACCTTCGATCAGCGAGGTCTCGTCGCCACCGGTGACGGCGATCAGGATCGACTGTGTCGGGGTGGACTGGGGGTCCGCGGCCTGGGTGACCGGGCCGATCTCGACCACGGTGCCCTCGACCGTCCGCTCGTCGGCCAGTTCGATCGTGACGATCTGGCCGACCGTGAACTCGTCGGCCTCGGCGACGTCAACCGTGACCGACACCGACAGCTGTGAAGCGGTCGCCGTCAACACCGGTCCACCGGTCGAGAGGTACTCGCCGTCAGCCACCGGATGGGCGGCGACGGATCGGTCCGGAGTGGCGGGCCAGTAGCCGCTCGGATCCGCGATACCGGATTCCGGCAGGTCGGTCGCGGCCTGCCACCGAACGACCGCAGCCTCGGTTGCAACGGTGACCAGCCCGTCGACGGTCATCTCGTCCTCGGGATCGTGGCCGTCGGCGGCCAGAGCCTCCTCGAGTTCGAAGACGGTGAAGCTGTCACTGAGCAGAACGGCGGCCACCGGGTCGACGCGGTCGATGGCCGTCACCGCAAGACCGTCGATCCGGTACAGGAGTTGCCCGTGATCGAGCGGCGTCCCGATCGGCGCCAGCTCCGTCACAACGCCGTCGAGAACCGCCACCACATCGGTGACCGCCTGGCGAGGGGCGAGGGTGACCAGTGGCCCGGAAGCCGATTGGCCGACCGCCGGAATCGCAACGATGGCGGACGGCCCCTCCACAACAACGACGTCGGCGGATGCGACCCGCCCGGTGACCTCACGGCCGAGATCCTCCTGCCAGCGTTCGACCATCTCCTCGGTATTGGCGGTGAAGGTCTGATCGATGTCGACCGTTGCGTCCGGGTCATAGCCCAGTGCGGCCAGATTGGACTCGAGCAGCAGCACGTCCCGGCCTTCAACACCTTCGGCCAGCGTCCGCCACAGTGGCGTGTCTCCATAGAAGGCCACCACCGGCGCACCGTCGATCCAGACCACCGGATCGCCCCGTTCGATGCTGTCCCCCGGCTCGGGAGTGGCCGTCACCACGCCACCAGAACCGTTCCATGTGAAGGGCTCACCGTAGCCGAGTGTCCCCGACCATTCGATCTCCTCCTGGAGGTCGCGCTGCTCGACAAGCGCAGTGGCCAGTGCCACCTCTGCGGCCCCGTCGGCGTCCACCTCGTCGCCACCATCCAGGTAGCGGACAACGGCGACTGCTCCGGCGGCTCCCAGCGCAAGACCGAGCAGGAGCGCGGGCCACCGACGGCCGCTGCGTTGTCCGGCGGCCAAGAGTGCCTCGACGTCGACCGATTGATGACCGTTCATCCGGTTCGCTTCGGAGACGGTCGGACCCGAACCGTCGGTCCGCGTCGACGGACTACCGGAGGACGGACGCTCGGCGGTCGAGGCGTTCGAGTTTCGAGGGGATCGATCGGTTGGTTCGGCGGTGGAACGGTCCATCGTCAGTTCCCGGCTGGCTGGCCGATACCGAGCGCGGTGAAGGCCTCGTCGATCAGCGGCATACAGCCGTCAATCGTCTCCTGGACAGCCGGATCATCGGCGTCGAGGCCGAGCTGGTTGGCGAAGTTCGCCGAGCGGTTGCCGAAGCCCTGCTGGCGTCGGCCGCCCTGACCCTGACCCCCCTCGCCCGCGGCGTCGCCGTCGCCTCCCTGGTTCCCCTGGCCGGCGGCCGCGCCCGCGCCGGCCCCTTGACCGCCACCGGGCCCGCCCAGGGTGAGGTCCCCGACGTCGTAGCCCGCGTCGCGGACGCACTGCGAGAACTCGAGCAGTGCGTCCTGCAGCTCCGGCGATTCGGTCGCCGCCCGGCGTCCGCCGCCGAACCCGGCCTGCTGCAGGAACTCCTGGCACACCTCGTTCGCTTCTCGGAACCCATCGGCCTGGCGATCGATCGTCTGGAACGCTTCCCGCAACTCGATGTTGCCGTCGGCGTCGATCGAGAGGTCGGGAAAGTCGATGCCCTGATCGCGCATGCACTGGGAGAACTCGAGCGCAGCCTCATCGGGCGCAAGGTCGGGTGCGGCCTCGGTCCTGACCGCGGCATCGGCGGCGTCACCACCGGCATCCACGGCGCCCTGGAGCGACGCAACCTCGGCGCTCGACTCCTCGGACCCTCCTCCACAGGCGGCGAGAGCAAAGAGGGCGCCGATCGCAAGGACGGGGACGCGAACGTTTCGACGTTTGAACATGGCCGTCAGTCTTCCTGTCCGATGTTAGGACTGTGTTAGGACCTGATTGCCGTTGGGAGCGAACGGACACATGCGGCCGAGATGATCGTCATCCTTGGCGCAACAGTGAGGACGGCGCACCGGAAGTCAAGTAGCGTTTTCCTATGGCGACGCTTCATCAGGGAATGGGCCGTCATCCGAATGGGGAGCGGCCGCCGGGAGGTTCACCGTCCGGGCGCGAAAGCCGGCGCTTCGCAAGATACCAGCGGGCCAAGATCCACCAGGAGATCCAGGCCGAGCGTCGAGCGGCGCTGCGGCACTGGCACGTCGACGATACTGAACCCCTCCCCTTCGGCGCGCTGGGCCGGCCGCAGTTCGAGACGTTCGACGATCCGGTCGGGCTGGAGCTTCCGTTGGCTCCGGAGTCGCTTGACGAGGTGTTGATTCAGGAGATCGAGGACCAGATGGTCCGCATCTGGCGCAACAACGCCCTGACCTTCGCTTTTGTCGCCATCGCGGTGATCGCCGTTCGAGTGGCCGGAGACCGGTTCGACGTGGATTGGTTCGCACCGTGGTTTCTCGATCTGGCGATCATCGTCTGCACCCTCATCGCCTGTACCAGCGCGTTCACCGCCTACTTCGTCCGATCCGTCAGTGATCAGGTACAGAAGCGGCACCACATCGAACGAGCCAGGATGCGAGCCATCACCGCCCGACGGACCAAGCAGTCGGAGCAGTCGGAACATCAGCCGTAGCACCTGGCGAACCGGAGTCGAGCCGGACGCCAAGTGGTGGTAGCACGCCTTTCCGAAGTGAATCGAATTCGTACCGTTGTCCCTGTGGATCCGATTTGGGTAGAGGGGACAGGGCATCCGCCATGGCAATCGCAACGAACTGCCGACAGACCAGAACCGAACCGCGGGGCCGTACCGGCCGGGCGAACCGCAGTCGGACAGAACAGAATCGGTCGACAGGCCGCTCCGAGAGGACCGAGCGGTCCGACCTGCTGGCTGCGGCCAGAACCGGCGACAACGAGGCGTGGCACGCGATCGTCGATCGCTACGGTCCACTGGTCACGGGGCAAGCTCGGCGGCTCGGCCTCTCCCCCACCCAGTCGGACGACGTGGCCCAGCTCACCTGGCTCAGATTGGCCGCCTCCCTCGACACGATGCGCGAACCGGAGCGGCTTGCCGGATGGCTCAGCACAACCGCTCGGAACGCGGCCATCGACCTCCTCCGCAGAGAGTGGCGGTTCGTACCGACCGACGAAGTCGACAGGTGGCGGCACCCCGGTGCGGAACCGGACACCGACCTGCTTAACGCAGACGCTCGGGCCGCTGTGTACGAGGCAATCGACACCCTCACCGAACGGCAGCGGGCGGTGGTCCGCCTTCGCTACCTGGAAGACCAGCCACTGCCCTATGCGGAAATCATCGATCGTCTCGACATCCGACCGGGGGCCATCGGCCCAACGCTCATGCGGGCGGTGGGCCGGCTGCGGCACCAACCCGAGATAACCCGTCTCCGCTGATCGAACCGATGCCTCCGGCCCGTGCCGCCCGACGTCGTCGGGCGGACGACGGTG
>JBCCGJ010000103.1:0-16905 GCA_039029335.1 Actinomycetota bacterium | reverse complement strand
TTGGCATGTTTCAACTATTGCTTGCCTCAGTGCTAGTAGCAAGTGGCCCACACTTCCTGTCCGGCCAAAACCCCTGAGAGGACATCATGAGCGAACGCATCGTTTCCGCCACCCGGGACATCGATGCCTCGGCGGCGGAGATCTTCGAGCTGCTGGCCGACCCGGGCCGGCACCATCTCTTCGACGGCTCGGACACGGTCATCGCCGGTGACTCAAAAAACCCGGAGCGGCTGACCCTCGGCGACCGGTTCGGCATGAGCATGAAGCTCGGCGTGCCGTATCGCATGACCAGCGAGGTCGTTGAGTTCGAGGAGGATCGAGTCATCGCCTGGCGACATATCGGTCACCACGTCTGGCGCTACGAGCTAGAGCCGCTGAGCGACACCAGCACCCGGGTGACGGAGTCGTTCAACTGGGGTGTCGCCCGGTTCCCGCCGGTCTACGAGTGGGTCGGGTATCCGGCCCGCCACGAAAAGAACATGGCTCGGACCCTCGAACGGCTGGACGCCGTGCTTACCGACTGACCGGGGTCCGATCCCGAGGATCTACTCCCTCCGGCGGGACGGTCAACCCTGGACCGACACCTGCGGATAGAACGCCACGTGGTCCCGAATCTCGGCGGCGGCGTCCTTCGGCTCGCGGTACGTCCAGGCCACGTTCTCCAGGGTGGTGTCCCCGACGGTGAGCGAGTAGTAGCTTGCGGTGCCCTTCCACGGGCAGACCGTCGTGTGATCGGTTTCGACCAGCAGATCCCAGTTGATCGAGTCCGGTGGGAAGTACTGGTTTCCCTCGACCACCACCGTCTCGGAGGACTCGGCGACGGTCGTTTCATTCACCACTGCTTTTGCCATACCAACACCAACAACGGGCCCGCCGTCACCATTCCCCGAAGTACTTCGGATAATCGCAGGAATGTAACGTGATTGCCTTTTTCCGGCCGTATTCGACCTCGCCGGATGGGGCATACTTTCGAACGGGTAAGCGGGTATGCGCAGGTGCTCCAGGGCACACCACCCACTGCGCGGACTTCCACTTGTAAGGGCGAGATGTTTTTCTTCGGTCGTACGAAAATTGAAACGGAAGAGGCGGTCATCTCCCGGGACGACGTTGCCGACAATCTCCGGATCCTCGGACTGTCGAACGGTGCGTCATGGGACGACATCTGTGCCGCCCATCAGCGGTTGGTCGCGGACCTCACCCCCAGTGCCGGCGCCACCCACCAGAACGTCGCCCTCGCCGAGGCGTTCCTCCGCGAAGTGAACGACGCCTTCTCGTCCTTGCAGATCCGCTCCGTCGCCTGAGCCCGAGAATGTCGCCCCCGTCCCTGTGCGACGCGGGCCGCGGCGCGCCTACCGTCTCATACGGCGATGATGCCGAGACCGGCATCGTCAAGGCGCTGGACCAGCGCCGGTTCGCCGACGACGATCGCTCCGACGACCGCCTGCCACATCCACTCATTCCGGGCCGCCACCGCGGTTGACGGCTTTGCCGGGTTGCCGTCGAGGGTGACCACCCAGCCGGCTTTGGCGACACATGCCTCGAATCGGGCGAGCAGCGGCTTCGGCCATCGGACGGCCGGATCGGCGTACGGCAGGACAACACCGATCTCGACGCCGCGCTGCACCGCAAGCTCGGCAGCGGTCAACTCGATGCCGCGCCGAAGCCCGGTGATCAGCAGATCGAATCCGGGCGTCAGACCGTTCACCGCTTCGACAAGGCCTTCCATCTGGTCGTCGTCCGGGTCGGCGACGCCGGTGACGGCGATGGCCTGGTCGACCAGCCAGGGAACCTCCGGCCCGGCCGCCGCCTGAGCGGGTGTCGCACCGTTTCCGGCGGCGCCGCCCTGGCCGAGGGCGGCTGCGTCACGGCGACGGGTGCTCTCGGCGACGGCGAGCCCGTCAACCAGGTCGTTCATGGGATCCCCCGAGTGACCCTTGACCCACACGAACTCGATCTCGTCCTGACGACCGAGATAGAGAGCGATCAACGGTTCCCACAGGTCGCGATTGGCCACCGGCTTCCGCTGGGTGTTCTTCCAGTCCCGCTTCAGCCAACCCTCGTACCACCGTTCGTTGAAGCAGTTGACCACGTAGGTCGAGTCGGAGTGAATCAGCACCGGACCGTCGACGCTCTGCAGCGCCTCCAGCACCGCCTGCAGTTCCATCCGCTGGTTGGTGGTCGTCTCGTCGCCGCCCTGCCCCTGCCGGCCGTCCGTTGTGGCCCAGGCCCAACCGCCGGGACCGGGATTACCCGAGCAGGCCCCGTCGGTGTAGATGTCGACGCGGGCGGTCGACGAACGATCGGTGGTGGGGTCGGTCGGTGGCACCCGTTCAGCTTGCCAGCCAAACCAACGGTTCCACGGCGAGGCCCGGTCTTGACCGGTACACCCGTCGCAGCCGCCGGTCCGTACGGTGAGCGGTCGGTGGGCGGGCGCCGACAGCCGCCGCTGCCCTAGTCGAAGCAGGTACCCGGAGGCAAGGATTTCCTCGGCGAAGAAACGAGCTTCTTATGTGACGGGAAACTAGCGCGGAAAAGTGGCGCACGATGTGCACAATGGGGGCCATGAGCGACGGTTTCCTGAGTCAGCTGCCCGACATCGACCCGGAGGAAACCGCAGAGTGGCTCGAATCACTCGAGGCGGTCACCAGCGCCCAGGGTAAGACCCGGGCCCGTTACATCATGGGTCGCCTGAATCAGTACGCCAGGGAGCTCCAGGTCGGCACGTCAGATGCCGTCCAGACGCCCTACGTCAATACCATCCCGACCGAACAACAGCCGTTCTTTCCCGGTGATGAGCACATGGAGCGCCGTATCCGGGCGTTCATCCGGTGGAACGCCGCCGCCATGGTCATCCGGGCCAACAAACGGTCAGACGGGATCGGTGGCCACCTCTCCACGTTCGCGTCGTCGGCCACCCTGTACGAGGTCGGCTTCAACTGGTTCTTCCGCGGCAAGGAGGACGGCACCCCCGGCGATGCCGTCTACTTCCAGGGCCACGCCGCCCCTGGTGTGTACGCCCGGGCGTTCATGGAGGGTCGCCTCGACGAGGATCACCTGGACAAGTTCCGGTTCGAGGTCGAGGGCAACGGGCTGAGCAGCTATCCCCACCCGCGACTCATGCCGGACTTCTGGGAGTACCCCACGGTGTCGATGGGCCTCGGCCCGATCAACTCCATCTACCACGCCCGGTTCCTCAAGTACCTGTCGAACCGGAAGCTGGACGACACCGCCGACAGCCAGATCTGGAGCTTCCTCGGTGACGGCGAGTGTGACGAACCGGAGACCCTCGGCGCCATCTCACTCGCCGGGCGGCACGGCCTGGACAACCTGACCTGGATCATCAACTGCAACCTGCAGCGCCTCGACGGGCCGGTCAGGGGCAACGGCAAGATCATCCAGGAACTGGAGTCGGTCTTCCGTGGTGCCGGCTGGAACGTGATCAAGGTGGTCTGGGGCTCCCGCTGGGACGAGTTGCTCCAGAAGGACGTCGACGGTGTGCTGCTGAACAAGATGAACACCACGGTGGACGGTGAATTCCAGCGTTTCGCCGTGGAGAGCGGGGCCTACATCCGGGAGAGCTTCTTCGGACCGGATCCCCGGCTCCGCAAGATGGTGGAGCACCTGAGCGACGACGAACTTCGGGCGTTGCCCCGTGGCGGTCACGACTACCAGAAGGTCTTTGCCGCCTACAAGGCCGCGGCCGAGCACACCGGTCAGCCCACCGTGATCCTGGCCAAGACCATCAAGGGGTGGACGCTCGGCCAGGGGTTCGAGGGCCGCAATGCCACCCACCAGATCAAGAAGATGACCCAGACGCAGATGCTCGAGCTTCGGGATCGGCTCCACCTGCACGACGAGATCCCTGCCGAGTCACTGGACGACGGCATCCCGCCGTATTTCCGTCCCGAACCCGGATCGGATGCGTACGACTACATGATGGGTCGCCGCAAGGCGCTCGACGGTCCGCTGCCCCAGCGCATCACCGAGATCCGCCGGCCCTTGGTCATGCCGTCCGACGCTGCGTTTAAACCGACGGCGGAGGGTTCCGGCGGCCGCGAGGTCTCCACCACCATGGTGTTCACCAACATGCTGCGGGATCTCATGCGGGAGCAGGACTTCGGGGACCGGGTGGTGCCGATCATCCCGGACGAGGCAAGAACCTTCGGCATGGACTCGATGTTCCGGGAGTTCGAGATCTACGCCCCGTTCGGCCAGCTCTACGAGCCCGTGGACCATGAACTCCTGCTCTCCTACACCGAGGACACCGACGGCCAGATCCTCGAGGAGGGCATCACCGAGGCCGGTTCGATGGCCAGCTGGATCGCCGCAGCCACCAGCTACGCCCATCGCGGCGTCCCGATGGTGCCGTTCTACACGTTCTATTCGATGTTCGGGTTCCAGCGGGTCGGTGATCTGATCTGGTCCGCCGCGGACTCTCGGGCCAGGGGGTTCCTCATGGGGGCCACGGCCGGCCGGACGACGCTCGCCGGGGAGGGTCTTCAGCACCAGGACGGGCACAGCTTGGCGATGGCGTCAACCATCCCGGCCTGTCAGGCCTACGATCCGGCTTTTGCCTACGAGCTGGCCGCCATCGTCCAGGACGGTCTGCAACGGATGTACGTCGACAACGAGGACATCTTCTACTACCTCACCATCTACAACGAGAACTACGCGCAGCCGCCGAAGCCGACCGGAGTCGACGAGGGCATCCTCAACGGTCTGTACCGCTACGAGACCGCTCCGGACGGGGTGGAGGCCAAGGCGACGGTCCTCTTCTCCGGTCCGGCCCACCTTGCGGCCCAGGAAGCACGGACGGAGCTGGCCGAGCGATGGGGCGTCGGGGTTGAGCTCTGGAGCGCCACCAGTTACAAGCGCCTCCGGGAGGAAGCGCTGGCCACCGAACGGTGGAATCGGCTGCATCCGGACCAGGAGCCAATGGTTCCGATGGTCACCCAGATGCTTTCGGACAGCACCGGGCCGATCGTGGCCGTCAGCGACTACATCCGGGCCGTACCGGAACAGATCGCCCGGTTTGTCCCAACGTCATTCGCGGCGCTGGGCACCGACGGGTACGGCCGATCCGATGACCGGACCGCGCTTCGAGCGTTCTTCGAAACCGACGCCCCCAACGTGGTGGTCATGGTGCTGACCCAACTCGCCGCCGAAGGTGCCGTCGATCGGCAGGTTCTGGTGGACGCCGTCAAACACTACGGCCTCGACACCGGGGCCGACGCTCCCTGGACCCGGTAGATCCACCCCGAAATTTGGGCTCAGGGGCTACCGGGATTGTCGCCTGAGCGCCCAAGTTTCGCTCGGCTTGGCGGGCTGTTAGGCCTTTTCGAGGTTGACCGCCTGGCGGTTCAACCAACCGAGCAGGACCGAGATGGCCCGCGGGTCATGGCGGAGCTGGTGCCCACCGCCGTGGATGAACCGCAGGTCTGCGCTGCCGTGGGCATCGGCCACCAGCCGGGCGTCGAAGTGGGGAACGGCCTCGTCCTCCGATCCGTGCAGGACCAGGAGCGGCCGCGGTGACAGCTGCTCCGCAGCCTCAACCGCTCTGACCTCCCGCAACTCGGCGTTCCATCGATCCAGGTTCTTCGGATACCCACCGGTCTTGATGGCCTTCACCTCTCTGGCGTGGCTCAGCAGCCGGTCTGGCGCCTCCGCCCAATCGTCGAAGTCCGCCGGTGAGCCGATTACCGCCACGCCGGCGACGTCGCGGTCCTCGGCCGCGGCCGCCAGCCCGACCGCTCCGCCGGTACCGAACCCGCAGACCCACAACCCGGTCGGGTTGGTCTCCTGCCGGAGGAACCGGATGGCCGCCTCGGCATCATCGACCCACCGGGCCAGGCTGAAGTCCCCGGTGGAGTCACCGCAGCCGCGGAAGTGGATGGTCAGTGCGTTCCACTGCTGATCGGCGGCGATCCGCTGGCACAGCTCGCCGATGTCGTTGCCGATCTTGTCGGCCCGGACGTCCGCGGAGGGGAAGCCGTGGAGGAACAGCGCGGCGACCGACTTGCGCCGATCCGCGGTGGCAGCCCGAACCAGCCGCCCGGCGAGCTCAACGCCGCCGCTGGACCGTACGGTGACCTGCTCCAGCTGGTTAGTCGCTTCCAGTGCCATTAAAAGGGCGATATCCCCGGTTGCGGGCCTCGACCAGGGTGTCCGGTCCGAACGACAGGTAGGTCCCGGCCTCCATCAGCTCGTTGATGATGGACTCATCATTCATGGCATCGACGTCGTAGACGACAAGGGTTCGCTTGTCGCCGACCCATCGGAAGTCTTCGAACTTTCCTGGCCGTTCCACGTCGGTAACCGTATCCGATGAACACCGGCTGTCGGGGACCTCTCGACCAACAACTTCTCAGCGAGAGATTCCGGACGGGGGCGGGGCAAAAACAACCGAGGACCGGCCCGGAACCACCAGTGGCGGTGCCGGTACCGGCCCTCGTCTTGAATGGACCGGATGCTCACCACATGGGCGGCACACGGACGTTCAACTGCTGGACCCGGAAGATCACGGTCTCGTCGAGCGGGACCTACTCGAATGATCTTCCCGGGGGTGGACTGGTTGCGATTCGCAAGCGGTCCAGCTGACGCTAACGGCCAGCCACCTCCAAGGTCCCAAATCGTATGTCGTGCAGTTGGACCACCTCCTCTCTCTTGGTGCCCAAAGTGTGGCACACCGGAATTAGCCACGCACACCATATTCGCCACCTACCCCACCAAAATTCGGGCACCAGGGTCACAAAATTTGTGGGCTACGAGCCCAAAATTCGCAGAGATCGGCCGATTCAGGAGCGCAACCGGTCCGGGCTGAGCCCGGTGAGATCGAGGCCGACCCCGTCGAAGTAGGCGCTCGGTGCGCCGTCCAGGCACAGGTCGGCGACGAGCCGGCCTGCTGCGGGGGCGGTCTGGATGCCGGTCCCGCCCTGGCCGACCGACCAGACAAAGCTGGGGATCTCCGGGTCGGGGCCGATCACCATCGAGCCGTCCTCGGTGAAGGTCCGGAGACCGGCCCAGCTTGATCGGACCGATCGGATGTCAAGCTTGGTGTCGGCGTTGATCCGGTCGATCGCCAGGGCCACGTCGGCCTCCTCCGGTTTTGCGTCGACCGGTTCGGACGGCGTCTCGTCTCCGGGTGAACAGAGGAACTGCGGACCGTCCGGTTTCAGATACCAGGCCAATTCGGCTTCGGCGGCCATCGGCCAGGACGCCGAGTCCGGCCACAGGCTGGCCACCATGAAGGCGGTCCGCCGCTTCGGGATCAGACCGACCGGTTGGACGCCTGCGCCGGCGGCCACCACATCACCCCAGGCTCCTGCGGCGTTCACCACCACATCGGCGTGCCGGGGGCCGTCGGTCGTGTTGATCGTCCACCCGTTGCCGCCGTCCGGCCGAACAGCGTTCTCCATCCTGGTCAGCACCGCGATCTCCCCACCGAGCCCCCGGAGGCCCCGGACAAAAGCCTGGTGCAGGAGGGAGACGTCGATGTTGAACGAACCCTGTTCGTAGATGACCCTGGTGATCGTCTCGGTCCGGAGCGGCGGGAACAGCGCCGCCGCCTCGGCGACCGACAGCTCGCTGATGTTCGGATTGATCGCCAGCCCGGACGCCAGCCGCTCGTCCATGATCTCGTCCTGGTCGGCGTGGGCCAGGGTGAGCACCCCCTGCTCGGTCAGCAGGGGCTCGTCGCACAGGTCCGGGGGCGGATTGTGGAGGAACGGCAGGGAGGCCGCGGTGAGCGGCCGGACCGGCATTGCCCCGTAGTTGAGTATCAGCTGCGCCGCGGAACGGCCCGTGGTGTGATGGGCCAGCTGGGCCTCCGCCTCCAGCAGCGTGACGCTCGGCCTGGACGGGTGTCCGGTCAGTGCATACGCCGCCGAAACGCCGGCCATACCACCGCCGACGACCGCAATTCGTTTCGCCATCCGATCGGTCATCGTCCGATCGTAGGAGAACTGGGTCCGAGTTGGCCCGACCGGTATGTTCTGACGATGGAACAGGACAGAGAGATGCCGAAACGGGACGGGGAACAGGTGCACGAACGGGTGCAGGGCCGGGTCGTGGTCGTGACAGGCGGCGGGTCGGGCATCGGCGAGGCGCTCGTGCATGCCGCGGCGGCCGCCGGCGCGGCCCATGTGGTCGCCGTCGACCTCAACGGAGCGGAGGCCGAGCGGGTCGCCGCCGCGGTCGGCGGTACCGGGGTGTCGGCCGGCGCGGCCGAGGTCAACGTGGCTGACGAGGACCAGATCCGGGCGCTGGTGGCCGATGTCGAGGAGCAGCACGGCCCGATCGGCCTGTTCTGCTCGAACGCCGGGTTTGTCACCGCCGCAGGCCTTGAGGAATCGACCGAGACGATCGACCGCATGTGGGACGTCCACGTCATGTCCCACATCTACGCCGCCCGGGCGGTGCTGCCCTCGATGATCGCCAACGGTGAGGGGTACCTCTTGAACACCGCATCGGCCGCGGGGCTGCTGACCCAGATCGGTTCGATGGCCTACTCCGTCACCAAACATGCGGCGGTCGCCCTCGCCGAATGGTTGGCGGTGACCCACCACCACCAGGGGATCGGCGTTTCCGTGCTGTGCCCACAGGCGGTGCGGACCAACATCCTGGCCAACAGCCCGGACCGGATTGACGACGACTTCGACGGGAGTCCGGCCGGCGGGGACGGCGTGCTGGAGCCCGAAGACGTCGCCGCCCTGTGTCTGAACGCCGTGCAGGAGGGTCGGTTCTGGGTGCTGCCCCACCCCGAAGTGGCCGAGTACACCAGGCGGAAGGCCGACGACATCGACCGCTGGCTGGGGGGCATGCGTCGGTTCCAGGACCGACTGCACCCGGACGGTGTGCTGCCGGGGGATGCGCTCGACCCCCGCACCTGACGCGTCCGAAGCGCCGCCGCCCACAGGTCCCGACGGCGCCCGGACCTAGACCCAACGGTCGCTCCCGACACCCGGGCCTGGGGGCCAACGGTCACCCTGCGACCGGGCCACGGGCAACGGGCAACGGTCAGGGAAGACCGTGGCGTCAGGTCTCGGCCGGGCTCTGGACCCGGAGGCCCAGGTCGGCGGCGGCGGGGATCTGCCGCCGATCGAGGGTGAGGAATTCGACCTGGCGAGGAAGCCGGTCCGCAGCGGCGAGATGGATGGCGTTGACCACCGACAGCCCGTAACGGGTACCGACCTCGGTGGCTCTGGCCAGACACCGCCCGTCGAGCGGTACCTCCCAGAAGAGGCTCCAGTCGCTGCGGACCCCGTCCCACAGGTCCCGCTGTCTGCCGGAACCGCCGGCGGCCTGATGCAGCGCCAGCAGCACCTCGGTTCTGGCCAGGCCGGACACCACCCAGTCCCGATGTTCGGCCATCACCTCGGCGACGAATCGCCGCCTGGCATCGGGCAGGTATCGACACAGCAACGCCGAGGTGTCGATGACCAGACTCATCGGCTGACGCGGCTCATCGGCGGCCGCTCCTCGCCGACGGCCGACATCCGACGGATGGGGCTCATCGGCCGCGAATCTGATCGACGAGGCGATCGAGGCGAACATCGGCCGGGACCGGTAGCGGCGGCGGCATCGCCGGGTCCGGGGCCTGGGCGGGAGGTTCGATCAATCCGGCTGCGGCCAGGTCGGCCAACGTCATGCCGTTGCCGTCGGCCTCCAGCGGGCCGAGCTGGGCCGCCGGTTTTCCGTCGACGGTGATGACGATCCGTTCACCGCCACCGGCCCGCCTGACCAGGGCGGACACGGAGTTCCGCAACTCCCTGATTCCAACCGCGGCCAATTCCGTCTGACGATCCATCCCCAAACCGTACCAAACCGACCACTGGCGTAGCACGCGTGTACACATCTCCGTTTGTCGTGAACCGGGCCAGCCCGGTACGGTCGGCGCCATGAACTTTGCCTTTACCGAGGAGCAGGAGCAGCTCCGCCAATTCGTCCGGTCCTTCCTTGAGGACAAATCGTCGGAAGCCGACGTTCGTGAGCAGATGGAGACCGAGGCCGGTTACGACCAGGCCGTCTGGTCCCAGATGGCTGAGCAGCTCGGCCTGCAGAGCCTGATCATCCCGGAGGCCCACGGCGGCCAGGGATTCAGCTTTGTGGAGCTCGGCGTTGTGCTCGAGGAGATGGGCCGAGCGCTGCTGTGCGCACCGTTCTTCTCCGGTGTACTGGCCAGCGCGGCCATCATGCAGTCCGGCGACGAGGGGGCAATGGCCGCCCACCTCCCGGGCATCGCCGCCGGCGAGACCATCGCAACGCTGGCCTTCACCGAGGAGAGCGGCAAGTGGGACGAGTCCGGCATCACCATGGAGGCCTCGGCCTCCGGTGACGGCCACACCCTGTCCGGCGTGAAGTCGTTTGTCATCGACGGCCACACCGCAAACCTCATCGTCGTTGCGGCCAAGACCGGCGCAGGCGTCAGCCTGTTCGCCGTCGAGGGCGACGCCGCCGGCCTCACCCGTGAGGCGCTGAGCACCATGGACCAGACCCGCAAGCAGGCCAAGCTCACCTTTGACAACACCCCGGCAACCCTGATCGGCACCGACGGTGGCGGCTGGGAGACCATGTCGACCGTGCTGGACCTCGGGGCCGTCGCCCTGGCCGCCGAGCAGGTCGGTGGCGCCCAGTTCGTCCTGGAGATGGCCGTCCAGTACGCAAAGGACCGGGTCCAGTTCGGCCGGCCCATCGGCTCGTTCCAGGCCATCAAGCACAAGTGTGCGGACATGCTGCTCGAGGTCGAGTCCGCCAAGTCGGCCGCCTACTACGCGCTGTGGTGTGCGGCGGAGATGAACGACGAGCTTCCGTCTGTCGCCTCCCTGGCAAAGTCCTACTGCTCCGAGGCCTACTTCCACGCCGCGGCGGAGAACATCCAGATCCACGGCGGCATCGGTTTCACCTGGGAGCACCCGGCCCACCTGTACTTCAAACGGGCCAAGAGCTCCGAGCTGATGTTCGGTGACCCGGCCTACCACCGTGAGCTGCTGGCGCAGCGGATCGGCCTGTAGACCAGAGCCCAACAGCAACAGCTGCGCCCGCACGGCGTCGGTCTGTCGACCGGGGCACAACAGCGGCGGCCCCGCCACCGCGGTGGGGCGGACAACGGAAGGCGACAGGGCCGGTGGGGAGTTCACTCCTCACCGGCCCCGCTTTTGGTCCGCCGGCTCGGCTCAGGTGTTTTGGGCGCGACTCAACGTTCGGGCCATCGGGCAACGTAACGTGGAACCGTGACCTTTGTTGTGCTCGGCCTGCTGGCCGTCGTGGTGATCGGCATCGGCTTCTACGCCGTCGGTCATGCCGTCGGGGTCACCGAGCAGATGCCGGCCCAGATCGTCATCGACGCCCATGAGGCCATTGAGTTCTGCGCCGAGGCCCTGACCTACGACGTCACCGCAACGATCAGCTACGACGATCTTCGCCGCCTGCTCAGACTCCACCTGGAATGGATCCAGGCCTATCACTGGGCACCGGAAGGTCTGGACAGCGGACCGATCGTCTTCGAACAGTTCGACGCGCTCGATTACGTCATGGAGCGGATCGCCGTGACCGATCTCGACGTCTCCCGGGAGGTCGCCGCCGCGGCCATCCAGGCTCACTCCGACTACCTGCACGTCGTCGGGGCGATCCACCTGGACGATCCGGTCAAAGTGGAACAGGATCTGGCCGAGCTGCCCCTCCTCGACGATGAAGCGCTTGAGCAGCTGGACGCGGGCGAGGAGCAGGCCGACTCGGCCGACAGCAAGGACGGCTGAGGCCCGGCGTCCCGTTTCGGATTCGCCACGCAGGCTCAGTCGACGGGGACTGCGCCCTCCTCATCGACGTCGAGCGCTAGCACCGCCCCGCTCTCCGACAGGACCCGGGTCATCGGTTCAATCTGATCCGCTTCGACCACAACGGCAACGGTCGGCCCGGAGCCGCTCAACCATGCCGCGGCAGCACCGGCCTCCAGTGCCGTGGTGTAGGCCTTGGCCGCCAGCTCGCACGACGCGAACCGCTGCGGTTGGTGGAGACGGTCCTGCGTGGCCTGCCGCAGCAGGTCGACCCGATCCTCGTAGACCGCGGCCATGAGGAGGGCGATACACCCGAGGTTGAAGATGGCCTCGGACCGATCGACCGTGGTGGACAGACACGCCCGGGATTCGTCGGTGAGCGTCTCCACCTCCGGTACCCAGAACAGCAGGTGGCCGGGGAAGGAGGAACCGATCCGGTGACGGTAGCCGTCGGCGATGACGTGGGCGCCGCCGAACACCGCGGGGGCCGCGTTGTCGCCATGGCCTTCGATGTCCGCAACGACGTCGTAGGCCACCTGCTGGGCTGCCGCAAGGTCATGGCCCTGCTGTAGCGCACCGAGCAGTGCGCCGGCCGCCCGGGCGGCAGCGGAGAACCCAAGGCCACGGGACGGCTCGAGTTCGAAGTCGAAGTAGAGCGGTCCGGTCCCGCCCGCCTGTTCAAAGGCGATTCTGGCGATGTGGTCCGGCCCGCAGGGGTTACCCCGATCGGCCCCAGGCCGACCGGGATCCTCGGTGTCCCACGCCCACACGTACCGTGCGACGGCAAGGCCGAGCACGTCAAAACCGGGGCCGAGGTTTGCCGAGGAGCCGGGGGCACGAACACGCGTCACGGGGTTGATGGTAGAGGGTTGTGGGTCTTGAACAAGGTTCGTTTCGCCGAATCCCGGTGACCGTCACAAACCGCCAACGCCCCGGCCGGGATCGTCGTGTCGGTGCCGGCCAGGCACACACCGGCGGCTTGCCGGTTCCCGGGCGATGTTTCATCATGTCCCATGGATTTGAACGACGCCCACGTACTCATCACCGGCGCCTCCCGGGGTATCGGGGCTGCGATGGCCAAGCAGTTCGCCGCTGCAGGAGCCAGGGTTTCGGTCGCGGCCCGCTCCACCGAGGCGCTCAATGCCGTCGCCGAGCCCATCGGAGCGTCGGTATTCACCGTCGATCTCTTCGATGAGGAGCAGACCGATTCGCTGATCGGCCGGGTCGAGGCCGAGGCGGGACCGATCGATGTGCTGATGAGCAACGCCGGCGTCGAGGAGACCGATCACTTCCACCGGGTCGACGTCGACACCCTCCGACGGGTGACCAGGATCAACCTCGAGGCCCCGATCGTGCTCACCCGCCACGTCCTACCGGGCATGCTGGCCCGGAACCAGGGCCACCTCTCCTACACCAGCTCCCTGGCCGGCACCGGCGGCTTCCCGGCGCTGGTCACCTACGGCGCAACCAAGGCCGGACTGTCCAACTTCGCCGCAGCGCTCCGGATGGAGCTTCGTGACACCGCCATCACCACAACCGTGATCGCCCCCGGCCCGGTCTCCACCGACATGTGGGGGGTCGTCGAACACCAGGAGGCCGCGGCGCCGATCGTCCAACGGTTGAGCTCGCTGCAGCTCCTCCCGGTCAAGACACCGGAGTACGTCGCCAAGCGATCGGTCGCCGCGGTGAAGTCCGGGCGACGTCACGTCAGGACCCCGCGCCGGCTCAGCACCAACTTCTGGTTGCGTGAGGTCCCGAGCCGGCTGACCGAGGTGATCATGACCGGCGTCGACGTCGGCCCGAAGGCCGGTGAGGTCCAGGCCGAACGGTCCGACGGTGAGACGGGTGCCGCATAGAGCGGCGCACTAGCCGGCGGCCGAGGACGTCGGGACGACCCTGGCGAGCGGGGCGGCCAGCCCGGGCACATCGGCCCTGGTGCGGAAAATCGTGCCGGCTCGTTCGGCGTCCTCGGTGTTGTCCGCCGTGACGATGTAGAGATCTCGCCGATCCTCACCGCCGAAACACAGGCTGGTGACCATGGTGGCGGGCACGTCGATCCTGGCGGCCAGATCACCCTCGGGCGTCAACCCGAGCACCGCTCCGGCCTCGAAGTCCGCCACCCAGACAACGCCGTCCTCGTCGACGGCAAGGCCATCTGGCGAGAAGTGCCCCGCCGGTTTCAGCGGACGGCGATTGGTCGGCAGCTCGGCTCCCCCGGCCGGGTCGATGTCATGGCAGATCACGTGGCCCGAAACGGAGTCGGAGTGGTACATGCGGGTCCCGTCGGGGGAGAAACCGATCCCGTTGGTCAACCCGACCCCGCCATAGAGCTGGTCGACAGAACCGTCCAGGTTGATCCGGTACGCCTCGCCGGCTTGGCGGGGCCCGGACAGGTCGAACGGATCGCTGCGGATCGTGCCACAGATGATTCGCCCGTGTGCGTCGGCCATCAGATCGTTGAATCCCAGACACTGGGTCTCGAACAGGATCGTGGTCTCGCCGTCCGTCACGTGGCAGATGTTGCGGCCGCTCACCACCAGACCACCGGCAGCATGAAGGGCGATTCCACCAACTCCTCGCCGCTTCGGAATGACCACCTCGACCGTCCCGTCCGGCGTCAACCGCCGGACGCCGCCGTTCGGGACGTCACTGAAGTACAGGTTGCCCGCATCGTCCACCCGTGGCCCCTCGATCAATCCATAGCCGAAGGCCAGTGTCTCCAGTGTGTTCGCCATGGCTGAGAAGGTAGTCGGTCGTGGTCGGACAGGCCTCCTGGCAGTGGCGGAGACCGGCGACCGGTGACCGAATAGATCGTTGGCGACAGAAATAGTTCGGGGCCAAACAATTTGCTATGGTCGGGAGATGAGCCCCGGTCGACGTGCCTTGTTCATCCGCCATGATCCGGACGCCCACCCCGGTTACGTCGGCGATCGTGTGGCGGAGCGGGGGTTTGAGAACGTCGACCTGGCCATAGCAACCTCGATGGCGGATCCGAACCCGACCGTCGACTTCGGAGATCCCGGCGAGTACGACCTGATCGTCCCGCTCGGCTCCATCTGGTCGGTGTACGACGAGGAGACCATCGGCAACTGGATCGGCGCCGAGCTGGCGTTTCTGGCCGAGGCCCATCGACGGGACATCCCGATCCTCGGGGTCTGTTTTGGTGGGCAGGCCCTGGCGGCGGCACTGGGCGGCACGGTGTCGGCCTCCCCAACACCCGAGGTCGGTTGGCGGATGATCGAATCCGATCGGCCTGACGCGATCGCCGAGGGGCCCTGGATGCAGTGGCACTACGACCGCTTCACGGTGCCGGAGGGTGCGACCGAACTGGCCAGGAATGCGATCGGTCCCCAGGCGTTCATCCTTGGACGTTCGCTCGGCCTCCAATTCCACCCCGAGGTGACCGAGGCGATCGTCCACGGCTGGCTTGACGGGGCGCCTGCGGAGTACCTGGCCGGTCCGGAGATCGACCCGCCCGGCGTTCGGGCCGACGCCACCCGTTTCGCCCCGGAGGCCCGGCACCGTACAAACCGAATCGTCGACTGGTTCCTCGACGAGATCTGCGGCGGAACCCTGGTCCCGCCGTTGACCACGTCAGACCGCAGCGGCACAAACAGCAATGTCTGAGAACGGCACCAACGGCGGACCGAAACCGCTCATCGGCCTCCCCGGTCGTCGCAAGACCGGAGCCCAGGTGGCCGGTTTCCCGGAATCCCTCCATCAGCTCAAGATCGACCTCTACCTTGCGGACTACGCCACGAGCGTCCTCGCGGCCGGAGGACTGCCGGTGCACATCCCCATGGACGGTGATCCGGCCGACTACGTCGAGCACCTGCACGGCATCGTCCTGACCGGTGGCGTCGACGTCGAACCGAAACACTACGACGCCCAGCCGGATGGCCATGGGGACTACGAGCCGGCGCGGGACGTACTCGAGCTGGCCATCATGGAAGCGTCCCTGACGCAGGACCTCCCGGTCCTCGGCATCTGCCGCGGGCTGCAGATCCTCAACGTCCACGCCGGCGGCACACTCCACCAGCACGTACCGGAGCACGCCAGGTACGACCTTCCCCCGGACTGCCGGGTGCATGAGGTGCGCTTCGAGCCGGCCAGCAGGCTCGGACTGCTCTACACCGGTGGGCCGGGCCGGGACATGCCGGCCGGGGGCCCGTTCAGGGTCAACTCACTGCACCATCAGATCGTGGATCGTGTCGGTGATGGCCTGAAGGTCTCGGCGACCGATCCCGAAGGTGTCATCGAGGGCCTCGAACTACCGGGCCGGGACGTCCTGGCCGTCCAGTGGCACCCGGAGATGCTCCGGGAGCCGGAGCCGGTCTTCGCCTGGTTGGTCAGCCAGGCGAAGAAGCGGATCACCATCTGACCACACCCGACCGCACATCGGCGGCGGAATCGATCGAGCGGCAAGCAGGCACCAGACGAAAGGACGGGCAGACGTGACGTTCTCAACCAACCGGCCAACCGAAACCTTCGGCGGACCGGATCCGTACCGCATCACCGACGGTGACGCCTACGCCGACATCACCTCGCACGACACGTACACCACCGGTGCGCCGCATGCCACGTTCGCCAGGATGCGGCGGGAGGAACCGGTCAGCTGGGTGGAGGAGGTCGACGGCTCTGGATTCTGGGCGGTCACCAGGTACCGCGACATCATTGCGGTCAGTCGAGACGTTGAGACGTTCACCTCCAGCCAGGGAATCCGGCTGGAGGAGATGGACGAGGAGGAGACCCGGGCTCGCCGAACGATGATGGAGCACGACCCGCCCTCCCACACCAGGCTCCGTCGCCTGGTCAGCCGGGGCTTCACCCGCAGGCGGGTCGAGGCATACGAGGAGCAGATCAGGGAACTGGCCGCCGAGGTGGTCGCGGACGCTGTTCCCAAACAGCGATTCGACTTTGTCGAAGAGATCGCCACCCAGCTCCCGATGAAAATGCTCGGCCGATTGCTCGGGACGCCCGACGCCGACGGGATGTTCCTGGTCGAGCAGGGGGATGCGCTCCTCGGCAACACCGATCCGGACTTCACCGACCACGTCATCGACCAAACGGACACCGAGGAGTTCCGTCTGGTGCCGTTCCGGTCCCCGGCCGGGATCCGCCTGTTCGACTACGC
>JBCCGJ010000102.1:0-16931 GCA_039029335.1 Actinomycetota bacterium | reverse complement strand
GGCGGGCAACATCCTGGCCGCTCCGGGCACGGTGGCGAACAACTTCGATCGGCGGGTGGGGGACATCGTTGCGGCCGCATCGAAACCGAAGGTCGGCGGGCACGCCCCCGGTGTCGGCATGAAGCTGTGGGATCGCTGGACCGAGCTGGCCAGGACCCTTGACCGGACCGGGGACCCGGTGCTGCGCCAGGAGATCATGGAGCTCTACATCATGCTTCGGGTCAACCGGCTCAACCTGCAGCGGGCCAGGGATCGCAACCAGCGCACCGGCGGTGAACCGAACATCGCCAAACTGTACGACGCCGAACTGCACCGCCGGTTCCGGGATGTCAGCCTGCGGATCGTCGGTGCGGACGGCATGCTGGCCGGCGCCTCGTCCCGGACCGATCCCGGCATCGCCGAGCTGGCGCTGCACGCGTCGGCCCCCAGCATCTACGGCGGCAGCGACGAGATTCAGCACAACATCCTCGGCGAGCGGACGCTCGGTCTGCCGAAGGAGCCCGGGCCGTCGCGGGACACCCCGTTCCAGGACCTGCCGAAGAACCAGTAGGGCGGGGCACGGCAGCGCCCTCCCCCGACCGGAACGGCGAAGAGCCCGCCGACCGGATCGGTCAGCGGGCTCCTGCCGTGTGGGGGAACCCTTCGGGTTCCTGAGGGGGTCGGCCAGGAGGGAGATGGGTGTGAATGCAGATCGCTATCAGCTGTCGGCGCCCTCCAGTTCCTCGACGTCGGCGCCGTCATCCTCGCCGTCCTCGTCCTCGTACTCGTCGTCCTCGTCATGGTCCGGGCAGTCTTCGATGATCCAGGCGGCTTCACCGCTGAGCTCTTCCAGGATCGGTTCACAGGTCGAGTAGATCTGCTCGCCAAGTTCGTCGATCGAATCCAGCTGCTCCTCGGTCAGTTCTTCGTCGTTGAAGATCATCTCGTCGAGTTCGTCGACGCCGTTGTCGACCAGGCACTGATCGAACCGCTCGAAGACCGCTTCATCCTCGGGTGAGAGCTCGAACTCCTCGACCCACTCGTCATCACCCAGGTAGTCCAGGTACTCCTCGCTCTCGAGAACCTCGCCGCCGATTTCCTGGACCTCCTCACTGAGGTCGTTCAGGATCGGTTCACAGGCATCGAACGCCGCATCGGCGTCCCGGTCGAAAGCCTCCCAGGCGGCGTCGATCTCATCGTCGGTCAGGCGCTCGTCCTCGAGCATGCCGTCGATGGAGACAACGTCGAGCCCGTTGTCGACCAGGCACTGATCGAACCGTGCGAAGACGGCCTCGTCCTCGGGCGACAGCTCGATGTCGATGTAGTAGCCGTCCTCGGCTTCCTGACCGATCGAGATACTGGAACCCGGCGTTTCGCCGGTGGTCGTGGGTTCGGCCGTCGTGTCAGCGGTGGTGCCACCGTTCTGGGCCGAGGCCACACCGGCCAGGCCGACGGCGGCGCCGGTGAATAGAAGGCCGCTCGCTCCGACGATGGCCAGCTTGCTCCGTAGGGTCATTACTCCTCATTTCGTTTGGGATTGGTAGGGGGTTTCCATGCTTCGATGTGAAGCTGTTGGCACTCCGGGTGGAGCTAGTGGCACTGTGACGAAGCGAACATGAGGGATCGATGAGAGCCGCCGGGACTCTCATGAGATTCCAATGTTTGCCCGGCACACTGAAGCGGTGAACGCAACGCCGAGGGTGATCCTGTGAGAGTGCTGCTGGTCGAGGACGAGGAGCGATTGGCCCGAATCGTGGCCGACGGTCTCAGCGACGAAGGGATCGACGTCGAGGTTGAACACGACGGCCCCTCCGGGCTGTGGCGGGCCACCGAAGGCAGCTACGACGCCATCATCCTGGACATCATGCTCCCGGGGAAGAACGGTTACGAGATCTGCCGTGAGCTGCGGGAGGCCGAGGTCTGGACCCCGGTGTTGATGCTGACCGCCAAGGACGGTGAGTTCGACGAGGCCGAGGCTTTGGACATCGGGGCCGACGACTTCCTCCGCAAGCCGTTCTCCTTCGTTGTGTTGTTGGCTCGGCTGCGGGCGTTGGCCCGTCGGGGCACGCCACCCCGCCCGGCGGTGCTGCGCTGCGGTGACCTGACCATGGACCCGGCGACCAAGTTGGTCGGCCGGGCCGGGACCGAGATCGAGCTGACGCCCCGGGAGTACGGGGTTCTGGAGATGCTGCTGCGGGCGGACGGGAACCCGATAGATCGCCAGACGATTCTGGATCGGGTATGGGGCCTGGACGACGAACCCGCCTCCAACGTGGTGGACGTCTACGTCAGGTACCTGCGACAGAAAATCGATGAACCGTTCGACAGCCCGATCATCCAGACGGTCCGCGGGGTCGGCTACCGGCTCAAGGCCGACCGGTGAGCGGGTCGCTGGTCGGCCGGATCGTTCGGTCGCTTCGGTCGGTCCGGGCTCGGATCACCGTGATCGCCACCGCGCTGGTTGCGCTGACGTTGGTGCTGGCCGCCGTTGCCCTCCTCGAGCTGGTCCGGGAGGATCTGCTGGCCACCGCCGAGGAGACCATCGACAGGAATCTCGCGGCCCAGGCCGAACTCCTCGGTCTGGACGGTGGCGAGCTTGTGACGTTCGACGACACGGACGAGCTCGGGACGGTGTCCGAGGTTTGGGCCGAGATCGACGGGGACGACGTCGGCATTGGCATCTTCCAGGCCGATCCCGACGACCCGGAGACCGAGGCGTTCGGCGAGCTGTACGTCAACGGTGAGATCGTGGCCACCCTCGTCCTCGATGTGGAGAGCGGGGAGGTCCTGGAGGTGTTCGACCCGTTCTTCCAGGAGGTGCTGGAGGACCCCGAGATCGAGGAGCAGATCGGTTCGTTGCTCTTCGAGGTCTTTGAGGTGGAGGGTGCCGGCCAGTTCCTGGTCGGGGCCGCCCCGCTGTCCGAGATAGAGAACTCGGTTGATGCGGTGGAGGAGGCGCTGGTTGTCATCGTGCCGGCGTTGACACTGCTCTTTGGTCTCTCAACCTGGCTGTTGGTCGGCAGGGCCCTGCAGCCGGTCAAGTCCATAACCAGACAGGTCTCCGCCATTTCGAGCAACAACCTGGATCAGCGTGTCCCGGTACCGACCACCGGTGATGAGGTGGCCGAGCTGGCCGCGGTGATGAACGGCATGCTCGATCGACTGGAGCGGGGCGGGGAGCGGCAGCGGCAGTTCTCCGCCGACGCCTCCCACGAACTGCGCAGTCCGCTCTCCTCCGTTCGGGCGGCAGCCGAGATGCTGGGGCGCTCGCCGAACCCGGACCGGGTCGCCACGTTGGCCGACGACATCGTCGCGGAGTCCGATCGTATGGACGTGCTCATCGGGGACCTGCTCGAACTGTCCCGCCTCGACGAGGACCGTCGGGCCATTGTCATGGAGGAGCTCGATCTGGTCACCCTGGTCCGGGAGGAGCTCCGGGAGGAGACCGTCACCGGGTCGGTTCAGGTGTCCGGCCCGCCGATGGTCCCGATGACCGGTGCCCCGAGCCAGCTGCGTCGGCTGGTGAGGAACCTGGTGGACAACGCGGTGAGCCATGCCTCGGGGGCGGTTGCGGTGGCCGTTGCCGGTCCGGTCGACGGAGCCGGCTCGGTGGTGCTCACCGTGGACGATGACGGTCCCGGCGTCCCACCGGAGGACCGGGATCGCATCTTCGAGCGCTTCGCCCGTCTGGACGACGCCCGCGATCGTCGGGGCGGCGGCACCGGCCTCGGTCTGTCGCTGGTCAAGGCCATCGTCGACCGTCACGGCGGACGGATCTCGGTGGGCGACTCCCCGCTGGGCGGTGCCCGTTTCCAGGTGACGCTCGGCTGACTCAGTCCCCGCCGAGACCTCGGATGATCATCCGGATGATCGACGGGATCTCCTCGACGTCGATCAGCCCGCGGCCCATCATCACCCGGGCCATGAACGGGCCCTCGATGAACAGCGTCGCGTGCTCGAGGTTGACCGGCGGGATCTCCCCGCGATCGACCGCCCGCAGCACGATGTCCTCAAGCGGCCGATGCCGTTCGGCCACCATGGCGTTCTTGACCGCAGCCAGATCCGGATCCTTTGCCGCGGCGCCCATCATCTCCAGGATGAGCTGACGGGTGCCGGGATCGTTCATGATCGTGGCCATCACGGTGAACATCTCGATCAGGTCAGCTTCAAGCGAGCCCTTGTCCGGTGCCGGGATTTGCTCGACCTGGCAGTCAAGCGAGTGGACCAACAGCTCGTTCCCCGACCCCCAGTGGCGGTAGAGGGTGGTCTTTGCCACCCCCGAGCGCTTGGCGACGGCATCGATCGTGAATGCGTCGATCCCACCCTCGGCCAGCAGTGCCTGGGTGGTGTCGATGGCTTTCTGTCTGGCTTCTTCGCTCCGCGGCCGAGCCATGGATCCTCGCCGGGTTCCTTCCGGGGTTCGTTCCGAAACAGAAGCGTAGCGAAACCGATGGCGAATCACCCGTCGACCAACACCGACAATGGTGATCTACCCACTTGCAACGACCCGTAAGTGATATTCGCCACAGCTAGTTGTGATGCTGGAACGATTGGGAATATAACGCTACGAAGAAGTAGCGAAACTTGCGCGTAGCCGCGATTGAGGAGGCTGAGGGATGTATCGAGCACTCGGACAGTGGTGCTTCACCAACTGGGGCAAGGTTCTACTCATCTGGGTGGCCGTCTTTGTCGGCGTCGGTGCCGCCTCGCAAGGGGTCGGTGCAGCGTTCGACAGCTCCTTCGAGATCCCGGACTCCGAAAGCCGGGACGGCTTTGACGCCCTGGAAGAACACTTTGAGGGTCTTGGCTCCGGCCAGCCCGGCTCCATCGTCTTCCGCACCGAGCGAGGCGTGGACGACCCGGAGGTCGTCGCCGTCATGAACGAGCTCTTCGCCTTCACCGCCGAGCTTGACGAGGGCCTGCTGGTCACCAGCCCGTACGAGAGCCAGCGCCCGCAGATCGCGTTCCAAGGTGAGGACGCCGGCCTCATCGCCTACGCCGACATCGCCATCGATCTGGAGATCGATCAGGTGGAGGCCGGGCTCTACGGCGAACAGATCCGGGAGAAGGCCGAGGAGCTGGTCGAGGAGGCGGGCCTCGAGGGCCAGCTGCAGATCGAGACCGGCGGCCAGATGCTCGGCGGGTTCGAACCGCCGGAGACCGAGCTGATCGGTCTGGCGTTCGCCGTCGTGGTGCTGATCCTGGCCTTCGGATCGGTGATGGCCATGGGCCTGCCAATCGGCGTTGCGGTGGCCGGTGTCGGCACCGGCATCGGCATCATCACCCTGCTGACCAACCTGATGACCATTCCGGACTTCGCGGTGCAGATCGGCGCCATGATCGGTCTTGGTGTCGGCATCGACTACGCCCTGTTCATCGTCACCCGCTACCGGAATTCGCTGGCCGCCGGCCACTCCAAGTACGACGCCGTCGGTATCGCCATCGACACCGCAGGCCGCTCGGTGGTCTTTGCCGGCCTGACCGTGGTGGTCTCGCTCCTCGGCATGTTGCTCATCGGGCTGGCGTTCATCTCCGGTCTTGGTGTCGGCGCTGCCGCAACGGTTGCCATCACCATGGTCGCCTCCATCACGCTGCTCCCGGCGCTGCTCGGCCTGGTCGGTGACCGGGTCGAAGTCTCCCGGGTCCGGGGCATCGTGGCTGCAGGCTTCGCCTCGCTCGCGCTGCTTCTGGCCGGCCTCGGGTTCTGGCAGCAGGCCGGCGGCGCGGCGCTTGTTTCGGTCGGCATTCTGCTGATCGGTTTCTTCCTCCCGCCGCTCCAGCGGGTCATCCCCCACCGGGAGGAGAAGCCGATCCGGGAGACCCTGTCGTACCGCTGGAGTCGGGTCATCCAGGCCCACCCGTGGGCGGCCCTGGTGGTCGGCGGCGGCATCCTGCTCCTTTTGGCCTCCCCGGTGCTCAGCCTCCGCCTCGGGTTCTCCGACGAGGGCAACTTCCCCGAGGGTTCCACCACCCGTGAGGCGTACGACCTCATCGCAGACGGCTTTGGCCCCGGCTTCAACGGGCCGCTGCTGATCACCGCCGAGCTGGATTCACCGGAGGCCGGGGCCCAGGTCCCGCAGTTGACCGCGGTCATCGAAGGCACGGATGGTGTTGCGTCGGTGTCGCCGATCCCCAGCAACTTCGAGAACCCCCAGGCGTCCGACGCCTACCTCATTCAGGTCATCCCCGACACGGCTCCCCAGGACGAGGCAACGGACGAGCTGGTCAAGACCCTCCGAGAGGACGTGATCCCCACCGCCAGTGAAGGCCTGGATGTCAACGTCACCGGCGCGGTGCCCGCCAACATCGACTTCACCAGCTACCTGGGAGCCCGGATCATCCTGTTCTTCGGCGTGGTCCTGACGCTCAGCTTCCTGTTGCTGATGGCGGTCTTCCGGTCGATCGTCGTGCCGATCAAGGCGGTGGTGATGAACGTGCTGTCCATCGCCTCGGCGTACGGCATCGTTGTCGCCATCTTCCAGTGGGGTTGGCTGGGTGACCTGTTCGGCATCGCCGGTGCCCCGATCGAACCGTTCATCCCGATGATGCTGTTTGCCATCGTCTTCGGTCTGTCCATGGACTATGAGGTCTTCCTGCTCTCCCGGGTCAAGGAGGAGTTTGAAAAGACCGGTGATCCCCGGAACTCGGTGGCCGACGGTTTGGCGGCAACGGCTCGGGTCATCACCGCGGCTGCGGCGATCATGATCGTGGTGTTCGGCTCCTTCATGTTCGAGGACAACCGGATCATCAAGCTGTTCGGCCTCGGCCTCGGTATGGCGGTCTTCCTGGACGCCAGCCTGGTCCGTATGCTTCTGGTGCCGGCCACGATGGAGTTGCTCGGCGCCCGGAACTGGTGGCTGCCGGCCTGGCTCGACCGGCTCATTCCCAACCTCAACGTGGAGGGTACGGAACCGCCGCCGCCCAGTGAAGGCGACGGCGGCGCGGCGTCGGATGCGGACCCCGACCCCGAGCCCGAACCGGAGCCGGAACCGGTCCTGACGTAGCGCGGACGGCCGGGCACGCTCGCCTCGCGTGACCGGGTCCTGACCCGTCGTTTATTCTGAGAGCACCGACCGGCGGCCCGAGGCGGCGGCCGGTCCGGTGTTCGACAAGACGGAAGGCGGAACCATGCGTATCGTCCTGAGGATTCTGATCAACGCCGCAGCCCTGTGGGTTGCCGCTCGGATTTTCGACGGCATCACCCTCAGCTCGGAATGGGTGTCGGTGCTGATCGTCGCCGCCGTGTTCGGGTTGGTCAATGCGTTCCTGAAGCCGATCACCCACCTGATCGCCCTGCCCATCACCGTCCTGACCCTGGGCCTGTTCACCCTGGTGATCAACGCGGCGATGCTGCAGATCACCGACGCACTGACCTCCGGGCTGAACGTCGACGGGTTCTGGACCTCGGTGGGCGGTGGACTGGTCATCAGCATCGTCAGCTGGGCCCTGTCCACGTTCCTCCCCGACGATGATCGCCCTCGCCGCGGCGGCGGAGGCAGCGAACCCCGCTACATCGACGTCAACACCCGCTAACGCCTGCGCGGTGCCCGGCCGCCCGTCCCGGCCGGCGGGCGTGAGCGACGTCGCCCGGCAAGTATCCTCGTGGCTCTGACTGCTGAGGTGAACTTCGACGGGCTCGTCGGCCCGACCCACAACTACGCCGGGCTCTCCATGGGGAACCGGGCGTCGATGAAAAACGCCGGTGGTGTGTCCAGCCCCCGCAGGGCCGCGCTCCAGGGGTTGGCCAAGATGAGGGAGCTGGCCGCGCTCGGCCTGACCCAGGCCGTCCTGCCGCCACCGCTGCGCCCGGACCCGACCGCATTGGCAGCTCTCGGTTTCGGCGGTCCGAACCCGATGGCGCAGGTGGCGGCGGATCGTCCGGACCTGGTGTCAACCGTGCTGTCGGCCTCGGCGATGTGGGCGGCAAACGCAGCAACGGTCTCCCCGTCGGTCGACACAGCGGACGGCAGGGTCCACCTCACCCCGGCCAACCTGTCGGCGACCACCCATCGATCGTTCGAACACGACCAGACGATGCGGATCCTCGGTGCGATCTTTGCCGACGCCGAGCGTTTTGTCGTCCACCCGGCGTTGCCCCAGACCTCGGCGTTCGCCGATGAGGGTGCCGCCAACCACGGCCGGTTCACCGATGACCATGGCGCGGCCGGCGTGCAACTGTTCGTCTACGGCCGAGACCACGACGAGCCGTCGGCCGTCGACGGGTTCCCCCGCCGCCAGACCCGGCTCGCCGGGGAGCTGATCGCCCGCGGTCACGGAGTTGACCCGGCTCGGACCGTCTTCGCCCGGCAGTCCCCGGTGGCCATCGATGCCGGGGCGTTCCACAACGACGTGGTTTCGGTGGTCAACCAGCGGGTCCTGTTCACCCACGAACACGCCTTTGACGATCGGGCGGCCCTGGTGGCCGCCGTGTCAGCTGCGGGGATCGAGCCATCCGTTGTTGTGGTGCCCGATGCCAGGGTCCCGCTGGCCGACGCGATCTCCTCCTACCTGTTCAACTCTCAGCTGGTTACCCTCCCGGACGGAACCATGACACTGATCGCCCCGACCGAGGTGGCGGAGACCCCGTCGACCGCGGCCTACCTGGACGCCGCGGTGGCCGACCCGGACAACCCGATCAACGGCTACCGCTCGTTCGACCTTCGCCAGAGCATGCGGAACGGTGGCGGCCCGGCCTGTCTTCGGTTGCGGGTTGTGCTGACCGACGCTGAGCAGGCGGCGCTTCGTGGGCGGGTCCTGGTCGACGAACGGCTGCTGGAGGATCTCGGTGGTTGGGTCGAGGACCATTACCGGGATGCACTGTCGCCCGACGACCTCACCGACCCGGCCCTGGTGGCCGAGACCGCCGGCGCCATGGACGCCCTGGCCAGACTACTGGGCCTGCCGGACCTCTACCGGTAGCCGCAGCGCCGTACCCAACCGGTGCCGCTGCCCGGCGGCTGCAGCTCAGTGCGCAGCGTGTTCGTTGACCTGGATCCTGGTGCCGTCCGGGTCGACAACAACGATTGACCGGCCGAACGGCTGCTCGGTGATGCCGACCGCGGCGTCCACCCGTTGCAGCACGGTCTCCAGTGGCTCATCGGTCACCAATGACAGTTCCACCCCGCCGGCCGTTGGCCGCTCGTCGGTCAGGTGGAGGGCCAGGTTCGCCCCGCTCACCGGGAAGCTCGTCCAGTGCTCGCTGGTCATCGCCGGTTCGACCCCGACCAGCGTGGTGTACCAGCCGACGGCCCGGTCCATGTCGGTCACGTACACGATGGGTTGGAGCTGCACGCCACAACCTTGCCCCGCCACGACGGTCGCTGTCGAGGGGTTGCACTGCCGCCGACCGGAATCATCGTCGGCTCCACGTGGTTCACTGGGGCCATGGCTACCGACGACGGCGCATTCGACCGCGACACCGACTACATAACCGACCGGATCGAGAACTCCCCCGATGCCCGCTGGCCGGTGGAACCCGGCCGCTACCGGTTGGTGGCCGCCGCAGCCTGCCCGTGGGCCAACCGGACAACGATCGTCCGCCGCCTGCTCGGCCTTGAGCCGGTGCTGTCCCTCGGGTTCGCCGGCCCCACCCACGACGCCCGAAGCTGGCAGTTCGACCTCGATCCCGGTGGGGTCGATCCGGTCCTCGGCATCGAGCGGATCCAGGAGGCGTACCTCAAACGGTTCCCCGACTATCCGAAGGGCATCACGGTGCCGGCCATTGTAGAGATCGAGTCCGGCCTGCTGGTCACCAACGACTTCCCCCAGATCACGCTGGACTTCTCCACCGAGTGGACGGCCCACCATCGGCCCGGCGCCCCGGACCTGTACCCGGTCAACCTGCGGGATGAGATCGACGAGGTGGCCGACCTCATTTATCACGACGTCAACAACGGGGTGTACCGGACCGGGTTCGCGTCCAGTCAGCTGGCCTACGAGGACGCCTACCGGACGCTGTTCGCCCGGCTCGACTGGCTGGAGGAGCGACTGACCACCCGGCGGTATCTGGTTGGTGACACCATCACCGAAGCCGACGTCCGGCTGTTCACCACGCTGGTCCGGTTCGACGCCGTCTACCACGGCCATTTCAAGTGCAACCGGAACAAACTCAGCGAGATGCCGGCCCTGTGGGGGTATCTCCGAGACCTGTTCCAGACCCCCGGCTTCGGGGACACGGTCAACTTCGAGCAGGCCAAGGAGCACTATTACGTGGTCCACACCTCGATCAACCCCACCCGGGTGGTGCCGCTCGGGCCCGATCTTCGGGGTCTCGGTACGGCCCACGGGAGGGAAGCGTTGGGCGGTCAACCGTTCGGTGATGGCACCCCGCCCGGCCCGCCGGCGCCCGCCGAAGCGATGGGGTTCATCGGCTGACCGAGCCGGCCGAACGGCCAGCCGGCCGCCGACTGCCGACTGCCGATGTATTCCGGACCGAGCTACGCTCAGTTGGCAGGAGGGTTGATGAACAGCGTGCGGAAGAACCAGCCTTATCCGGGCGGTATCGGCGATGCCCGATCTCGGCTGCTGGGCGCGCTCGTGGTTCTCATCCTTTTGGCCGCCGGTTGCGGCATCGCCGATGACAAGGGGGTGCTCACCTCCGCAGAGGTTGATGACACGGAAGCGGCGAACGCGGCCGATGGGGACGGGTCAGCGGCCTCTGCGCCGGCAGGGCCATCAACCAGCATCGCCGATGCGTCGGCGGAGGATCCCGACGGCTCGGACCCCGAAGACACGACCACCACCGTGCCGGACACCACCGTCCCGTCCACGGCCGACAACTCCGACGGGACGGACCCCGCCTCGGATGACGACGACGGCCTCCCCGGTGAACCGATCGACCTCTTCGCCGACGAGGGGGATGTGCTTGGTGTTGTCGGTGTCACCGACGACGACGTGCTGAACGTTCGGGCCAACCCCGGAACCGACCAGGACGTCCTGACCACCGTCGGCCCGACCAGCGCTGATCTTGTCAGCACCGGCCGGGCCCGTTCCCTCCCGGATTCGATCTGGTATGAGGTGTCGGTCGGTGGGTCGACCGGCTGGGTCAGTTCCTCGTTTGTCGCCTTCATCGGTGGAACCGACGACGCCACCGCTGACTTCCTGGCCGAGAACGACGGCGGGCTGGTCAGCGCTCAAACCATGAGTGATCTCGGGCAGCTCGTTGCCGAGCAGTTTGCTTCCGAGGAGCCGCCGTCCCGGATCGTGCAAACCGTCGGCCCGGTGGTCGGTGACCTCGGGGAGGTGACCTATGACGTGATCGGCATCGGTGACGACTCGGTCCTCGGGTTCCGGCTGCACGTCTTCGCCACGGTCGTGAACGACGGGGCCACCTTCACCGTCCGCACCATCGAGCGGACCCTGCTCTGCACCCGGGGCCTCTCCGGCGAACTCTGCGTCTGATCCGCATCGGCAAGCTCGTCCCGATCACCGTCGCCGGATTGCTCCTGTGCGGTTCACCCGTCGAGTGCCCCTGATCACCGTGGTGGTTTCGGATCACTGCTGTACGGATCACGCCTCTGGCGCCGGGCTCGGCGGGGTGTCGGCGTACGGGCGGATGAGGCCGTCCGTTACCCCCGGCGCTCCGGATCGACCAGCAGGTCATCGAAGTCAGGGGCCGGCACGTCCAGTTCGGCCATCGCCGACCGCCATGCCTCATGGGCCCGGCGGGCGTCGCCCAGCTGACCGCCGGCGATCAGTGCGCCGGTCAGTGCTCGGTGACCGTCCTCGACGTAGGGATCCGTGGTGATCAGCCGCCTGGCAAGCTCCGCCGCCCGTTGGTGATCGCCGTCGTCCGCCGCCTCGCCGATCAGTGATTTCGCCAGGACGGTGAACCGGGCCCTGGCCTCGTCGCGCACGCCGTTTGTCCAGTCCTCGGCACGGTCCTCGATGAGGAAATCTGCGCCGTACACCCTGACCGCATCGTCCGGGGCAGCCGTGAAGAACTCCTCCAGATCGACCGACACCTCAGCAAGGTTGAGGGCCACGGTTTGCCGGTCCGCAATGATTGCTCCTCGAAGTACCCGGCGGACGGCCGACAGCTGGACCGAGAGTCGGGCACCGAGCTTCTGCGGATCGTGCTCGTCCGGCCAGAACAACTCGAAGAGTTCCTCCCTCGTCACCGGCCAACCCCGAGCCGCGATCAGACGTTTGCAGAGCCGCCGGGGGAGGCGGGATCCCCAGGCCGACGTCGGCACCTCCTCGCCGTCCACCGAAACGGAGAACCGGCCGAGGGTTGTGATCCGGACCGTTGATCGAGCCGTCTCCGAGATCTCCGTCGTCGGTCGCTGCTGCACGGAGCCGGTGACAAACCGCTCCAGATCGTTCAGCCAGGACTGGTCCCCGGCGAACGCAAAATGGTCGTCGCCCTCGTCGACCACGAGTGTTGCCTGGGGAATCGCTTCGGCAAGGTCCCTGGCTTCGGAAACCGGGATGACCTGATCTCCGGTGCGGTGCAGGATCAAAGTCGGGACGGTGATCTGGGGCAGCAGTTCCCGAACATCGAAACCCCGGAGCATGTACAGAAGTTCCCGGAGGCTGTCCCGGTCAGCGGCCAACCGTTCGTACCGCTCGAACCATCGCCGGAATTCGGGATCGCCGGCCAGCGACGGGGCGAACAGCTGCGGCACGACCGAGTCCGCAGTACCCCAGACGTCGGCAAGATGGTTGGTCCGTCTGTCAAGGTCGGCCAGCTCCTCCGCGGTGCGATCGGGGACGTTGTAGCACGCGGTCGTCCCGTGGAGAATGAGCCCCGCCACCCGGTCCGGGTACGTGGCGGCGAACAGGACACACATCGGCCCTCCCTCCGATGCGCCGTACAGGAACCCACGCGCAACGCCGGCGTCGTCCATGACCGCCCGGAGATCGTCCACCCGCTCGTCCAGCCCGGGGACCCTGCTCCGTCGATCGGAGGCACCGGTGCCCCGTTTGTCGAACTGGATCCAGCGGGAGAACGATCCGAACCGGTCGAACATGGACCGGACGGCCGGCCACTCCCAGGCGATCTCGATGTTCTGGGCCATCGGCGGTACGGCGATCACCGCGGGGCCGGTGCCGAAGTCCTGGTAGGCGATCCGGGCCCCTCTTGCCTGAGCGAAGCGTGTCGGCGGGACATCGCTCGGCCCGAACCCGCCGGCCGTCGTCTCGGCTCCCATGTTGGTGACCATAGTGGGTCCCGCTCCCTTGGAGTTGGGATCAGTCCGTCAGCGGCGCCGGTGGCGGACCGAGAATGTCGACACCGTGGGCCGCGCCGACCAGCGCGACGGTGGCCGGATCGATCTCCATATCACTGGGGATGGTCGGGGTCGGCGCCGGGATCCCCAGTTCAACCATCATTCGGTCGAACTGGGGCGTGGTTGTCGCGGACGCCGTGACGGTCAGCATGCGTGCGGTTGGCGAGAGGACCTGGAACGTGTGGGGAATTCCGTGGGGCAGGTAGGCGCTGGTGCCTTCGGTCGCAACGACCTCGGTCTCCCCGGAGCGAAACACCACCTCACCTTCAACGACGAATATCAGCTCGTCCTCGTCACGGTGGCAGTGGAGCGGCGGTCCGAAACCGCGGTTTGCCGAGAATTCCACAACGCTCATCGAGCCGTCGGCCTCCGGCGAGACCTTGATGGTCGCCAGGTTGTCGAGCACGTGAATGTGCTGTCCTTCGTCCCTGGCCAGAACCGAAACCTGTTGCCCTGACGGTGACGGGTCCGGTCCGCCGTCGGTTTGGTGATCGGTGGTGTCTGTTTCCGTTGTGCTGTTGGTCTGGGTGTTTGCCTGTGTGTTGGTCATGGGCCGATCATCGGCGGTGACCCTTTCGGAAACCTTATGGTTCCGGGGCGGATGGCCGTGGCTCCGGCGTTGGTCCGGCCGCGGGTGCATGGTGGGTGTCAGCACTAGACTCCTTGTCGGCGGAGGTTGATCGGTCGGGTTTCCGGCGTTTGCTGCGCCGGTTCAGGACCACCGGAGGAGACGGAACGTTCATGGCGATCGTGAGACCGGGTATCTACCTCGAAAGCAACCGGCCTCGGCGGGACCAGTTCCGGGTCGGCCGCCGTGAGCCGGTTCGGTCGGTCATCGTGGTCCACACTGCAGAGAGCGGTACCGACCGGTTCGGGGACGACCCCCGGGCGGAGAACGTCGCTCGATTCATACGGGACCGGCAGGACCCCGGCTCGTACCACATGATCGGTGACGCCGATTCAATCGTGCAGCTTGTCCGGTTCGAGAACGAGGCGTTCCAGGACGGCTCGGGGAGCAATCCGTGGGCCATCGGTATCAGCCTGGCGATGAACGCCGCCGACTGGGGGAGGCTGACCACCTCTCGACGGACCCAGTTCACCGACACGGCGGCGCAGATGGCGGCCATCGCCGCTCGATGGCTGGCCGACCGAGGCCTCCCGTTGCCCGAGGCCCGGCAGCTGACCAAGACGCAGAGCGAACGCGCCGATGCCTCCGGGTTCATCTCCCACGCCAGACGGGATCCGCTCCGCCGAACCGATCCGGGTGCAGGGTTCCCGTGGTCGGACTTCTTCCGCCGCTACCAGCAGTTTCTGTCGAACGGTGGGCTGGGTCCGGACCGGGACACCCTGATCCGTCAGCTTCAACGGTTGGTCGGTGTCAGCGCCGACGGCATCGTCGGCCCGCTGACCATCGCCGCGCTCAATCGGAACTGGCTCGGCCGGGACCAGTCGTTCGACTCGTCCGTCGCCGACACGTTCACCAACAACCCCCGGGTCATCGAGTGGGTCCAGACCGGCCTGAATCGGCGGGATGGTGTGTCGCTCACCGTGGACGGTGACTTCGGGCCGGCAACCGAGGCGGCGGTGGTCACCGTGCTCGACCGGGGCGGCGTCATCACCGCCGAGTCCTTCCTGCAACTGGTGGAGGTTTGATCGTGGACCCTCGATTCGTTTCACCGCAGCCCGGTTCGGACCTCGACGGAGCCATCCAGGTGTTCACCTGGGACCTCGGCGGCATCCCCGTCGAGTTCACCTGGATCTACGCCGGGTCGTCCCTTGGCGGCTCGGACTACGGCCGTCGGCAGGTCGGCGCCGACACGGAGGCGTCGCTCGGCGGCCTCCCGGTCGACGGGTCAACCGTTTTTGTTCGGGTCTGGTACAAGACGCCGGCCGAATGGCTCTTCATCGACGCCACCTATCCTGCGGCCGGCAGTGCGGGATTGCCGGCCTTCGTCTCGCCGGTGTCGGGCGGCCGGCTGGACGGTGCAAGCCACCGGTTCCGCTGGACGCCGGGAGCGCTCCGGGTCGACCGTTGGTGGCTGTATCTGGGTTCGGAGGAGAGCGGCTCGGACCTCGGCGTTTTCCGGGTCGACACCCTTGGCGGTGTGCCGCAGACCGAGTTCTCGGTGACGGTCGGCGGGCTGCCCACCGACGAGCGGACCGTACATGCCCGGCTGTACTACCGGACCGGCGAGTCCTGGTACTACTCGGACCACACCTTTATCGCCGCACCGGAACGGGTGCCGACGAAGGAGGAGCTGACAAGGGAGTTGCAGCAGCTGGTCGGTGTGACGGCCGACGGTGACGTCGGTCCGATCACCCGGGCCGCCCTCAATCGGAACTGGCTCGGTCGGCCGGCGTCGTTCGACCCGTCCTTCGCCGCCCGGTTCACCAACGATCCGGACCTGATTCGCTGGGTGCAGGGCCGGGTGGTGGCTCGAGGCGGCCCAGACGGTGGTGTGAGCGGTGTGTTCGACACCGCCACCGAGACCGCGGTGGTCGCCCACCTGGACCGTGGGGGTGTGGTCGCGGTTGAGTCGTATCTGACGTTGCTGGACCGGCCGACCATATCCTGACCGCCATGGACTGGTTGGACAACACCGCCATGGGGGTCAGCATCCGGAACTGGATCGCCATCGGCATCGTGCTGGTGATCCTGCTCGTTTCTTTTGCGGCCATGCGACGGATACAGCGGGCGATCGTTGGCCGTGGGCTGCTCGACACCTACCCGGCGGACATGATCCGGCGGGTCCTGATGGGGATCTTCAGCGTTGTTGCCGTGCTGTACATGTTCGGTCTGCTGGAGCTGGAGGTCGGTCCTCTCGTCGGTGGCCTCGGCATCTCCGGCATTATCGCCGCCATCGCCCTGCAGCCGGTGGCCGGCAACTTCATCGGATCCATGCTGCTCCACAGCACCCGGGCGTTCCGGCCGGGGGACGAGATCGAATCGAACGGCATCGCCGGCACGGTGGTTGACATCAGTCACCGGGCCGTGCAGATCGAGGACTTCGACGGAAACTCGGTCTACATCCCGAACCTTCGGGTCCTCGATTCGGCGTTGGTGAACCTGACCGCCGACGATCCCCGCCGTACCGTCATCGCCTTCCAGGTTTCGTACGACACAAACCTTCGAGCAGCCCAGCAGGTGGTTCTCGAGGCGTTGCGGGGCGTGGAGACCGTCGCCGCCCACCCACCCATCGAGGTTCTGGTGCGAGGTTTCGCCGACTCCGGCGTGAACATGACCGCCGAGGTTTGGCACCCGGCCGAGGAGCACCTGGCAAAACGGACGGTCAGCGAGGCGATCATCACGATCCGGGAAACCCTGGACAAGAACGACATCACCATTCCCTATCCGCATCTGGTTCTGGAACAGAACTAGCGGCGGTTGGGCCGTCGTCGGAGCTGGGCCGGCTGTCCGCCGTCGCGGGGTGATTGGTGTGCGGCGGGACCGAGGTCGGTGTCGGCGAGCTGCACTGCCGTTGGTGGGTGTCCCGCGGGACTGCGGTTGGTGTGGGTGGCTGCGGCGTCGCTTCGCTCCGAGTCCTCGCGTTCGCCGTACCACCGCATTCCCGCCTTGCGGTCGGCTGCCTTGCGGCGTGGTCGCCATGCCCGGTCAGGCGAGCGAGGGACTGGCATCGAGGGACCTGCTCGAAGTCGGAGACCGTGCCCTCGAGGTGTGTCGACGGGCAGTAAGCCGTCTGCGCCTCGGCGCGCCGAGGACCT
>JBCCGJ010000101.1:0-17025 GCA_039029335.1 Actinomycetota bacterium | reverse complement strand
TGCCGTGGTTGTGCTGGAGGTAGGCGCTGGAGCCGAAGCGTTGGTGAAGGGTGTCGAAATCGTGCTCGTTCATGAGCAGGCGAACGAACTCGGCGACAAGTGCCGCATGCTCGGCCTCGCGGGGTGACCAGCCGGGCCGGCGCAGGTGTTCAAGATCGATGGTCAAGGCAGTCATGATGCTCCTTTAGGTTTAGCTACCTAAAATTTAGGTTTTAAAACCTAGAATTGCAACGTGACATCGACCACGATGGAAGGAGGTCGTCTTCGTGGCGCAACCGAAGCGACCGTGAACACCGACGTATCGGGCACAATGGCACCGATCAGAACCGCTCCGGGGAGTTTCCGTGACCGCAACAACCGCCGAACGCATCGCAGACGCTGCGCTTCGTCGTTTCAACCACCAGGGGTACGCGTCAACGACGCTCTCGGAGATCGCCGCAGACGTCGGGATCTCCCAGGGAAACCTCACGTATCACTTCCCGACCAAGCTCGACCTGGCACTGCATCTGAGTGAGCGGGTGCGTGTCCGCACCGAGGCCCGGTCGGCGACCCGATCGGTCGGTGACATCGCGGATGACTACGTCGAGCACCTTCGGTTCTCCATGGAGATCTCCTGGAACTACCGGTTCCTAATGCGGGACCGGGGCATCTTCGAGGACGCCGATGCCATTGTCCCGCCGAGCCCGATACTCGTCGCTGCACTGGAGGAACGGCACCAGCTGGTGGCCAGGATCGGTGAGGCCGGTCTGTTCCGGACCGACGCCGAGGTGGACCTGGACATGCTGGCCCGATCGCTCTGGATTCTCAGCCGATACTGGATGGAACACCTCCGGGAGATGGAGCAGCGGGATGTGATCGAGTGGGCCGACGTCGAGCGGGGTATTCAGCACCACTTCTCCGTGCTCCTGCCGACGATGACCGCCGCCGGTAAGCGACGGTTTCTCGCCGCCCTGGCGAGGAGCGCAGCATCACCGGTCATCTAGTCGCTGCAACCACTAACCGTTGCGGTGCTTGGCGCCGCTCGCCCCAGCCACGGACGAAGATCCCTCGCCCGAATACCGAACGAACTTATGGCTCGGACACCAGCCGGCTCGGCGAAGAGGTCGGGGACCTAGCGCACGTCCAACATGAACGGATTGAAGAAATCGGCGATCGCCTCCAGGTCACCCAGGTCCGTCACCGTGGCAACGTGCTGGTCCGGCCGGACGATGACAACGGCACCGGCCTCCCGGTCGACGCTGCGCAGATCGAACACATCCGGACCCTTGACGAGGTCGGGGCAGAAGACCTTCTGGTAATCGATCAGGCCGTACCGGCCCTTTGTCGGGCGCAGTAGCGGTGGCAGGTCGCCGATGTTCACGTCGTGATGGGACTGCTGCAGGACGGCCCGTACGTCGAGGACCGCATCGATGTCCGCCGACGCCGGTGTGTAACGGCGCAGCGGCGAGTCATCGTTGGTCAGCAGTCGGTGGCACAGACGGTTCAATGCACTGTCCGAAGCCGTCGGGTCCGCCCGGTCGCCAAAGACGAACAGCCGCCATCGGCCGTCGGCTTCGACGGTGTGTCCCAGCTGCATCGGTTTTGCGTCGGCCAGCCGGATCACCGGGCCGGAGTGGAAGCGGGTGCCGACAACAAACCCCGTTGCCCGGTGTTGAGCCGGTGCCTCGGCGGTCAGCAGCGACGGCCCATAGCGGGTGGCAACACCGGCGGTATACCGGCCCTGCTGCTGAAAGTGCCGCTGGAAGACGGCCGGATCGACGGCCGGAGCGTCCTCGTCGCTGCCCCGTCCGAGTTCGTGTTCAGCGGTCTTTGACGCGGCGCTGAACATGGCGGCGAACTCACGGTCGAACTCGATCAGCTCCTCGGCAACGGCGTGCCGCTCCGCCGAGTACGTGTCGAGAAGAAGCGGCGCAGATCGCCCCCGCAGTACGGCCGCCAGTTTCCAAGCGAGGTTGAACCCGTCCTGCATGGAGACGTTCATGCCCTGCCCGGCCTTCGGGCTGTGGGTGTGGCAGGCGTCCCCGGCGATGAACACCCGGGGATGTCGCGTCCCAACCGCCGAAGCAGGCACGTCGTCGAATCGGTCGCAGAGCCGCTGGCCGATCTCGTACACCGACCACCACGCCACTTCGCGCACGTCCAGCCGATAGGGGGCCAGGATTCGTCCGGCAGCATCGATGAGGTGGTCGACGGTCAGATCACGGTTCGCCACCCGTTCGCCCTCGGCCAGTTTGTCCAGCTCGATGTAGAGCCGGGCCAGGTAGCCACCCTCCCGAGGGATGATCAACAGGCTGCCCTCGTCTGCGGAGTGCACCACCGCCTTGTACCGGACATCGGGAAAGTCGGTGACGGCCAGCACGTCCATCACCCCCCACGCCTGGTTTGCCGCATCACCGACAAGCTCCCGACCGATGGCGGTCCGTACCCTGCTTCTGGCCCCGTCGCAGCCGATGACGTAGCGGGCCCGCACCGCTTCGATCGTTCCCTCCCGCCCCTCGTCGAGACGTTCGAATCGAGCGACAACCGGATCGTCGTCGTTGGCCGGCAGGTCCAGATCGACGAAGCGTCGTCGGTAGACCGGTGTCAGTGGGTGCTCGGCGTTGGCCATCACCTGTAGGTAGTGGTCGTGGACCCTGGCCTGGTTGAGGATCACGTGGGGCATCTCCGACAACCCGTCCTCGACGTCGGGGATCCGGTCGTTCCGGCGAATGCCCGAGGGGTCGTCCGGGTCCGGTCCCCAGAACACCGTTTCGTTCACCCAGTAGGCCTCCTCCATGACCGCGGCGGCGAAGCCGAACGCCTGGAACATCTCCATCGTCCGGCAGGCGATGCCGTCGGCCTGGCCCAGCTGCAGCGGTCCCGGTTTTGCTTCGGCGACACAGACCGTGAGGTCGGGAAAAGCCACCAGCTGAGCGGCGACGGTCAGGCCGGTTGGTCCGGAGCCAACCACCAGCACGTCCACCTCTTCGGGGAGTGGGGTCGGCGGTCCCGGCTTGGAAACCGCGGCCTCGGGGTCGGCGATTCGTGGATCTCCGGGACAAAAACCGTCGAGATGGAACTGCATGGCTACCCCCCGGCACGGCCGTGTGGGAGGACTCTACACGCCGCTTCGACGCCGATCGAACTACCGGCTGTCGGCCGCCTCCCCTAAGCTCGACGGGCCGGCGGACGCCCGTCGAAAGCGGATCGGTTCGTCTGTCCCGCCGGTCGAGGAAAGGATTCATGGCGACTGACCAGGTGCCCCCGATTCGGATCGACCCGGAAACCGGGCTCAAGCTGTTCAACACCAGATCCGCCCCGGCGTCGGCCCGGATCGCCGGCAAGGGGTACGACGTTGTCACCGATTCGGAGCTGCTCACCCTGCCGGATTTCAAGCCGGACGCCGCGTTCGACGAGGCCGAGCAGGCTCGCCACCGGGCGTTCAACGACGTACGTCGAGGGACCGATGACTACATGCCGATGGACGGTCCCTTCACCCACTACCTACAGGATCACTACAGCTCGGCGCCGGTGCCCCGAGACCCGCTGACCGACAACTGCGACATCCTGGTGGTCGGCGCCGGGTTTGCCGGGCTGTTGCTCTGGTACCGGCTGTCGGCGGCCGGGTTCACCGACGTTCGCTTCTGTGAGAAGGGGGGAGACGTCGGTGGGACCTGGTACTGGAACCGGTATCCCGGCATCGCCTGTGACGTCGAGTCCTACTCCTACCTGCCGCTGCTCGATGAGATGGGGTACATCCCGACCAGGAAGTTCGCATCCGGGTTCGAAATCTACGAGTACTGCCAGTCCATGGCCGAACGGTTCGGGTTCTACGATCGCTGTCTCTTCCACACCGAGGTCACCGATGCGGCGTGGGACGACCGGGCCGGACGATGGACCGTCCGCACCGACCGGGGTGACAACATGCGGAGCCGGATCCTGCTGCTGGCCAACGGCGTTCTCACAACCCCTCGCCTGGCCAGAATCCCCGGGATGGAGGACTTCGCAGGCGAGTCGTTCCACACCGCTCGCTGGAACTACGACGTGGACCTGACGGGTAAGCGGGTCGGCGTGATCGGCACCGGGGCCACCGCCGTCCAGGTCATTCCCGAGGTGGCAAAGGTGGCTGGCCATCTCCACGTCTTCCAGCGGACACCGTCGACCATCGACGTGCGGGATCAGCGCCTGACCACAGCCGAGGAGGCCGAGGAGTGGGCCGCAACGCCCGGCTGGGCCGCCGCCAGACGGGACAGGTTCAAGAAGCTGATCGGCCGACGGGCGCTCCAGGCCAACGACGAGTTCCTGGCGGGCAAGGCCGAACAGCCGAAGCGTCGGTCACGGGCCGGGGGTCAGCGCCTTCCTCGGGAGGAGCGGGTGCGGCGTGACCTGGAGACCAGCTTCCGGATCATGGAGCAGATCCGGGACCGGATCGATGCCATCGTCGAGGATCCCGAGACGGCCAAGGCGCTGAAGCCGTACTACCCCTACGGCTGCAAACGGCCCACCTTCCACGACGAGTTTCTGCCCGCCTTCAACCAACCGAACGTGACGCTGGTCGACGTTGCGCCCCTCGGGGTGCAGCAGATCAACGAGCGAGGAGTGGTCCACGACGGCCACCAGTACGAGTTGGATGTCATCATCCACGCCACCGGCTTCGACTTCATGTCCCGGGAGACGATGGGCCGGGTCACCGGTGTCGACGGTCGGACCATCGCCGAGAAGTGGGAGGACGGCGGCACCCGTACGTTCCTCGGGCTGCACACCAACGGGTTCCCCAACCTGTTCATCGTGGCGGGCCCGCAGGGCACCGGCGGGAGCTTCAACTTCACCGACGCCATCGAGGACCACACCGAATACGTGGTGTGGATGCTCTCGGCCATGCGGGATCTCGGCCATGAGGTGGTCGACATCCGGGAGGAGGACGAGGTCAGCTTCGCCACGCACTGTGCCGAGGCCGACGTTGCCACCGCGCCGCTTCGGGACTGCCTCTCCAACTTCAACGGGTACGGCCGGGCCGCCCCGGGTTCGCTCGGCTACTACGGTGGCCGCGAGGCCGGTCGCCTGAAAGCCTGGGCCAAGGAGACCCTGGAGCCCTACTTGTTCCGCCCGGCGGCCACCGCCGCCGCCGACGGCGATTCGGCAGCCGATCCGGGGTGACCAAGCCGCCCGGCGGCTGATACTTCTCAGGGCCTGGTGGCCCGTTTCGCCGTTTTATGCACCAGCACGGCGACCAAGGTGGTCACCAGTCCAGGGGCCAACGAAGGGCCGAAGACGTGCCAGGCATCGCCGGGAAAGCCCGCATAGCCGAAAAACGTTGTGACGATGCCGACTTGGACGGCAGCCAGCAGGTAGAGGAACAGCGCTGGATGTGGCGCGCCGGGTCTGCGGTGCATCGCAACGCCCGCGATGGCCGGGATCGAAAACAGGACCACGGGGAATCCGAACGCCATGAACCAGATCGACAGGATGAGGAGCAGGCCGGCGATCACCGAGAAGCCGATGACGATCGAGGCCATGACCAGGGAGAACGCCGGTAGCCGCCATCCGGGGCGTGACGATGGCCCGATCCCCGGCGAAATTTGGGCATCCCGGCCACAAAATGTGTGGTCCGGAGGCCCAAATTTGGGTGATGGGTTGGTGACCGGCGTGACCTGCGTAACGCTCATGATTTGAGCATATGCTCAAATCTTCTCGCCGTCAACGCGCCCTCATCGGCTCCCTGTCCGCGTCAGCCAAGTCGAAGCATCGCCCCGGTGACCTCCTTGACCAGCTTCGCCCCGACCATCGCCGTCATGTCCACCAGATCACGGCTCGGGTTCAGCTCCACCACATCGGCACCGACCAGCGGTCCGGGGAGTGCGTCGATCACGTTCAGGACCTCCCGCATGGTGAGGCCGCCCGGTTCGTGGTGGGAGACCCCGGGGGCGACCGACGGATCAAGGCCGTCCAGATCGATGCTCAGGTACAGCGGGCCGGTGAGGCTCGATGGGTCGAACTGGTCGAGGTTGCGACTGGCGATCATCGTCACGCCCCACCGCTCGGCCTGCTCGCGCTGATGGGGGGTTGCGGTGCGGATGCCGATCTGGACCAACCGAACCATGCAGTCCGCCTCGAGTGCTCTGGCGAACGGCGAGGCGTGGCTCAGGGGGTTGCCGTCCAGGTCGTCGTAGAGGTCTGGGTGGGCGTCGATGTGGACGACGGTGAGATTCGGGTGGTGGCGGGCAAACGCCCGCAGGATCGGGTAGGTGATCGAGTGGTCGCCGCCGACGGTGATGACCTGCCGCCCGGCCATCAGCTGCGCATCGATCGCCTCGGTGATCAGGTCGGCATCGGCCATCGAGCCCCGCTCGTTGGTCACCGGGACGTCTCCCAGATCCTCCAGGTGGGCCATCACCTCGGTTGACGCCTCGGACGAGCTGTTGTGGGAGTCCGAGTAGAGGGACGACCGGAGCGCGGCCGGTCCGTCCGCCGGGCCGAAGAGATGCGACGAGTTTGCGTCCAGCGGAACACCGATGAGTGAGATCATCGATTCACGGTAGGCGATTGGCCGGCTCCGGCGGTGCGGGTTCGACCGTCAGCCGCCCGCCGATCGGGGGCGGTGGGTCCTGCCGTCAGGCGTTGGTGCCCAGGGCCAACCGCAGGATCTCGACCCGATTCGGCGTGCCGACCGCCGGTGGCAGGCTCTGGGTTTCCAGGTTGGCCAGTCCGTGCACCGTGGACCACACCATCATCGCGACCTGCAGCGTGTCGACCCCCTGGTGCCAGCCGACGGCCTGGGCCGCCGTCACCGAGGTGTACAGGGTCTCGAATGCGGCCAGGCCCTCCTCGATGACGATGGTGGGATCGAAGAGATCACCTCGGAACATCAGCGCAAAGTGGCTCGGCCGGTCCTCGGCGAAGGAGAGGTAGGCCAGGCCCTGTGCCTCCAGGACGGCCAGGGGGTCACCGCCCGCCGCCCGTGCGGCGTCGCCAGCGGTGTTCAGCCGGTGGGCGAATTCCACAAACCCCTCCCGGGCGATCTCGGCAAAGAGCGCCTCCTTCGTCGGGAAGTGGTTCTTCGGTGCGGCGTGGGACACGCCCAGTGTCCTGGTGAGGGCCCGCAGGCTGACCGCGGCCGTTCCGTCCTCGGCGATGACCCGCACGGCCTCGGCGATCAGGTCCGATCGGAGGTCGCCGGCGTAGTGGATCCGGTTGACGCTTCGTGTGTTCACGGTGTGGTTCGCGGGTGCCTCGGGTTCGGGGGGTTCTGAGTGTCTGATCGGTCTTGCCCGAGTTGGTCGGGCGAGCATGATGATCGCGGTTCTTGTTGACACTGTCAATAACCCCGATCTATATTGAAGCGTGTCCTAATTGACAGTGTCAATAACCCGCTCCCCCCGAGGGTGCTCTGTCGACCGGGCCATCTCACCAACACACGATCCACCGCAGGAGATCAGCCATGACCGACCAGATGGAAACGTACAACGATGCGTCGCCCTACCTCGCCGGCAACTTCGCCCCGGTGACCGAGGAACTGACCGCCTACGACCTGCCCGTCATCGGTGAGATCCCGGTTGAGCTTGAGGGGCGGCTGCTGCGGAACGGGCCGAACCCCATCGGGGAGACGGACGTCCACAACCACCATTGGTTCCTCGGCGATGGGATGGTCCACGGCGTCCGGCTCCGGGGTGGCAAGGCGGAGTGGTACCGCAACCGATTCGTCGGCAGCCAGCGGACCACCGAGCTGCTGGGCCAGACGGCTCCGAAACCGCTGACCGGCAACACCGGGCCGAACACCAACGTCATCGGCCACGCCGGGAAGACGTTTGCCATCGTCGAGGCCGGGACAAAGCCGGTCGAACTGACCTACGAGCTGGAAACCGTCGGCACGAACGGGTTCGGGGACAGCCTGCTCAACGGTTACACCGCCCACCCCAAGTACGACCCGCTGACCGGTGAGATGCACGCCATGTGTTACGCCCCGCAGTCCCTCGGTGGCATGGTGGAGTACATCGTCGTCGGGCCGGACGGCACGATGACCAAGACCGTGCAGGTGGCAACGCCGGGTATGCCGATGATGCACGACATGGGCCTCACCCAGACGTATGCGGTGATCCTCGATCTGCCGGTTGCGGTTGACATTGAGTTGGCCCTGAACGGGTCCCCGTTCCCGATGCGGTGGTTCGACGAGTACGACGCCCGGATCGGCCTCCTGCCCCGAACGGCCACCAGCGGCGACGAGGTCATCTGGTGCGAGATCGAGCCGTGCTACGCCTTCCACCCGCTCAACAGCTACGACCTTGCGGACGGCCGGGTCGTCGTGGACATCTGCCGATACGACCGGCTCTTCGACCTTGACCGCAACGGGCCGTTCCGCGACTCACCGCCCCAGCTGGAGCGGTGGACCGTCGACCCGGTGGCCCGCAGGGTCAAGCGGGAGGTCATCGACGAGCGCTTCCAGGAGTTCCCCAGGGTCGCCGGGTCCGTCCTGAACGTCAAGCACCAGTACGGCTACACCTCGTCCGTCGGTCTTGAGCCGGGGGACTGGAGCTTCGGTGACACCATCAAGTACGACTTCGACGGCGGCACGTCTGAGGCCTTCGATCACGGCACCGGTCGGGGAGCGGGAGAACCGGTCTTTGTCAGCCGGGCGGACGGCACGGCCGAGGACGACGGCTGGATCCTGACGGTGGTCAACGACGAAACGACGAACCGGAGCGACCTGGTCATCCTGGACGCCCAGGACTTTTCCCGACCGGAGGTGGCCAGGATCGAACTGCCGGCCAGAGTGCCGTACGGGTTCCACGGCAACTGGGTGCGGGACACCGTGACCCCGCCGCCGGTCGGCTGAGCACCGGATTCGCCGCGAACCATCCGAAGAGGGCCGATCGAGGTTGCACCCCGGTCGGCCCTCCTCCATGCTCTCTCCATGGATGAACTCACGGGTAGGACGGCGGTCGTCACGGGCGCCGGGAGCGGTATGGGTCGGGCGTTCGCCAACCGGTTCGCCGCGGCGGGTATGCAGGTTGTGCTGGCCGACATCGAGCAGGTTGCACTCAACGATGCGGTCGCCGAGATCACCGGAACGGGGGCAAAAGCCGTCGGCGTTGTCATGGACGCGGCGGACGAACAGGCCAACCGGGAACTGTTCGACACGACAATCGACAACTTCGGTGCGGCCAACGTCGTCTGTCTCAACGCCGGAGTCGGGGGCGGTGGTCCCATCAGGGAGCTCACAACCCGGGACTGGGAGTGGACGCTCGGGGTAAACCTGTGGGGGGTCATCCACGGGTTGCAGGCGTTCCTCAACCATCTGATCGATCACGGCGACGGCCACGTCGTGATCACCTCATCGATCTTCGGTCACCTCTCGAACGCCGGGACTGCTCCCTACAACGTGGCGAAACACGGGGTCGCCACGCTGGCCGAGACGCTTCACCATGAGCTGCGGGACGAAGGTTCGACGGTCGGTGTGACCTGCCTCTGCCCCGGCATGGTCAACACCCGTATCCTCGAGTCCGAGCGGAACCGGCCCGAGCAGCTGATGAACGTGAACCCCCGGGAGCGGACTGCGGAGGAGGAGGCGAGGCGGGAGATCGCCGCCGAGTTCTTCAGCCAGGCGAAACCACCGGCCGAGGTGGCCGACCAGGTCCACGATGCCATTCTGAACAACCAGTTCTGGCTCTTCACCGACGAGGATTTCACCCCGAACATCAACCTTCGGCACGACGACATCGAACAGCGCCGGGCACCGTCCCCGTTCGGCGGGCTTGTCGACGCGGAGTAGCGGTATCGATCCCGCCGCTCCGCTTGTCGACGAGGGGTATGACGTCGTCGGTGACGTCCACGGTTGCGCGGACAAGCTGGTGCGGTTGCTTGCGGCACTGGGATATCGACAGGAGCGTGGCGCCTGGCGTCATCGGACAAGGCGGGTGGTGTTCCTCGGGGACTTCATCGATCGGGGCCCGTACCAGCTGGACGCGGTGGCCATTCCTCGGGCGATGGTCGCCGCCGGCGCGGCGCGTGCGATCCTCGGCAACCACGAGTTCAACGCCGTCGGGTTAGCCACCGGGACCCCGGGTGGCGGTTGGTGTCGGCCACACAATCAGAAGAACCTCGATCAGACGGTGGACTTTCTTGCCGCCGCTCCGTTCGGTTCCTCGACCCATCGGGAGATCATCGACTGGTTCCGGACGCTGCCGCTGTGGCTGGATCTGGACGGTCTGCGGGTGGTGCACGCCTGCTGGCATGAACCGTCTATGACGCTGCTCGAACCGTTGCGATCGGAAGCCGGTGGGCTGACCGACGACCTGGTCGTGCAGGCAACCCGGAGGGGCACACCGGTGTTCGAGGCGGTCAAGACCGTGCTGAAGGGGCCGGAAGCCCACCTCGACGGGTTCACCCATGTCGACGCCGACCGGCATCGTCGTGCCGAGGGGCGCTTCCTGTGGTGGGAACCGTCGGTCACCACGTTGCGGAACGGGGTCCGGCTGCCGCCGACCACCACGCTCTACGACCGGAGCGGGGCTGAGGCCGATCGTCTGCCGGACACGCCGCTTCCCGACAAGCTTTTGGCGATGGTCCCGACCGATCCGGCCCGGCCTCCGGTGCTGTTCGGCCACTACTGGTTCACCGCCGGTGATGACGACTCCACCGTGCAGGTGATCAACCCAAAGGCGGCTTGCCTCGACTTCAGCGCGGTGTCCGGCGGTCCGCTTGTGGCCTACCGCTGGTCCGGGGAGCGGGAGCTGACCAGCGCGAACCTGGTTGCCGTCCGCTGAACCGCCCGGGCCGCTCCGGGTCGGAGCCGGAGGTGTTGGCCCGGCCAGGCGTCAATCGGCGTCACGCCACAGGCGGATTCGCTGTGGACCGGAACCGGGCAGTCGCTCAACCTCGCACCGGGCCTCCATGTCGGTTTTTGTGAACCGTACGTAGTTGGTCAACCGCCCCTTCGGGAACAGTTCGTGGTTCCCGTACCGGTCCTGAGCCGCTGCGACCACATCCTTGAGGAGCACGGTGCCGTCTTCCGTCGAGTCCTGGCTCGCCTCATCGGCGGCGTCCTCCAGCGGCTCCAGAATCAACGACCGCACGGCTTCGTACTGGGCGACGTCCATGGTCCACCCGTCCAACCCGCCCGGCCGCGTTGCGTTGAAGATCTCCACCCGGCCCTTGGTCTCCCTGGCCGTCCGGTCCGCGTTCCACGCCGCTTCCGGAACCGGACCGGCGTGGGGATCTCGTGCGATCGGCATGTCTGGGTTGCTCCTGGACGGTTCGGGTCGGCTGATGTTTCGACGGCAGCGCCGGGGGAGCATATCTTGGCAGCGGGACGTCGTTCCCGCCGGGTCGGGGCCCGGTCACCGAGCAGGAGGAGTGGATCGATGGGGCATCTTGATGGTCGGGTGATCGTGGTCACCGGCGCCGGGCGTGGGGTCGGGCGGGAGCATGCGTTGCTGCTGGCCGCCGAGGGGGCCAGTGTGGTGGTCAACGATCTGGGTGGTGAGCAGGACGGGAGCGGCGGCAGCGTCGGCCCGGCGCAGGAGGTGGTTGACGAGATCACCGCCGCCGGGGGGTCCGCAGTGGCGAACGGGGACTCCGTTGCGGACTGGGAGGGGACCCAGCGCATGATCAACGCCGCCATCGAGACCTTCGGGGATCTCCACGGGGTGGTGAACAACGCGGGCATCCTCCGTGACCGGATGCTGGTCAACATGACCGAGGACGAGTTCGATGCGGTGATCGCGGTCCACCTCAAGGGCACGTGGTTGACCATGCGCCATGCGGCGGCGTACTGGCGGGAGCGGGCGAAGGCCGGGGAAACCGTGCATGCGTCGATCGTCAACACCTCGTCAACGTCCGGCCTGCACTCCAACCCCGGGCAATCGAACTACGGGGCCGCCAAGTCCGGTATCGCCACGATGTCGGTGATCGCCGCCCAGGAACTCGGCCGCTACGGCGTCCGGGTGAACGCCATCGCTCCGTCGGCCAGGACACGCATGACCCTGTCGACGCCGGGCCTGGGTGAACGGATCGGCGCCCCGACCGACGGCAGCTTCGACAAGTGGGATGCGGGGAACATTTCGCCGCTTGTTGCCTGGCTGTGCACCGAGCAGTGCCAGGCGACCGGCCAGGTCTACTGGGTCGGCGGTAACTCGGTGGCCCGATACCTGGAGTGGACCAGGATGGACATCGCCTCCACCGACGGCCGGTGGGAGATCGACGATCTGGAGGCAACGGTCGGCGGATGGGAGACCGATCATGTGAAGACCCGGTCACTTCGGGTCACCGGCGTCGAGGAGGCGCCCCGCTAGCGTCCCGCCGATGCGAGCTTCTGTTCCGGCAGTCGGCCGGCGGTGAAGGAGCGCCGGTAGGCGGACGGGCTGGTCCTGGTCTCCCGCTGAAAGTGATGCCGGAGCGTTGCCGCGCTGCCGAAGCCGCAGCCGGCGGCAACGGTGTCGACCGCCAGGTCGGTGGTCTCCAACAGCTGTTGGGCCCGTAAGACCCGTTGCCTGGTCAACCACCGATGGGGTGGGATCCCCATGTCGTCCCGGAACCGTCTGGCAAACGTTCGAGCCGACATGTTGGCGGTTCGCGCCATGTCCTCAACGGTGATCGGCCGGTCGAGGTGCTCCTGGATCCAGGCCACGGTCGGGGCGATCGAACGGGGAAGCCCGTCCGGGACCGGTTCCGAGATGAACTGGGCCTGGCCGCCGGCCCGATGGGGTGGGACGACAAGCCGCCGCGCGACGGAGTTCGCCACCCCGGCGCCGTAGTCGCGCCGGATCAGATGGAGTCCGAGATCAAGCCCGGCCGCACTGCCGGCGGAGGTCAGGGTTGACCCGTTGTCCACGTAGAGCACGTCCGGCTGGACATCGATCCCCGGGTACATCGACCGGAGCAGGTCGGTATAGCGCCAGTGGGTGGTTGCCGCCCGCCCGTCGAGCAGACCCGTGGCGGCAAGCACAAAGACGCCGGAGCAGATCGACAGGACACGGGCGCCGCGCTCATGGGCGATCACAATCGCGTTGAGGAGGTCCTCCGGCGGACGCTCCGTCGGGTCACGCCATCCCGGCAGGACGACGGTTCCCGCCGTTCGAACCTGCTCCAGGTCGGTCGGTGCTGTGAGCTGCACACCCGCCAGCGTCCCGATCGGCCCGGGATCGACGGACACGACGGCGAACCGGTACCAGTCGACGTCCAGCTCCGGCCGGGCGAGGCCGAACAGCTCAACGGCGACCCCGAACTCGAATGTGCAGAGCCCGTCGTAGGCCACCGCCGTCACCTGCCGATTCCTCGGGCCGTCCATGGCAGGATCTTAGTGCTCATTGTCATTTCTGCCACTCGCCGTCGCTGGTGCTGCTGCTTCATCATGAGGCCCATGACTACCAGGACATCCGTCGTCACCGAGACCCCCGCCGCCGATCCCACGGCAGCCGCCGCCCACTTCGCCGGGCTGCTGGCCTTTGAAACCGACTGCTGGGACGTCCACGCCGCGCTGGCCGAGGCTGATGAACCGGACTTTGTGCTGGTCGATGTCCGGGGCCCGATGGGTTTTGCCGCCGGTCACGTCGACGGAGCCATCAACATCCCCCACCCGGAGCTGACCGAGATAAACCTGGCCGACTACCCGCCGGAGACACTGTTTGTTGTCTACTGCGCCGGGCCACACTGCAACGGAGCGGACCGGGCCGGACTGCGGCTCGCCAACCTGGGGCGGCCGGTGAAGAAGATGATCGGTGGTGTCGAAGGGTGGCAGGACGAGGGGTTCACGCTGGTGACCTGAGGTCCCCGGCCTGGGGAGTCTGCCTACCGGACCGGTCCCCGGTGGTAGAGTTTCGTGGCGGGTTGGCCGTGGGCGATGGCTCGGGACAGTCGGTCGACCGGTGCAGAGCGGATTTTGAGCGAATTCCAGTCGGCGCAGCCGATTGGGTTCGTGGACATCGGATCGATCCGATCCGGAAACGGTGCAGGCGAACGGCGCAGGTTTCCGGGTCCGGTGCCGATGGGAAAGCGCTCGGCGGTCATGGAGGGATCACAACTGGTGGACATCGATCTTCGGTCGCTCAGTCAGGTGCGAATCACCCGTTCCACCGCGGTCCTTCGGGTTGTCGGGATCGGGTTGCTCTGCCTGCTGGCTGCTGCGGTGGTCCAGGTCATCGATCGCGAGCCATCCGAGTCTGCCAAGATCGAGACCGTCGACCGGGATCGGCCGGAGCCGTTCGCCACCGAGAACGTCGGCGGGGACAACCTTGCCGCACCACAGCCGCTCCAGGTTGACGGCACGCTGAACACCTCCGGCCCGACCGATCTCGAGCTTTCGGCCGCCGACGACTCGCCCGTAACCACAACAACCTCGGCGGCGGCGGTGCCACTGTCGGTCCAGGGCGATTCGACCGATGCACCGGATCAGGCCATCGACCCGGCGGACGCCGATACCGCCGATCCGGCCACAACCGGTCCGACCACCGGGGGAGCGGACCCCGGGCAGGCGGCCGGGGATGACCAGGCTCCCGCACCAGGCGTGGCCGGCGGTGGAAACCCGGATCCGGGAGCTTCGGCACCCCAACCACCGTCCGGTGCGCCAAATCCGACCGGCAGCCCGACACCGGGGCCCGGTAGTTCGAATCCAACCGTCCCGGTGGCCCCGTCGCCGGGCCCGAACCCCGACCCGACCGCTCCCGGTCCCACAGCCCCGGGACCGACCGTCCCGGCTCCCGGGCCGAACCCGACAAGCCCGGCGCCGACCAACCCGGCACCGACGAGTCCCGCCCCGACGCCCAGCGGTGGCAATGCCGCGATCATCCCGGTGGCCACAGATGGTGTTGGCGATGGACCGACCGGTGGCCGGGCGCCGTGGACGCCACCTCTGGCCGCCGTCACGTTCACCGATCCGGCGGACCGCAACGTCACCACCGTCGATGCGGGCTGCACCGCAACCAACGACTGCGGGGCCCAGATCAAGCGGATCATGAACACCAACACCACCCGCCCGCTCAAGATCACCTTCGGCGACCCCAACCGGCGCGGCGCCCGGGTCAATCTGGCTTCGCCGCTCAACCTGCAGTCCGACGTCACCATCGAAGGCATCAACCAGCCGACCCTGGTGGTGTCCGCCGGCTCGAACCTGTTCAACGTGTCCGGCACCCGCAACGTCTCCATCCGGGACTTCGATCTTGACCTGCAGCGTTGTGGCAGCAATCCCGCGGCGGTGGTCGGGGCGGCAAGTCCGGTGGCAAACCTGTACGTGTCCGGCATCGACGTCCGGAACGCCGCCCCGACGGCCGACGGGTTCTGTTCCGCCGACTTCGTCCGACTCGGCAACGGGGCAACCGCCGAGGACATTCACGTCTACGACAACAGCATCCTTCGGATGCACCGGCTGGTCCGGGTCCAGGGCAACACCACCAACATCATCGTCCTGAACAACGTGGCCCGAGAGGTCGGCCGGGAGGGATACATCCAGAACGGCGAGGCGACCAGTCGAAACGTCCGGATCGAGGGCAACGTCTTCTCCGGCCACGCGCCGAACGTGCGGACCGGTCACATGATCGGGTTCCCGCTGTCCACGGCGGCGGACCCGCGAACGTACGCGTGGAACGTCGTTGTGCGGAACAACCTGGTCGAGGGGACACCCAACATCCCCCACATCCGGCCGCCGAGCGGTGAAGTCGTTCCGAACGGCGGCGCCGGTGACCTGATCGCCATGCGGGGCGTGAACGGGTTCCTGGTCGAGGGGAACATGGTCCGCCACAGCGGCGAGGTCGGTATCACCGCGACCGCGGGACTCAAGAACGGTGTGATTCGCTACAACCAGGTCTCCTACACCGACACCACCGGAATCGTGCTCGGCAACGTGGGCCGGAACTTCAACGAGCGGGTCCAGAACGTCGACGTCTACCGGAACGAGATGTTCCAGAACGCCCTCGATCGGAACCGGGAGTTCCTCGATCGTGACCACCCCACGTTCAGCCTGTGGAACACGGTGGATTCGTGCATCGTGAACAACTACATCCACCACAACAGCAATTCGAACGGATTCTGGGTGTGGAACGGCAACACCAGCACCTGGCCGGCCTCGGTGTTCGACGTGTTCATCGACGGCAACCGGTTCGAGGCAAACAAACGGGACTTCGTCGAGGCCCCGGGTCAGGTCCCGCCGTACTCGCCGGCGTCACCGAGCGGCGGTGAGAACTGGACCTCGTTCTACGACACCGCAGTGGATGTGGATGGTGACGGCCTGCCAAGCCGTTGCGGATCCGAACGGGACGACAACGATCCGTGTGTCCCGGATCGGTTCGCCGAAGCCTGCCGGGGCTAGCTCCCGAACCGATTCGCAGCATGCTGCATCCCGCTCGGTGGGGGAGGCGAGTAGTGCCGGCGGCGCGAAATCGGCCCCGACCTGGAGTTTCCTCCGTGCCGAGGCCGATTCCTTTGGTTGGCCCGCCACCGACTCGCCGCTTCGGTGACCGTTAGGTTTTGTCCGTTGCTTCGGCCAGGACCAGGATCAGGCTGCAGGTCAGGACCGTTATCGCAGCGACGACACCAACAACGGCGTTACCACCTAATGCGACGATGATGCCGATCAGAATCTGGGTAAGAACCCCGGCGGCCAGGGCAAAGACCCGTATGGAGATCTTCGGCTCGGCTGCCGGCGTGAGGCCGCCGGCAGCGGGAGTGATCGACCCGGTACCGGAGTCCCCGCTCGAAAAGGTCAGGGCGGGAATGCCGTCGCCACAGTCGAAGTCCTGGACGCTCAGTCCGTTGGTATTGAACTCACTGCCTTGGGCGGACATCTGATCGGTTCCTTTCATCATGGTTTTGTTGGTTTGGTGTTGTCGGGGTGGGTGGGGGAGCGGAGCAGGTCGGGTGGCGCCGAGGCGGCACGAACCAGACCGGCGAACCGTCCAGTCAAATGACGGCGCGACCAATCAGGCTGATACACCAGCTGGGGGCGTGCGCTGTCGACCCTCTATGGACCGTGATCTTTACCGTCTATTCAGGCAAATAACGGCGGCGAGTTGCCGCGCACCGTGGTCTCATGGCGGTGGATCGACGAGTGCAGGCGCTGCC
>JBCCGJ010000100.1:0-17057 GCA_039029335.1 Actinomycetota bacterium | reverse complement strand
TTGTTCGTCACCGCCAACTGATACGTCAACTCATCACCAGCCGCCACCGGATCAGGAGAGTCACCGATCACCACCGACAAATCAGCCGACGGGGCGTTCACCGTTGTGTCCTCCGAGTCGGTGTTGTCCGCCAGATTCGGGTCCGGCTGATCGGCGGCAACCTGCGCGGCCGCGGTCACGGTGCCGGCGGTCCCCGCACCGACGTCAACCGGAATCGTCAGCGTGGTGGTGTCACCGACCAGCATCGGTGACGGATACGAGCAGGAAAGCACACCAGGCGAAGTTTCCGTACAAGGGGTTATGAGGTTGGAGACCGTCACCCCCGCCGGGAGTGTCAGCGTCGCCGTCACACCGGTTGCATCCTGCGGACCGTTGTTGGTCACCGCCAACTGATACGTCAACTCATCACCAGCCGCCACCGGATCAGGAGAGTCACCGATCACCACCGACAAATCAGCCGACGGGGCGTTCACCGTTGTGTCCTCCGAGTCCGTGTTGTCCGCCTGATTCGGGTCCGGCTGATCGGCGGCAACCTGCGCGGCCGCGGTGTAGACGCCGGCCCCGCCGATGATGTCCGCGGGGATGGTAAAGGTCGTTGTGTCACCGACGAGTATGTCTGGGAACGTGCAGATCAGGAAGCCGGGGACCACCGGGTTCTCAACACAGAACGGATTGCCGGCGCCGTAGAACGTTCCCGCCGGCAACTGGAGCGTTGCAATAACACTGCTGGCGTCCTCCGGGCCGAGGTTCTCCACGGCCAGCAGGTAGGTCAACGTCCCGCCGGTCAGAACCGGGTCGGCCTGATCCGACAGCGTTAGCGACAGGTCCGTCGCCGGATACTGGACGGTGGTCTCCTCGGTGTCGTTGTTGTTGGCCAGGTTCGAATCCAGTTGATCACCGGCCACGTTTGCGGCGGCGGTGAACGTCCCAGGCAGTTCGGTGGGTTGCGTCGTCGAAATCGTCAGCGTCACCGAGCTGCCGGAGATCATGCTGCCGACGGAGCAGAACACCGGTTGCAGGAACCCACTGAAACACCCCAGCGAGCCGGAGTCGAAGGTGTAGCCGGGCGGAAGCTGAACGACCACCGACACGCCGGTTGCGTCCTCGGGGCCGGCGTTCGACACGAGCACCTCGTAAACCAGCGGCTCATCCGGTGCAACGGGATCGGTCACGTCCGAAAGCACCACCGACAGATCGGCGCCGGGGATGGCAGGTTCGACGTGGAGCGCGTCCAGCTGCTCGTCCCCGATGCCCTGGGTGTCACCGTCGAAGAACGTCGAGAACGTGCCTGCGGTCGGGTCGCCGAAGTTGCCGGAGAACACGATCACGTCGTTGTTGTCACCCGACAGACCCGGCACGTTGTAGCCGTTGAACGAGGTGGCGTACAGATTTCCGGTTTCCGGATCGATCGACGCGCCTGCCACATCCTCGGCGGCAAGGTCAACGTCCGAGCCGTCGAACAGCAGGCTCCAGGTGGTTGCACCATCCAACTGGATCAGGTCCTCGTTGCGGCCGAGCTGGTTGCCGGCAGCAGTCGGCACGTTGAAGCTGGCGGACGTGCTGACCGTGAGGTCACCGCCGTAGGTGGTGAGGGCGTTGATCTCCTCGCCGTTGGTGGTCAGACCGACGGTGGTTCCGTCCAACACAAGCTGGAAGAAGCCGGTGGTGTCCTCCCCAAGGGTCGTCGGCACGAACTCGACGACGTCGGAGTCGTCGACGGTGCCAAGCCCCGCGATGCTGACCGGGTTCTGGAACGTCATCAGCAGACGGTCACTGTCATCAATGGTGAACCCGTTGACGTCAGCTCCGGCGGGTAGCACATCGCTGCCGTCGAAGAAGAGCTCCCACGTGTTGAGACCGTTGTCGAAGAGCAGGATGTCCTCGTCGTCGAAGTCGATCCCGGCCACCGTGCCGAACGAGGTTGAGGACAGATAGATCTTGTCCCCACCGGCCACGACCGGACGGTCACCAACGAAGATCGAGAGCGTGGCATCCGACATGCCGAGCACGTTTTCCAGCCGGTAGTCGACTGTGAACACACCGGCGTACCCGATGGGCGGCACAAAGGCTACGGAACCGTTCGGGCCGATCGAAATCGACCCGTCTGACACCGCCACCACAGCCCCTGCAGCGTATGTGGTCACGTCCCCCCCGGCGTCACCACCGCCGAAGCTGACGATGGTCCCGGCCGGGTTGCCGACCGTGTCGTTGTTCGTGAGCGTCCCGGCCGGTCCGGCGAGCCCGGTGTTAGACGCCGTGTGGAACGGGTCCCCCGGGACCGAGTTCGTTGCCGGACCATCGTCGGCTGCGATCGGCGCCCGGCCGACCAGGGTGTCCTCGGACGCCGAGTTGTTGCCCGGAACCGGATCCGCGGTACCGGCGGCCACCACCACGTCGTTGGTGACGGTCCCTTCCGTTCCTCCGTCGACCTGGACGGAGATCGTGTACGACGCGGTGCCGCCGACGGCGATGGTGCCGAGCGAGCACGTCAACCCATTGGGGTCCTGCTGACAGCCGGTTGTGGCCTGCAACGTCACCCCGGCCGGCAGCGTGTCGGTGGCCACCACGTTTTCCGCCGAGTCCGGACCGGCGTTCGACACCTCGACCGTGTACGTCACGACATCACCGGGCAACACCGGGTCGACGTCATCGGTCTTGGTCACCGACAGGTCGGCATCGCCAGGGGGCGGCGGAGCCAGAATCTCGACCGACAGAGCATCGATCTGCTCGTCACCGAAGTCGTGGTCGTCACCATCAAAGGCAACCGCAAACGTGCCGGACGTGGCGGTGCCGGAGGTGCCGGTGAACACAAACACATCGTTGCCGTCACCGGTGACCCCACCGGCGTTGAACACGTTCAGCACCGAGAGGTACACCTCACCGGTCGGCACGTCGATCCACGCCCCCCAAATGTCCTCGGCGTTGAGCGCAACGTCGGACCCGTCAAACTCCCGACTCCAGGTTCCGCCCGACAGGCTGATCAGGTCCTCGTCGGCGCCGGTCAGGTTCGGACCCACCGAACCCGGCACGTTGAACCCGCCGAGAGTCGACACCACCAGATCACCGTCCTCGGTCACCGCAGTGACATCCTCGTTCCCGGTGCTCAACCCCACGGTCGAACCGTCCAACACCAACGTGAACGTACCGGCCGTCGCGTCCCCGTTTGACCCGACATCGGGGGTGAACCGAACCACATCGGAATCGTCGACGATGCCCAAGCCGGCGACGTTGACCGGGTTCTGGAACGACAGCAGCAGATCGCCGTTGCCCTCCACGTACACGGCATCAACGTCCGCCGAGACCGGCAAGACATCTGACCCGTCGAACACCCGAGCCCACGTGTCGGTCACGTTGTTGTACGACAGGACATCCTCGTCCTCGAAGTCGACCCCGGCAACCACGCCGCCGGTCGTCGACGAGAGGTAGAAAACCGCTGTTGGACCGTTGCTGTTCGCCCCCGCCGCAGTCACCCCCCACACGCCGAGCAAACCAACGAGTGCTGCAAATACGCCGACGCGAATCGACGAAGTCCTAGCCATGTTTCCCTCCGGGTCCGTGTCGCCCACAAAACCTGGAAAAAACCTAGTCGAGCCCTCCAAATCGGAACGAAAGGGAAAAGTACCCACACCCGGTGTCCGGGGTACATTCGTGGTCGTGTCGAATCTCACCACTCACGACTACCTGCACCTGCTTACTGTCGAAGCGGCCCGCATGTCCCAGGTCCAGCCGGAGCACTTGGCGCTGGACATACCTCATATAGAGGGATGGACCGTGCGGTCGGTCATCGGCCACACGGGCTGGGTGATGCGCTTTGCCGGCCTGTGCCTCACCACCGATCCGGACAACCCGCCGTCCCGATCCTCGGTCCCGGAGCCCCCGCCGGGTGACGACGTCATCGACTGGTTCGTCACGGGCTCCAAGAAACTGCAGGAGTTGCTTGCCGAGACCGACTTCGATTCCGTCCGCCCCACGTTCACCGGCCCGCAGCCTGCGTCGTGGTGGGCGCGACGGCTCAGCCACGAGGTGTCCATGCACCGGTGGGATTCGGAGTCGGCGTCCAGTAGCCCCCATCCGATCGACTCTCGCCAGGCCAAGGACGGCGTTGACGAGGTGTTGGAGATCTTCACCCCCCTGCGTATGCAGTTCGCAACGCTGAACGGTGATGGGGAAACCGTGCACCTTCACGCCACCGATGTCGATGATGGCGAGTGGTTACTGACCTATCGGTCAGAGGCGGTCGAGTGGGAACACTCGCACGCCAAGGGTGACGTTGCCGCTCGGGGTCCGGTCTCGGATCTGCTGCTCCTGTTGTGGAGTCGGATTCCGAGCTCTCGGCTCGAGGTCTTCGGCGATGCCAAACTTCTGGATCGGTGGCAGGACGCCGCCAACTTCTAGTTACTCCGAGGACTCTCGGTTGGAGAGCCTTAGTGAGCGAAGCGAACGGCGCGAACGGCGTTAGCCCATCGAATCGGCGGTGATGCGGCGGACCGGCAGGAGCGGTTCCTCTGGGACGTCGTACTCGTCGTCCCATCGACTGAGGCGGTTCTTCCACTCGGACGCCTCACCGATCTGATCGACGTACGCGGCCTGACGTTTTGCCACCCGACCGACCGGCGCCTCGACCTCGTCGGTGTTGTATTGCGCTTCGATGCCGAGCTTGAGGTTTCGCAGCGCTTCGCTTCGCAGCTGGGACACCCGTGACTCGGTGACACCGAGGAACCGTGCGAGGTCCTGGGAGGTCTTTCCCTCCAGGAAGTAGCCGACAATCACAAACCGCTGCCGTTCGGGTAGCAGCTTCACTGCGTCCCGAAGGTAGGTGTGGAGCTCCCGGCTCTCCAGTTCCTCGGACGGCTCGACCGCCGACTGGTCCCGGAGTACATCAACCAGCGTGAGGTCTTCGTCCGAGTCGTCGCTGGTCTCGTGGTCGAGCGCCAGCACGACTGAGCGGAACAAGCGGTCCCGCAGCCTGGCCAGCTCGTCGTTGCTGACACCAAGGGCTTCAGCCATCTCCTCGACGTTCGGGACCCGACCGAGTTCGCTGGCCAGCTGCTGCTCGGTGCTCTCCAGGCGCCTGGCCAGCAGGCGAACCGAGCGTGGGGCCCAGTCTGCGGCCCGAACCGAGTCGAGGATCGCGCCCCGGATTCGTTGAGCGGCGAACCGTTCGAACGGCACCCCTCGGCTCTCGTCGTATCGCCGTGCAGCTTCAACAAGGCCGAGCGCTCCGGCCCTCGCAAGCTCTTCCCGGTCGACGTGGCGAGGGAAGTGGACAGCCACCTGAAAAACCACGTGTTTGACCAGTGGCAGGTTGGCTTCGATTCTTGCGTTCAGTTCATCCCGTGTTGCATCCATCGTGTTGCACCCTTTGAGTATTCCTCCATGACAGGAAGAGTTCTCGACACGATGAGCTCGGAACTTTAGGAAAAACTTTGCAGAAGTTTCTCCTCGGTTAGATTCGACGCCAACTGATCAGAACTTGAGCAGTTTCCCGGCGAACGGGCCGGGTGGCCCACGACAAAAAACTTGAGCGGTGCCGTCTGGTTGTCGCAGATTCGACTCGCTTGGAGCACGCAATGCCGGGGAGCTGGAGGGTCAGGCCCCGTCCAGCTGGCCGCTGAACGCAGCGACCTTGACACCGCGGCGGTTCAACTCGCCGAGGACGTCCGCCGCGTTGTCCCACGCCACAAGACCCTCTGCGCCGATCGGCGCCTCCCCCCGGACCGTGCGGATTGCCGCAACTGCGGCAACGGTGGCCGCGGCGACCGAGGGATGATCCATCACCCCGTAGACCAGCGTCTCGATGCCGACCCCGATCCGGCCTCGGACCTCGATCCGGATCCCGCCGGGTCCGCCGTCGCGGTGGGGGCGACGGAGCATCGGGAGCCGACCCGTCAGCCGGTCCCGTCTGGTGGCCGACATCCTGGCCGAGATCCGCTGGGCCTCCGGATACCTCCGCTGGAGCAGGATCGGGCTGGGCAGCGCACCGCGGTAGCAGTCCCGGGCACCGATCGGATCGGGGAACCACGCCAGGTCCCGGCCGGAACCGCCCCGGCGCAGCACCCACTGGCCGTCCCGCCAATCCCGACCGTCGTTCTTCAGCGCCGCGTGATGCTGTCTGGCGCAGGCGGGGCCGGCGGTTCCGGCTCGGGAGACGTTGATGGCGTCAACCGCGTCCAGTTGGTCGGCGGCCAACCGGGCCAGCAGGCCGCTCAGGCCGGGGCAGAATCCGGCCCCGACCACCAGCGACCTTTGGTTGGCCTTCGCCAACTCGTCGAGATCCAGCAGGGCCAGCACCTCGTCGGGATCGTCGCTGATCGACACCACGTGGCTCCCCGCCGCCAGCATGGTGGCCGCCAGCTCGGCATGGTTTCCGGCCGGGGTGGCCAGCACAACAACATCCGCCGGATCCTCGGGATCCGGTGCGCCGGACACCGCCTTGATCCGTCGGTCGAGCGCACCCCGCACCGACCGGATCCGCTGCTGGTCGACGTCGAACAGTTGGATCTCGGTGACGTCCGGCGGCCGGAGCTGCCTGGCGAGATGTGACCCGGTGGTACCGAGACCGGCCAGGGAGACCCTCATGCCTGGAGTTCGGACTCCGGGAGTTCCCGCCAGCCACCGGACTGCGGAGGGACTCCGCCCTTGCCCCGCAGACGGAACAGCGTTGCGATCAGTCCGGCCATGCCAAGAGCGGCAACAACCCTGCGGGCCAAGGTCAACATGATCCGCAGTGTACTTGGCCACCGATCCACCTCCCGATGCCCGGCGATCACGGGCGTTCGCCTTTCTGAAGAACTACTGAACCACCGTCGGCTACGGATGAGCGGCGTGCCGGTCCCCGGTTGCCTTCCGCAGACATCACATCCCCCCACGCCGAGGTGCGTAGAAAGTGACCGAGACCATGAAGAACAAGAAACGTCTGGCCGGCGTGGTGCTGGCCGCAGCGCTGGTGGCCGCCGCATGCGGCTCCGACGGCGACAGCGAAGCGACCGAGGCCGCCGATCAGGCCGCAACCGGAGCGGCAACCGACTCCTCCGACGGCGATGCCATGGCCGACGACGAAGACGCCATGGAAGACGATGCCATGGAGGACGACGAGGACGCCATGGCCGACGACGAAGACGCGATGGAAGACGATGCGATGGCCGACGACGAGGACGCCATGGAAGACGATGCGATGGAGGACGACGCCATGGCCGATGGCCGGCCCATCCTGAACATCTCCTTCTCCGGGCTCGAGCCGCTCGGAGACGACTTCGAGTACGAGGTGTGGACCATCGTCGACGGCGCACCGGTCACCGGCGGCATCTTCGACATCGACGACGACGGCGCCGTCGAGATCACCAGCGACCAGGACCACCTCTACGGCCACGACGGGGCAACCGCCGTTGTCATCTCGATCGAACCTGCGATTGACGACGATCCCGCTCCGGCCGACACCAAGGTGCTCGGCGGTGAGATCGCTGCGGACGGTGGCTTCGACCTGACGATCGACCACCCGGCAGCTCTTGGCACCGACTTCGCCGATGCCGCCGGCAGCTTCATCCTCGGCACCCCAACCGATGATCCGGAGGGCAACGAACTGTCCGGCGTCTGGTTCCTCAGCGTGCCGGGACCGGAGACCAGCCTGGACCTTCCCGAGCTCCCGGCCGGTTGGGTCTACGAGGGATGGGCGGTCATCGACGACCAGCCCATCTCCACCGGCCGGTTCACCGACCCGGCCGCGGCCGACGACTTCGACGGCTTCTCCGGCCCGAACCCCGGGCCCAACTATCCCGGCGAGGACTTCCTGGTCAACGCGCCGGACGGCCTGACCTTCCCAACCGACCTGACCGGTTCCACGGTGGTCATCAGCGTTGAGCCCGACGCCGACAACAGTCCGGCGCCGTTTGCGCTGAAGCCGCTGGTCGCTGTGGTGGCCGACGGTGTGTCAGACCATCAGAACATCGACCTCGAGACCGGCTCGGTCGCCATTTCCGGCAGCGGCTCCGTCGAGGGCTGATCACCGGCCCAGTACACGGCACAACCGACCACCAAACGGCCAAAACCGGCAAAACCAGACGTTGCCCCGGGTCCGCGGAAGCGGGCCCGGGGCACAGGTCGTTTTACCCAAATCAGCCCGAAGGAGGACGGCTCCGCTAACAGGGAGAACTTACCCAGAAGGGTCCACCCGATCGAGACCGGATCGGGTCGGTCGGTACAATCGGGCTGGCGATCAAGCTTGTAAAGCTGCGATGAACGCGGATGGGCGGCGAGCGCAGCAGGCGGAAACGGTGGAGTAAATGAGTTCGTACTCGAGAGTGTTGTTGCGCCTGATGGGCGTGCTGGCGCTGCTTGGAGCCGCTGTTCTGGCCTTTGGACCTGCGGCCTCCGGTAACGGACCGAACGACCCGATCGTTGTCACCAACACCGGTGACCAGGACGACACCGACCCCTCGGACGGTCTGTGCCAAACCACGTCGCAGGGGTGCACGCTCCGCGCCGCCATCACTCAGGCCAACGGCAACCCGGGGCCGGACACCATCAACTTCAACATCGCCGGAACCCAGGTCCACCGCATCCGCATCGGGTCGACGCTGCCCGAGCTGAACGACAGCGCCGGTACCACCATCGACGGCTACACCCAGCCCGGCGCCGCACCGAACACCGATCCGCTGATCTTCAACGCGGCCATCAAGATCGAGATCGACGGCATCCCCAGCGCCCCGACGTTCATCGTGCAGTCCGCGGAGAACCAGATCCGGGGCATCGCCATGTTCGATCACGGCACCGCAATCGAGGTGATCGGTGAGAATGCCGACGGGAACGTCATCGCCGGGAACATCATCGGTACAAACGTCGGCAACACCTTCGAGCAGTGCTGCGGCATCGGCATCATCGTCAACCTCGGCCCGGATCAGAACGCCATCGGGACGCCGGCGCTCGGCGACCGAAACGTGATCAGCGGCAACGGCTCGTACGGCATCCGGATGAACCACGGTGGGACGTCCCAGAACCTCGTCCAGAACAACATCATCGGCCTGGACGCAACCGGCCAGGTCAACCGCACCCAGTCCATCGGTGTCGACCTGCAGTTCTGGACCTGGGGAAATCAGGTCGGCGGCACCGGCCAGTACGAAGGCAACGTGATCGCGGGCCACAACTCCGGCGGCATGGACCTGTCCCACTCTGCGACGGGCAACCTGGTGCTCGGCAACCGCATCGGCACCCACCCCGACGGCGTGACCATCAGCGACGAGTCGGCGAACCAGAACGGCGTGATCTTCAAGGACAATCCGGAAGGCAACTACGTCGCCTACAACATCATCTCCGGCAATGAGAGTGACGGTGTCTGGCACAAGCACAACTACACCGGTCGAAACACCGTGGCCTACAACCGGATCGTCAACAACACGGACTTTGGCATCTTTGTCACCGGCCACGACGATCTCTACTACGACAACATCGTCGCCGGGAACGGCCAGGGCGGGGTCAACATCAACAACACCTCGACCCGCAACAACGCCAACTATCCGGACGAGCAGACCGAGCGGACCTCCATCCGCCTCGGCCACTACTACAACAACGGCGGACCGGCGATAGAGATCGAGGATGACCTGGCCCATCCGAGCCAGGACCAGCCGACCCTGACCGGAATCGGCGTCGGAGAGGTCTACGGCGGCGAGACGTGCGCCAACTGCATCATCGACATCTACGCCTCGGGATCGGTCAACAGCGACGGGACCGTCACCGCCGGCCCGGCCGGCACCGGCGGTGTTGCCATCCTGTCTGCCCGATCGGACCTGTGCCTCGAGGTCAGCGGCGGGTCGCTTGACGACTCGGCGGAGATCGTCCAGAACACCTGTACCGGCAGTGCGGAGCAGACCTTCGAGATGATCCCGGCCGGGACCGGCTTCAGCCTGCGGGCCACCCACTCAAACAAGTGCATCGGGGTGAGCGGGGCGTCACAGGCCGACGACGCTGATGTTCTCCAGGTCACCTGCAACGGCGATACCAGCCAGCAGCTGCGGTGGTCCGGGAACTCGCTCGTGTTCGCCCACTCGGACAAGTGCCTCGACGTCGACGGTGGTTCGTTCGACGTCGGGGAGAGGACCGAACAGAATCTGTGCACCGGTGCGGAACGCCAGCAGTTCCAACCCGGGGACTCGATCAACTCCACCTGGCTCGGCACCGTCACCGCGGACGCCAACGGTGACTTCAGCATGGCGTCACCCGCGCTGCAGCAGGGCGTGGTGGTCTGGGCCACGTCGCTGACCCTCGACGGTGAGACCTCCACCCCGAGCGGTCACCTGGTGGTCGGTGCGTCGCCCATCAACCTCGGCACCAACCCGTCCGCCCCGGGCCCCACACCGGAACCACCCGAGGCGCCGGACGCACCACCCCCCTACGAACCGGAGACGTTCACCTGCGCCGCCGCTGATGACGTGTTGACGTGGGCCGACGCCGCGGCGGACGAATACTACGTCTTCGCCTACACAAACGGGGTCGAGACCTACCTGGGCGGCCACACCACAACCAGCCTCAACGTCATCGGCGCCGGCAGCTACAAGGTCACCCACTGGAAGCTCGGCTACGAAACGGCCGCCACCTGTGATGGGCCCGGACCGCCACCGCCGTTCAGCTGCGCCGCGGCCGACGGGGTGCTCGCCTGGGACGACGCAGGCGCCGCCGAGTACTACGTCTTTGCCATCACCGGCGGGGACGAGACCTACCTCGGCGGCCACACCACAACCAGCCTCAACGTCATCGGCGCCGACAGCTACAAAGTCACCCACTGGCTCAACGGGGAGACCATCGCAACCTGTGACGGACCGGGACCGCCTGCTCCGGTGCCGTTCGACTGTTCGGAGGCCGACGGAGTCCTGACCTGGGACGATGCCGAGGCGGCGGCGTACTACGTCTTTGCCATCACCGGCGGGGACGAGACCTACCTCGGCGGCCACACCACAACCAGCCTCAACGTGCCGGCCGCCGACAGCTACCGGGTGACCCACTGGAAGACGGGGTCGGAGACGGCAACCACCTGTGATGGACCGGGGCCGCCACCGCCGTTCAGCTGCGCGGCAGACGCGGGGGTGCTCACCTGGGACGACGCAGGCGCTACCGAGTACTACGTCTTTGCCATCACCGGCGGCAACGAGACCTACCTCGGCGGCCACACCACAACCAGCCTCAACGTCATCGGTGCGGACAGCTACCGGGTGAGCCACTGGCTCAGCGGCGAAACCGTCGCCACCTGCGACGGGCCGGGCGCACCCGGGCCGTTCAGCTGCGCAGCGGCCGACGGGGTGCTCACCTGGGACGGCGCCGGTGCAAGCGAGTACTACGTCTTCGCCACCAGCGGCGGCAACGACACCTACCTCGGCGGCCACACCACAACCAGCCTTGCGGTGCCGGATGCGGACAGCTACCGGGTCAGTCACTGGCTCAGCGGCGAAACCGTCGCCACCTGCGACGGGCCGGGCGCACCACCACCGTTCAGCTGCTCGGTCTCCGGCACAACGCTGACCTGGGACGACGCCGGTGCGGACGCCTACTACATCTTCTCCTACACAAACGGCGTGGAGACCTACCTGGGCGGCCACACCACAACCAGCCTCGAGGTCACCCCGGCGGACAGCTACCGAGCGACCCACTGGAAGACCGGTAGCGAAACCGTCGCCGACTGCAGCCCGTAGGAGCGGCGCCCACTTCCCAACAGACCGTTCCGTCCCGGCCCGATCCGTCACCGCTTCGGGACACCACCCATACTTGGTGTCCATGAGCGGTGAGACAGGTACGGGTAACACCGGCGCCGGCGAACCAACAGTCGGACCGAACGGCAAACCGATGGAATCGGTATGGGACTACCCACGCCCACCGCGGCTTGACCCCGTCGACTGGCGGATCCGGGTGTACCACGGTGAGATCCTGCTGGTCGACGCGCCGAATGCCGTCCGGGTCCTGGAGACCAGCCAGCCACCGGCCTACTACGTGGACGGCCGGTATGTGAACCACGACCACCTCCGGCAGTCGGCCATGCGGACCTACTGCGAGTGGAAAGGCCCGGCGGCCTATGTCGACGTTGTGCCGAACGGCGACCCGACCGGCGCGGTCGTGGCCGACGCCGGTTGGTACTACCCAACACCGAACCAGTCCTTCGCGGCGATCACCGACCACTTCGCCTTCTACGCCCAGAAACTCCGGTGCCTGGTCGACGACGAGGAGGTCGACCCGAACGACGGGTCGTTCTACGGCGGATGGATCACCAGCAACGTGACCGGGCCGTTCAAGGGTGCGCCGGGGACAATGCACTGGTAGGTGCGCATTGGCCGTAGGGCATCGGTGATCGGGCACCCGTGATCAGGCGGCGATGACGTCACGCGGGTCGGGCGGGTCCCAGCCCAGGCGCTGCGACAGCCACGTCCGACACACCGCACCCTGATCGGCCTGGAACCGTCGAAGGCCGGGAACGGTCGGCAACTCTGGCTTCAACGCCTGGCTGGTGAAATACCCGGTCAGCGCCACGAGGAAGGAGGTGACCGCCTCACCGTCCGCTTCCCGCCCCAGCGGATGGGCGTCGAATACGTCAACCGGGGCGGGCCCGCCCAGCATGTTCAAGGCGGGTAACGACCCGACCAGATCAACCCACGGCGCACCGACGGTCCCGCCCGGCCAGTCGACGGCAACACTGCGACCCTCACCACCGGCGCCACCTGCGTCAGCACCGCCGGCGGCGGACGACAGCACCATGTTGTCCGGGCGGAGGTCGCCGTGCACCAACGAGGAACCCGCAACGGCGTCAACCCAGCCCGCCTCCAACCGGATCAGTGCACCAAGGTGATGCCGACTCCATGGATCGAGTCCGTCAGGCCCGCCGCCGGATGACCGGTCCAGGCTGGACCAGCTCTCGATCCTGTCCGGTTCCGTGTTGAACGGCTTGAGGTCGGTCGTCGGGGTTGGGGTACCGGCCCGGGCCAGCACGGTCACCAGATCCAGAACCGCAGCGGTCTCCGACGCGGTGATCGGCGCGGTCGGGGTTGTCCCGGGGACGTATTCGGTGACCAGCACGAACCAACCGTCCACGTCGACGGTGGCCAGCAGTGAGGGCGACGGGTGCTCGACCGGCAACTGCGCAAGTACCCCGGCTTCCTTTCGATGCATCGCCGTTGCAACGGGACTCAGGTCGTCACAACACGCCTTCACGAACACCGACCGGCCGTCCACAAGATCGGCCCGGCCGGCCGGGCCGGGACTGAACCCCCGCCGCGCCCCGTCGTAGGCCGCAACCGCACCGTCGATCGCCCGATTGACCGCGGCAACAACCGGGGTCGGCATTTCGAAGAAATCGATCCGATCGACACCACGAATCATGCGGTAATCAAAACACAACCGGGCCCGGCTGTCCCTCGATTAATCATGCGCCGTACCTGCCGAAGTGATTCAGGTTGGGATCGTTGGACCGGTTGGTCCTTCAAAGTAGAAAGATATAAACTTTGGGTTCCGTGCAAGATTCCGCCGCACCGCACAAGCGTGGATTTCCCTTTCGGCGAATCCTCTTTTGGGGCCTGATCGTGCTGTCGATCGGCTCCCTGCTCTTCGCGCCCCTCGGCCCGACCATCGACCGGGTGAAGGAGGTCGGGCCATGGGTGGCGGCCGGGCTGCTCGCGTCCGAGGCGTTGTTCGTTCTCGGCCTGGCCCTGATGGCGGCCACGGTGGGTGTGAAGCTCGGGCCAAACCCGCTCCGCTGGCGGAGCCAGTTCGACACGATCCTGGCAAAGTTGGATCGGACCCCGATGTTCTGGGTGGGTTTGATCCTCAACACCGTTGGTGCGCTCGGGACCGGCGTGGTTATCCTGATCGCCGTCCTCACCGGCCTTCCCCCAACCGCATGGGGACTTCTGGTGCTGCCCCTCGCCGATCTCTCGCTGACCGCCGCCGTACGGGCCGCCGTTGTCGGCGGGGTCCGCGGCCACCGTAAGGATCCGGTGGTCAATACCCCCTGAACAACAGAAACGGAATTCGATGAAGGTTCGTCCCGCCGCACCAGACGATCTCGACGCATACGTCACCATTCAAGAGGAGGAATGGGGCGAAGCCATGGCCGCAGGCCGGCTGCAATTGGAGAGCAGACTAGAGACCTTCCCCGCCGGAGTTGTCGTCGGCGAGCACAACGGTGAGATTGTCGCCGGCGCCACGTTCATTCGCCTGAAGGACTACAACCTCGACGACCAGTTGTCGTGGAGTGACCTGTGCGACGACGGCTGGTGCACCAACCACGACCCCGACGGGACCGTGATGTTCGGGGTTGACCTGTCCGTGAGCCGACGGGCACCTCGGTCGGCGTCGGCCCTCATGTTCACCGGCGGCATCACCCTCGCCGTCCGCCAGGGGGTCGAAGCGGTCTACTGGGGGTCGCGGATGCCCCGCTACCACAAGTACGCCGACACCATGTCCCCGGACACCTACCTCCGGACCCGGAACAAACGGGGCCGATATCTGGACCCGGAGGTCCAGCTGTACTCCCGGGCTCCGCTGGTGGAGGTGGTCGGCGCGGTGCCGGACTATTTCAAGGACTGGGAGAGCGAGAACTGGGGGGCGATCATGGTCTGGCGGAACCCGGTCCACCGGTTCCCGATACTGCGACCGTTCACCGACCAGGTGGTCTCGCTCATCTACGCGATAGACCGTCGACGCCGCTGATCGACTGCGCCGAACACGGTGGTGCTCATCCCGGAAGGCAAGTGACCGACCAATAGACCTGTGTTCGGTTTCGTCAAAAAGGGCGGCCTCTGGTTCCTGCTGACCGCAGGGGCCATGGTCGGCGCCACCCTGCAGCCTCCGTGGTCGGACCTGCTGCTGGGTTTTGTGGTGCTCCCCGCCCTGGCCCTGATGGTTCGTGGCGCACGTCGACTGCGGGGCTCGCGGGGGTGGTTGCTCATCACCGCCGGATCGGTGCTCATCAGCTTTGCCCCTCTGGTGACGGAGATCCACCGCTCGGTGACGCCGGACGTCAGCCCCTTGACCATCGGCGATGCGGTCCTGATGGCCGGCTACGGATTCCTTGTCGGTGGTTTTCGATCCATCCTCACTGCGAGGACGATGGCCCCCCAGATCCGGGTGGCGCTCGACGCCCTGATCATCTCGCTGTGGGCCGGTTTCGGTGCGCTGGCCTGGGCCGGACCGCAACTGGTGGCCCGCCTGTCCGGTACCGATCTGGTCGCGTCGCTGATCTACCTCCCGTTCTCACTGGCCCTGGTCTTCCTGACCTTGCAGCTGGCCTTCGGCTCGATCTCCCGGTCTGCGGCCGTGCACCTGCTCACCGTGGCCGCCGCCTGCGCAGTGCTGTCCGAGTTCAGCTTTCTGGCAACGGCCGCGGGGCGGGACGAGGTCCGACCGGTGGGGGTCGCCTTTGCCACACTCTCGCTGGTGCTCCTGGCCGCGGCGGCCAGTCACCCGTCCGCGGTGGATCTCGAGGAGCCGGTCGCCGGTCACCAGCAGTCGTTCGGTGTACGCCACACCATGTACCAGCTGCTGTCGTTCGCCGGGATCATCGCCGCGCTGGTCCTGCTGCCGAACGTCACCCCGGACCTGGCCATCCTGTTGACGGCGATCGCCACCGCAACCGCTGCTCACCTGGTGGTGACCGTCAAGCGACGGGAGCGGTTGGTCGCCGTCGAACAGGAACTCCGCCAGGCCGTGACCGACATCAGCCGCGCCGAGAGCCCGGAAATGATCCTTCAGCTCGGCGCCCTGGCCGTCGACCGCGTCCTCGACGACAAGACCTACGTGGAGGGGGACTTCCTCCGGCAAATGAACGGTCGGTGGGTTCAAGTCCCGGAGGACGAAGTGTTCATCCTGGATCAGACGGACGAGCAGCCGCTGGCCGAAGCGGTCAGAACCGCAACGGCCCACCGCAGCGAGCAGGCGTCCGACCTGCCGGGGATCGGTCACACCACCAGGCTTGGCGTTGCGCTCGAGGAGTCCCGGGACCACACCGATCTGTTCTTTGTCGAGGCCTCCCCGGTGCTGACCGCAACCGAGATGGACCAGATCAAGCAGGTGGTGTCGACCGTCGACCGGGCGCTTGTCGGTTATGACCGCAAGGAGGCCAGCCACCAGCGGCGATCGGATCAGCGGTTCCGGGCCCTCGTCCACGACTCTGCCGACCTGATCTGCCTGATCGATCCGGAAGCCCACCAGGTCTTGATGGTCAGCCCCTCGATGCAGCGGATTCTCGGGTTCACCGAGGACCAGTTCGTCGGTCGATCGATCCTTGACTTCGCCAGGCCGGAGGACGCAGACGATATCCGGACGCTGCTGGCCAACTGTGTGAGCGGGGCCCAATCGGTGAGAACCGACGTCCGCCTCCGACACGTCGACGGCCACTACCACTGGTTTTCGCTGATGGTCCGGGACCACACGGCGGACGAAGAGGTCCGCGGGCTTGTCACCAACTTCAGCGACATCCAGGACCGCAAGATGGCGGAGCTCTCCCTCGGTTTCTCCGAGCAGCGGTTCCGGACCATGGTGCTGAACTCGAAGGAGATCTTCGCGATCCTGGAGACCGATCTGACGATCAACTACATCAGCCCCAACGTTGAGGCCGTGCTCGGGTATCGGGCCGGCGACCTGGTGGCCACCCGGCTCACCAACCTGTTGAACGACCGGTCGAAGGAAATGCTGGGCAGGCTGACGACCGGCGGCCATGACTCGCTGAAGGGCGAGGTCATCGATCTGGACTTCCTCACCCAGGACCGGCAAACCAGGACCACCGAGGTGGTGCTGTCCGAACGGGCGGATGGAATCGAGGGCGGCCTGACGATCACCGTTCGGGATATCACCGAGCAGCGCAGACTGGAGCAGAGCCTCCGGGACCAGGCCCTCTACGACAGCCTGACCGGTCTGGCCAATCGGGAGACCGCCCACTTCGATCTCCAGCAGCGCCTCCAGCGTCTGGAGTCCAACGAGGTCATCGGCGTCATCCATCTCGACCTCGACGAGTTCCGAGCGGTCAACGAGTCCGTCGGTTTCGAACGGGGGGACGAACTGCTGGTGCAGGTGGCCACGAGACTGCGGGC
>JBCCGJ010000099.1:0-17105 GCA_039029335.1 Actinomycetota bacterium | reverse complement strand
CTTAATGAAACGGGTGAGCTCTCTGCTAGGGTAGTGAATAGTTTACATTTAGAAGGGATCAATTACTTAAGAGATATCTTAGGTAAGAGCATCAATGATTTACTACGTGTCCCTCACCAGACGGGACGTGGTCAGCGTTCACACCCTGTCCGGCCGACCCGCCCGCTTCTCGTCGAAATCCGCGTGGCCTCGGCTGATCACGCATCTCGAGTCGCTGCACGCGGCCGGGCCCCGCGCGCGGGGCGGTACGGCAACCGAGCTGCTGACCCGCTCCGGCCCAAACGGCCTGACGGTGCTGATCTCTGACCTGCTCGACGATCAGTGGGAACCGGCACTCAACCGGCTGCCGGCCCGGGGTGCGGACCTGGCGGTTGTCCAGGTCCTCGGCCGGGGCGAGCTGGACCCCGAGGTACTCGGCGACGTCGATCTGGTCGACGTGGAGACCGGCCGTCGGATGCCGATGTCCCTGACCGACGGCGCCATCGCCCGCTATGAGACCCGCAGGGACGAGTGGCTGGCCCGGATCAACAACCGGGTTGCCGCGCTCAATGCGTCGTACACGATGATCCCGGCGGACGCCGACCTCCGCACCGTCCTACTCGGGTCGCTCCGGGCCGGCGGGTTGGTTTCGTGATTCCCGCGGCGGCTGCTCGATGACGTTTGCCAACCCGGCCGGGTTGTGGTTGCTGACCGCGATCATCGGGGTCCTTGCGCTGCACATCCTCAAACCTCGCAGAGCTGACACCGTCGTCAGCTCCAACATGCTGTGGGAGACCGAAACGGTCGGGGCCACCGCGGCTTCGCCATGGCAACGCCTGACGCCGACGGTGAGCCTGCTGCTGCAGCTGCTGGCGGTGATCCTGGCCGCGCTGGCGTTGGCCAACCCGGTGTTCCGGTCCGAGACCGGACTCTTCGATCACACCGTTGTGGTACTGGACACCTCGGCGTCGATGGGAGCGTTGGACGGGTCGCCGGACCGGCTGGCCGACGCAAAACAGGAAGCGCTCGACATCTGGGAGGAGCTGCCGGAGGACGGGACGGCGTCCCTGGTCGTCGCCGGGCCGACGTCGCGGGTGGCGGTGACCGCCACCGCGGACAGCGATACGTTTGCCGCTGCGGTGGCCGCGGTGGACCTCAGCGACGGTCCGGCCGATCTGGACGGGGCGATGGCCCTGGCCGACGGACTGGAAACGGTGGAGCAGACCATCGGCATCATTCTCCTGTCGGACGGGCAGCACCCCGACGATTCCCTCCGAGCGCTCCCTCCCGGGGTCACCCACCGGCTGGTCGGCACCTCTGACGTGAACCGGGCCATCCGTTCGCTCCGGGTCATACCAACCGACGGCGGACTTTCGGCCGTCGTGACCGTGGTGGCCACCGGCGGACCGGACGTCACCGCGCCGCTCCGGTTCGACGTGGACGGGGCGACCCAGGCGGTCCTGGACGTGGAGCTCACCGCAGAACAGCCGGTGACCGTCGAGGTGTCACTGCCGGCCGGGGATGAGGTGATCGCCCGGCTCGGTGGGGAGGACCTGCTGGCCATCGACGACACCGCCTACGCCGTCGCCCGCCGGAACCGGGCGGTGTCGGTGGCGGTGATCGGTGCCGATGACCCGTTTGTCGAGGCGCTGGTCGAGTCGTTGCCCGGGGTTGCTGTGGTCGATCCCGCCGTGATCAGCCCGGACGTCTCGATCTTTGTCGGCGCCGACGTGCCGGACGACATCACCCATCCGTTCTGGGCCATCGCCCCGCCGTCGGGATTTGCCGGTGTCACCCCGACCGGCTCGGTCGAGCAACCGGTACCAACGCTGATCAGGACCAACGACCGGTTGCTCACGGGCCTCGATCTGTCCCGGCTCCGATTGGTGGAGGCCCAGCAGTTGGACGCCGCCACCGCCCAGACCCTGGTGGGGGCGGAGGGTGCGCCGCTGATCGTCCGGGGGAGGCGGTCCGGGCTGCCGTTTGTCTACTTCGGGTTCGAGCTGTCCAACTCCTCGTTGCCCCTCGACGTCGGTTTCCCGGTCCTCGGCGATCGGATCATCCAGGAGCTGGCCGGTTCCGGTTTGGTGCCGGCCGCGCTGCGGGTCGGCCAGGAGCTGAACCCGCCGGCCGGTCGGAACGCAACGGTGACCAACCCCCGGGGGAACCAACTGTTCCTGCCCGCCGGGCTCGGCTCCACCACGCTCGACCGTCCCGGATTCTGGACCATCACCCCCGACGGCGGACCGTCAACGGTGATCGCCGTGTCCCTTCCCACGGCTGAGTCAGAGCTGACACCGCTACCCGTCTCACCCAGTGAACCCCGAGTCCTCCGGCCGAACGAGGAGCCGCCGTCATCCGATGCCTCCTGGCGGTGGCTTGTCCTGATCGCCCTGGCCGCGGTGATCGCCATCGAGTGGTGGTACTGGCTGCCGCGGTCCGGTGTGCCCCGATGGCAGCGTCGGACGGCAAACGGACTTCGGACGGCGGCGCTGGCCGGACTGGTACTGGCCCTGCTCGGCCTGGCCGTTCCGATCCCCACGAACGAGGTGGCGACGGTCTTTGTTGTCGACCGGTCCGATTCGATCGGTCAGGAGGGTCAGCGGTTCGCCGATCGGTTCGTCGAGGACGCAATCGAGGACCGAGTGGAGGCCAACGACATCGCCCGGTCCGCGGTGATCGCCACCGCCGACGGTTCCCGCGTCGATCAGCTGCTGCGGGATCGGGAGCGGGCGGGGAACGTCACGGTGGTGGAGGTCGACCGGGACCGCACGGACCTGGCGTCCGGGCTTCGGCTTGCCGGTGCGATGCTGCCGGACAACTCGAAGCGGCGCATCGTTGTCCTGTCCGACGGTCGGGCCACCTCCGGGAACGCGGTGGCCGAAGCGAGCAGCCTCGCCGCCCGCGGTGTCGCCATTGACTACGTGCTTCTCGATCAGGTGTCCGGTACCGATGCGTCGGTCGCCTCCGTACGGTCCCCCGCCACGGTTGACGAGGGGGAGGCGGTGACGGTGGAGGCCACCCTGTTCTCCACCGTGGCCCAGCCCGGTCTGGTCACCCTCCGGCGAAACGGTGAGGTTGTCGGCTCCACCGAAGTGGCCCTCAACGAGGGGTCGACCACCGTCACCCTGCGCGACACCCCACCGAGCGGCGGGCTGGTCTCCTACGACGTGTCGGTGTCGGTTGCGCTCGACGATCAGACCAGGAACGACGTCGGCCGAACCGCGGTTCAGGTCACCGGACCGGCTCGGGTCCTGGTGGTCTCGGGCGCCGACGGGACGGCCGACGCCCTGATCGCTGCGCTGGAGTCCAGCTCCATCCTGGTCGACCGGGTGACCCCGGCCCAGATCCCGGAGCTGACCCGGCTGTCCGGTTACCAGTCGGTGATCCTGGCCGACGTCACGGCGGACGATCTGACCGAGCAGCAGATGCGGGACCTTGCGGCCAACACCCGGGACCTCGGACGGGGCCTGGTCACCATAGGCGGGCCCCAAAGTTATGGCATGGGGGCCTACAAGGACTCCGTCCTCGAGGAAGTGCTGCCGGTCATCAGCGACATCCTGGATCCGAAGCGGCGGCGCACCGTTGCCCAGGTCTTTGCCATCGACACCAGCGAGTCGATGGGGAACTGTCACTGTGCGGAGGACGGGAACCCAACCGACCGCCTGGCCGGCGGGGTCACCAAGACCGACATTGCCCGGGCGGGAGCGGCCAGAGCCATCGATGCGCTCGGCCCCCAGGACGAGATCGGCATCCTCGGGATCGACACCCAGACCCAGTGGTTGCTTGACCTGCAACAGATCCCGGCGGACGACGTCATCGAGGCCGGACTGGCCAAGGTGACCCCGGCGGGCAACACCGACCTCCGGGCAACGCTGCTCGATGCGGCGGAACAGCTTCGTGAGTCCGACGCCGGGCTGAAGCACATCATCCTGTTCAGCGACGGGTTCACCCCGACCGGCTCCATCGAGGATCTGCGCAAGGACGCAGCGCTGCTGTACGACGAGGGCATCACCGTCTCCGTGGTCGGCACCGGCGAAGGATCGGCCCGGGAACTGCGTAGCATCGCCGAGGCCGGCGGCGGCCGGTTCTACCCCGGGCGCGATCTGGCCAGGATCCCGGAGATCCTGGTGCAGGAGTCGGTGATCGCATCCCGCAGCTTCATCAACGAAGGCGAGTTCCTCCCCACGCTGACCGCATCCTCCTCCATCACCGATCCGATCACCGCAACCCCGCCGCTGTTCGGGTTTGTCGCCACCACCGCAAAACCGACGGCACGGACGCTGATGACGATCGGTGAGGAGCAGGACCCGTTGCTGGCGTCGTGGCAGACCGGTCTCGGCCGGGCGACGTCGTGGACCTCCGACGCCCAGCTCCGGTGGGCTCAGGCGTGGCCGGACTGGGATGGGTACGTGTCGTTCTGGTCCCGGGTTGTCCGGGACAGCTTCCCGATCGATGGTGGCGGCTCGGTCCGGGGCACGATCGACGGTGACCAGCTGGAAATCCGAGTGGAGGCACCCGGCACCGACGGATCGACTGCCGGGGACGATGGTTCCGCCGGTGACGAACCGGGTGCGGTGGGTTCCGGGGCGGTCACGGTGACCGTCACCGACCCGGATGGCCTGCAGCGGGAGGTTGAACTGACGCCGACCGGCAATGACGTCTACGTCGGCACGACCACCGTCAACTCGGCGGGGAGCTACGCCATCGGCGCCGGCGTGGTGTCCGGCGACGGGATCACCGCCATCGGCTCCGACGTCACCACCCTGTCCTACGCCGCCGAATACCTGCCGGGTCAGCCGAACGAACCGCTGTTGGCGTCGCTTGCGTCGGTCAGCGGCGGGCGGGCGGGGATCACCCCGGCCCAGGCGTTCGACGGCGAGAACCTGCCCTCGTCGACCCGCAGCCTGTCGCTGTCCGGGTGGTTGCTGGTGGCGGCCATCGTCGCCTGGTTGCTGTCCCTCGTGTTCAGCAGGCTGTGGATCGCCGGGTCGGTCCCGCAACCGGTCGCCGGTCGGCTCCGAACCCGCCGCGCAAGCCGCTCAAGCCGTCCCGCGGGCGGGTTGGGCCGTCTGAGAACCATCGGCCGCCGCTCCGATCCGGCTGCGGACCACACCGCGGCCGAGGATCCCTCCCCGGTCGGCGCCGATTCGCCGACGGCCCCGCCCGCAGCCGTTCCTGCCTCCGCAGGCCGCAAACCGCCGGTGCCACCCGAACCGCCGCCTGATCCGGACCAACCCAAGGCGCCACCGTCCTCGATGGACGAGCTCCTCCGCCAAAAACGGGACAGACGCTGATCGGTCCACTCGGCGTGGGTGGTCACCGGTCGGCAGCGTCCCTATCGGCGGCGACCTAAGGTGTGCACACGGAGGTGATTCGGTGGAGGTTTCCAGCCCGGACAAGGAGCTGTTCCCGGCCGACCCGGCAACCGGACGCGGCCCGATCACCAAGGTCGAGGTGGTGGATCACTATCGGCTGGTTGCCGACGCGCTGCTGACCCTCGCTGCCGGTCGGCCGTTGACGATCCAGCGGTTCCCGTCAGGGGTAGCAGCGAAGGGGTTCATGCAGAAGAACGCCGCCGACTATTTCCCCGACACCATCGTCCGGCTTCCGGTGCCGAAGCGTGGCGGCGGCGAGACCCGGTATCCGGTGGTTGATCGGGCTGCCGACATCGCCTACCTGGCCAACCAGAACACCATCACGTTCCACATGTGGACGTCCTCCGCCGAGCGTCCGGGGCAACCGGACTGGCTGGTGATCGACCTCGACCCCGAGGCAGGCGACGTCGCCGCCGTCCGGGCCGCAGCGCTGACCGTTCGGGATGTGCTGGGGTCGTTTGACCTGGTCGGCACGCCGGTGGCCACCGGGTCCAAGGGGTTTCACATCTGGGTCCGGTTGGACGGCACCCAGGGATTCGATCGGGTGTCTCTGGCGGCCCGGGCCATCGCCGGTCTGGCCGTCGTTGCCGAGCCGGACGCGTTGACCACCGAGTTCCTCAAGAAGAACCGGCGGGGCCGGGTGTTCGTCGACTGGCTTCGGGCAACGCCGACCGCCACGGTGGTTGTCCCGTTCTCCCTCCGGCCACGGCCGGGTGCTCCGGTCGCTGTGCCGCTCCGCTGGGAGGAGCTCGCCGAGGCCGAGCCGGACGGTTGGCGGATCCACGGCGTCGAGGACCGACTGTCCGTCGGCCTGGCCGAGGAGACCCACACGCTGCCGGTGGACGCCATCGACGCCGCCGCCAGGGCTGCCGGGGTCGACCTGGACACGCCGCACGACCGGTTCGGCCGTCGGCGAGGTAGGAGCTAACCGGTCGGGGTCCGTACCGGCGGCAACCGCAGGGCCAGCAGCACCGAGAGGCCGTTGCAGGCGGCGCTGATGACAAACGCCATCCGGTAGCTGTTTGTACTGTCGAAGATGAGCGCGGCGACGTAGGGTCCGATCGCCGCCATCGTCGCCGCCGAGGCGAACATCCGACCGACGATCGCCCCGGCGTTCCCCCGGCCGAAGTAGTCGGCGACCAGTGCCGGGAACACCGCAACGGATCCGCCGTAGCCGAGACCGAACGCCACCGCCGACGGATACAGGAGGGTCAGGCCGTTGGCCGATGCGAGCCCGAGGAACGCCAGCACCTGGAGGGACAGCGCAAACGCCACCGCCCGCCGCCGATCGATCCGGTCGGAGATGGCACCGACGAACAGCCGGCCGGTCAACCCGCCGACACCGATGGAGCTGATCACCGTCGCTGCGGTGATGCTCGGCACGCCGAGGTCGACGGCAAACGCCGAGCCGTGGACGAACGGCACAAAGACCACCACAAACGTCATCGAGTACAGCGCCCACATGATCCAGTAGACCGGGGTCCGCATTGCCTCGGCCGCGGTCATCGACGATCCGTCCGTCTCGAAGATCGGTGGCGCCGGGTCGCCGTCGGGAAACAGCCCGACCGTCTCCGGACTCTTGACCAGCACAGACGCAGCCATCAGCAGCAGCACCAGGCCGGCTGCGGCCATGATCGTCAGCGCGGTCCGCCAGCCGTAGGCGGCTATCAACGCTGCAGCGATCGGTGGGGCCACGATGTTGCCAACCGAACCGCCCGCGGTGACGATCGCGCTCGCCGAACCTCGTCGCCGTACGAACCATCGGACCGCCGTGGCGTTTACCGGTACCCAGGAACAGCTCATGCCGATCGGTGCAACAACCGCCAGCGCCAGGGTGACGACCAGCAGGTTCGGCGCCGACGCCCACAGCACGTACCCGGCACAGAGCAGGACCGACCCGGTGGCGACCGTGACCCGCGGTCCGAACCGGTCCGTCGCCCAGCCGGACACCGCTGACAGCGCGCTGTAGACACCGATATAGAAGGCGTAGATCAGTGTGAGGGAGGTCTGGGACCACCCCTCGTCGTTTGTGGCCGCCTGGCGGAACTCGCCGTAGCTGAACTGCAGGCCGTAGACCACAAACAGGACAAGCCAGCCTGCGGCGACCACGTACCAACCCCGGAAAACCCGGCCGTCGGTGTTCGGTTCGTTCGATGAGGTCAGCAGGCGCCAGAGCCTACTGCCTCGACTCCCGCCGGACCCAGTGGCGCCGGACGCGGCGCGTTGGTGAGCCGCTGATCCCGGCCCCGCTTCTGGCCGAGGAATCCCTGCCTTCGGCCGTGTGGGTCGCCCGGCTCAATCGCCCTGGGTGCCCGTCCCCGGACGGGTGATTTCACTCTCAACGGCCGCTGCTCGGCTCCCTACGTTGGCGCTTGGCGATGCTCGGACCTTCAGGGACAGAGCATGAAAAACAGGCGGATTCGGCGGACGGTTGCAGCGTTCGCCATGACAACCATCGTCGGGGCTTCGACCACCGGCGTGATCACCCCGACCGTGGCGTCGGCCGCTCCTCCGGGTCCGGCCGACATCCCGGCCGCCGACGGCCAATGGAGCACGCTGGAGAACTGGCCGATGATTGCCATTCACGCCGCGCTCGACTCCAAGGGGCGGGTCGTGACCTACGGGACAAACCCCGACGGGTATCAGACCGGCCAGTTCGTGTACGACATCTGGACACCAGCCGACTCGGCGGCCGCCGGACACAACACCCTGGCCAACACCACCGGGACGGACCTGTTCTGCAGCCTCCAGGTGAACCGTCCGGACACCGGCGACATGCTGCTGTTCGGCGGTGACATCTGGGACCCGGTGAACAACAGAACGACGAACTTCGGCAACGCCGACATCAACCAGCTCGATGCGGACACCGGTCTGCTCGCTTCGATCCCGGGGATGAACCGGGGCCGGTGGTACGGCACGGCGACGGTCCGGGCCGACGGGTCGATCTTTGTCATGGGCGGCGACGATGGTGCTGACCGGCCGGAGATCTGGACCCCGGAGAACGGAGCGCAACTCCTCGACCTCGATACGTCGGCGATCAACTGGTGGTATCCCCGGAACTTCCTGCTGCCGGACGGTCGGATATTCGGTGTCGATGTCGAAGGGTTCATGTACTACATCTCCGAAGACCTCTCCGAGCTGACGATGGTCGGTCGCCTCAGCGCCGATCGCTGGGGTATCGGCACAACGGCGGTCATGTTCGCCCCCGGCCAGATCCTCCACTTCGGCGGCGAGAGCAATACGGCGATCATCATCGACGTGAACGGTGCAAACCCGGTCATCACCCCGACCGCGCCGACCTCGGCCGCTCGGGAGTGGGTCAACTCGACCCTGCTGCCCGACGGTCGGGTTCTCGCCACCGGTGGGGCGAGCTATTACACCGCAGGCCAGGCCGACGGTCGGCCGCTGTCTCAGTACAACGTGACGAACGCGGCGGAGATCTGGGATCCGGCAACCGGGCAGTGGACGGTGGAGACCAGCGGTGTCGCTGCTCGGCTCTACCATTCGACGGCGCTGCTGCTGCCGGACGGCCGGGTACTGGTCGCCGGGGGTGGCGCACCGGGTCCGATCAACCAGACCAACGCTGAAATCTTCAGCCCGGATTACCTGTTCTCCGCCCAGGGTGGCGCGATGACCCGTCCGGAGATCACCGGTGTCTCCTCCGACGACCTCGCGCTGGGCCAAACCGTGACGATCTCGGTCGACTCTGCGGTCGACATCGGCCGGGTGACGCTGCTGAAGAGCGGTTCGGTCACCCACTCGAACAACATGGAGCAGCGGATCAGCGATCTGACCTTCACAACGAACGGGGGAACGCTGACGGCGACCCTGCCGACCAGCGGGACCCAGTTGACGCCCGGTTACTACCTGCTGACCGCACTGACCACCGCGGGTGTCCCGTCCGAGTCCGTGATGGTCCGGGTCCAGGCCGAGGCGCCCACCTATGAAGGTGTCGAAGCCCAGGTCAACCGGCTCTACCTCGCCTACTTCCAGCGCCAGTCCGACGCCGGTGGTCTGCAGTACTGGACCAGCCAGATCCAGTCCGGCAACGCCAGCCTGGTGACCGTGGCGGATGCGTTCGCCGCCAGCGCCGAGTTCATGGCCACGTACGGTCCGCTTACCGATGCCCAATTCGTCGAGCAGGTCTACCTCAACGTCGTCGGTCGTCCGTCCGATCCGGGCGGTGCGGCGTACTGGACAGGACAGCTGGCCGCCGGTGCCTCCCGAGGCCAGGTCATGCTGGGCTTCTCAGAGTCCGCCGAGTTCATCAACCTCACGAACAACGGTGGGGTTCCGAACCCGGCTCCGGCTCCGGACCCGGCTCCGGAGCCCGATCCTCAACCGAACCCGGACGTCGGTGACATCCCGGCTGCCGCCCAACCGTTCGTGCCGGAGGTGACCAGGCTGTACCGGGCCTACTTCCTCCGGGCCCCGGACGCCGGCGGCCTTGCCTACTGGGCCGATCTGCGGGCGGCGGGCACCACGCTCGCCGAGGTGTCCGATGCGTTCGCCGCCTCGGAGGAGTTCAACCTCCAGTACGGCGAAACCTCTGACGGGCAGTTCGTCGATCTGGTCTACACCAACGTGCTCGAGCGTCCTGCGGATGCGGAAGGACGGGCCTACTGGATCGGCCTGCTCGCCAACGGTGAGACCAGGGGCGAGATCATGATCGGCTTCTCCGAGTCGGCCGAGTTCGTCGCCAAGGTCAACGCCCTGGGCTGAGGGTCCCTCCCCTGCGAAATTTGGGCACACCGACCACAGCGGCTGTGGGTCGGGTGCCCAAATTTCCAGGATTGTGGGTTGTGTTCGAGCACCTGCGCATCGAGCGGCTGCGTGTCGAGCGCGTCATGTTCTGCGGCCGTCCACCGGGTCTGCTGTCCGCTGGTTGCCTGCCTGTAGTGGACGGGAGGTACCAAGAAGCAACCCGGTGGCGGCCGCCAAAAAACCGGCACCCCACCACACCAGCTGATTCCACGGGCGGAACAGCACGGTGAACAGCGCCCCCTCGGTCGGGTGCACGTCCCGGAGGACCACCTGGGTGTCCAACCACGGTCTTGTCCTGGTCGACACCTCCGGAAGACGAAGGGCTCGCTCCGGGTAGACGGTGACCGAGGGTGTCAGCTCGTACCGATCGTCGATGCGGACCGTGGCCGCCGCCTGAAGCGGCGACTCGCTCACCAGATCCGTCGAGAGCAGCTCGATCCGGTGACCGTCAATCGTGCCGACCTCCCCGGGGACCACCCGGATGTTCGACTCGGTCGATGCGGTTCCGGCCAGTGCGGCGAACAGGATCAGCAGCATCCCCAGGTGGCCGAACAGTCGGGCGGTGTTCCGTCTCCCGGAGGCGACGACAGGGCCAAGGGCAAACCCGATCGCCACCGCCAGCATCAGCTGGTACCAGGTTCGCCACCCGGCGAGGGACGTTGCCGCGGTGAGCAGCGTGGCGGTCGGCAGTCCCCACTGGGCGGTCCTGGCCGACAGGAGCCCGAGTGGTTCCGCCGGTCGCCACAGCGGAACGGCCGCCAGGAGAAGCGCCCCACCGATCGCCACCGGGAACAGCGTTCTGCTGTAGAAGAACCCGGCAGTCCCGTCGCCGTCGACAAACGGCCGGTAGGTGCCGGCGGCGATGATCACCCCGGCGACAACAAGCACCGCTGCAGGTAGCCGGGCGACGATCAGCCCGGCGGCGGTTGCAGGCTCGGCCCGTAGTGCCACCAGCCCGTCCCCGGTACCGGCCGCCCGTTCGGCCATCACCTGCTGCCGTGATTCCCGGATCCGCCACAGCGCACCGATCGACACGAGGACCACAAGGGGCCAAAGCCAGTCGGCAAGGCCGGCGGCGTCGGCGAAGGCGTGGACGCTGGTGCGCAGCGAGGTCCTGGTCAGTGCGGTGCCGCCCAGGACGGCGGGCCAACACAGTGCCCAGAGGACGGTGGCCGACAGTGGGCCGTGGCCGATCAGCGTGCTCGGATCCGTCCGCCGCCAGTGCATCGCCGCGACGAGGAGCAGCCACACGATCAGCGCCACGTTCTCGATCGGGTCCCACGCCCACCAGCCACCCCAGCCGAGCTCGACGTAGGCCCACGACGAGCCGAGCGCCAACGCAACGGTGAGCACGGTCAGCGCAGCCTGCCCGAGCCGGTGGGCAATCCGCGGCTCCCGCACCAGCGCCGGGGTGAGCGCGCCGCACATGCCGAGGTACAGCGCCGGCGGGTGGATGACCATCGCGTAGTGCTCAAGGATCGGGGCCATGCCGGCTCCCGACAGCGGTGGCAGGTCAAGCCGTTCGAACGGGTCGGCGGCCCGCCACGAGGTCAGCACCAGACCACAGGCCACCAGCCCGACCCCGACGCGCTGCCAGCGCGGTGCAGCCCGATGACCGACAAGCAGGACCGATACGGCGATGGCGGTGAAGAAGAGCAACGACCCTTCGGCGCCGGACCACAGGGCGCTGACCCGGAGCGGGAGGCTTGCGCCGGGCCTGGTCTGGGCGGCGACGTAGGCGAATCCGGTGTCCAGATCGATGATGGCCACCAGCAATCGCGCCACTGCAGCCCACAGCAGCACGACTCCCAGCACAAGCAGCCGGTGATCCAACCGCCGACGGTCGTCACCGGTCAGCCCGGTGGCCGACACGGCGGATGCGAACGCGGCAAGGGCCGCCGCCCCGAGTAGCAGCCCGCCGCTCATGGACGACGATGCCGGCGCCAGGACGCGCCGTCGATGGGTCGATGCTGCGGGCCTCCGCCGCTCAGGAGTTCAGCGGGTAAGTACTGCGCGAAGCACCAAACACGATGAACTCCAGGCCAAGGGGAGGCGCGCCGGCGCCTACCCGCTAGACCCCTTGGCGGTCGGTGCCCGGCCAGCCGCAGCGAACCGAGACCTTGGGCGAGTAGTGGACCAACGGTTCGCCGTTCGGCTGGGACAGCCCGGACGCGGCGACCAGTTGGTCGTCCCAGCGAATCACGTCTGCGTGGTGGAGAGGCCATGGCTCATGGAACATGGTGGCATAGGTGATCCACGGACCGAGATCGCCGAACAGCGCCCATCGGGCGGTGAGGAACCGGTCCAGGTCGGTGGCCTCGTCGAAACGGAACGGATCACCCACCTCCACCTCGACCAGCGAACGGGCACCCTTCGGTCTCGGCCACCGCCTTGTCGACTCGTAGCGGTACCGACGGCCGACGTGACTGTCCTGGTCGTCCCAGCCGCCGGTCCGATCGATCGACATGTCCGCCCAGAAGTACGGGACCTGGTAGGTGGTCCTGGCGGTCACCACCGCGGGCAGTGAGGACGCCTCCAGGGAGAAGAAGTAGACGCCGGGCTCACCGTTCCTGCCGGAAACGTAGGTGCGGACGTTGGTTTCCGGGAAGTGCAGAATCCGGGCCATTGTCGGCAGGAACGGTACGTCGACCCGCATCTGGAACGGGACGAGTCCCACCCAGGCCGAGCCGTCGAACGTCTCGATGGTGAGTCCGTCCGGCAGCAGCGCCTGGACCTCCTCGGCCGGGTAGCGCCAGTGGAGCATGGTCAACTCCTCCCACTCCATCCGCATCGGGGTACGCGTGATGACGTGGGGGCAGGTGGCGGGATATCGGTCGCTCTGGTTGAGGTCGGCGCCGGAGGTCACGGGATCAAGTATGACCGCCCGTTCAGTCCCTTGGCGGACCGGGTACGCCCGTCCTGTTTCTGGTCCGGTCGACCAGGAAGCTGAAGAGGATCGCAGCGCACGTGAAGAGCATGATCGAGCCGGCCTGAATGATCGAGAGCCCGGTCTGGGCCGCCAGCGCCGCGGTGCCGCCGAGCCCGATCAGGCCAAGCCCGAACACGACGGTGCCGGTCCTCGGCTGTCGCGCTTCGTCCCGGTTGTCCATTCGAACCTCCATCTCAGCCTCCCGGCGCCCGGTAGATCGACAGCGCCCCGATCACCGTTTCCGCTTCAATGATCAGCCGAGGGTTCTCGCCGTCGCCCGCCTCGGTCCTCGGAATCCTGGTGAAGCGCTGGTTCAGACCGGCCCGTTCGCTGTCGAGCAGATAGATGTAGCCGGCCTGCGTGCTGCCCTCCAGGATCACGTCGGTGTCGGGCGGGACGTAGATCTCCATCTCGCCGATGCCGACGTGGACCTGGATCCGGGTGTCCTCGGTGATGACCAGGTCGTCAAGCCGGAGTTCCAGGTAACCGAGACCGAGGCCGTAGTAGTTGTCGAGCGTTTCGGTCGACGAGGCCCGTATCTCGCTCGAGCCGACGCCGTCCGCAATGGCGAAATCCAGGAACGGTGACAGCATCAGCACGACAAGCGAGCCGATGGCGATCGGGATCAGCCGAAGGCTCCGTCCGGTGTAGGCGCTGATGGCAACCGCGATGCCGACGATCGCCGTGCCGGCTCCGGCCAGTGTTGCCGCCTTGACGGTTTCGCCGATGAGCGTGTTGAACACCAGGCCGATGCCGGTCAGCAACGCCAGCGCCGCCAGTGTCAGCGATGCCAGCGGCGGCCCGGGGTCGTAGGGCTCCGGTTCGGCCAGGGACGTTTCATGCTCGGTCCTGGTCAGCGCCCAGTGGCCCCTGGTCAGGTCGTCCTGTACCGCAGACGCCTGGCCGGTCAGTGAGGTCAGGTCGGCCGCGGCCAGCTCGGCCTCCAACTCCCGGATGTCCTGTTCCAGGAAAGCCTCGGTCACGGCCTCGGCGCCCGGCACGATCGGCGGGGACTCCTCATCCGCATCCGCCGGGCCGTCCGGAGGGTCGAGCGCTCCCCGGTCGAGAGGCTGCGTCAGATCCGGCGTGGTTGGCGAGCCGGCGGGCCGGTCTGCTCGAGCCTGCCCGGCGGGAGAGCCGGGCAGCGGATCGGGCAGCGGGGGTACCACCTCAAGCGGTTCCGACTCTTCGGGCGGGCCGTCTTCCGCGGCCGGCGATCCCCATGCCGACGGTTCGGCCGGTTGCACGGCCGACTGTTCGGCCTCCGGCGCCTCTGCTGTCGGTGACTCGGACGGCTCGGTCGGTGTCTCGAGGCCCGCTGTCTCGGCCGACACCGTCGGTGACGGCGACCCCGATGCCGGTGTCGTAGGCCCCGGACCCCCTGTTTCGGCCTGCGCTGTCTCTGAACCCGCTGTCCCGGGAGCGGTCGTTTCCGGCGGCGGCGCCGACACCGGCTCCGGCGTTCCCGGCTGCGGGATCGGAGGTTGGCCGAACGGTGGTTGCGGCACCGGGGGTTCGGGCGCCGGTGGAACCTGCGGTGGCGCCCACGACTGGAACGGCGAAGGTGGTGGCGGATCCTGAAGCCCGTCCGCACCGGTGTCGGCCAGCATCCGGGCGGCCACGTCGGACCGTCGGTTCAGCAGGACCAGGCCGGCAAAGATCAGACCGATGATCGCAGCCGGAACGAACCGGAAACCGTCGAGCGTCATCAGGCCGACCAACAACCCGATTCCCAGCAGCACACCGCCAAGGATCAACGCGAGCGTTGGTCGCTCGGAAACGGGCGCCCGCCCGCCGGTCACCGCGTCCAGGCCGACCTGCCCGCCAGCCCGGTCGGGTTCCGGTGGCAGCATCAACAGCCACGCCCCCAGGTACAGCACCAGCCCGGCGCCGCTGGCGAGGGCGAGGACGGCAAACGCAATGCGGACCAGGCTCACGTCGAGACCGATCGCATCGCCGAGGCCGCCCGCAACCCCGGCTATCCGTTGATTTGCCGACCGACGGGGTAACGGGCGGTCGGCCGCGGAAGGCAGGGGGGATCCGGTTGTCATGCGCTCATTGTCGACAGTACTCAGGCTGGCGACAATCAGCATATGCCTTGACCAAAACCTGAGCCGATCAGGGTTTTCTCGGGGTCATCCCTGGTGGCCGACCGATTGCGGCCATGTCACAATCGAAAGCGCAGACCTCTGCCCGATCTATGACCTCACCTTCGTCCCTCCCCACGCCCCGCCGGACCGACCCGGCAGACCGTTCGTGAGCAGCAACCCGGAATCCGGGTTTGCCCGGTTCGACGGTTCGGCGGTTCCCCTCACCACCACCGGCTACTGGCGGACCCCGGTCCTGGCCGCCGACGATCGGCTGGTCGGCGGTGTTGCGGCGGGGATCGCCCGGGAGGTCGGCACACGGCCGGTCCTCATCCGACTGATTTTTGTCGGACTACTTATTACGGGCGGTTGGGGGTCGTTGCTGTACCTGGCGTGTTGGTACCTCCTTCCCGCCGCGGCAACCGATGGCACCCAGCGGGTTCCGAAGGGGTCGTCCGGCTTCGGCCGGTTTGCCGGGGTCGCCACCGTGGCCGCGGGCCTGCTCACGCTGTTCGCCATCGCCCCGCCGCTCTGGGGAGGTGTCGGCATCCGGGGCATCCTGCTGTTCGCCGGGGCCATCTTCATCGTGGTTGCGGTGTCGGCACCGTGGTGGCTTCGCCTGGCGAGGGACCGGGACCGCGAACGGCAGGCCCGGGTTCGTTCCGACGAGCGGGCCGATGTGGCGGCCCATCTTCATGACTCGGTCCTGCAGACCCTGTCACTGATCCAGCGGAACGCCGACGATCCACAGACGATGATGAACCTGGCGAGGCGGCAGGAGCGGGAGCTGCGGAACTGGCTGGATCCCGATCGGGCGTCGCGGGTCGGGGAATCCATTCGGGGACAGCTCGACCAGATGGCCACCGACGTTGAGCAGCTGCACGGGGTGCCGGTTGAGGTGGTCACCGCCGGTGACTGCCTGGTCGACGAGGGAATCGCGGCTGCCCTCGATGCAACAAGAGAAGCCACGGTCAACGGAGCAAAACACTCCGGCGCCGAGCAGATCGACGTCTACGCCGAGGTCAGCGAGGACCTGGTGGAGTTCTTCATTCGGGACAACGGCACCGGGTTCTCCCAGGATCAGGTCAACGGCGATCGGCGAGGCCTCCGGGAATCGATCCTCGGCAGGATGGAACGAGCCGGCGGTATGGCGATCGTCCACTCGGATCTCGGTGAGGGGACGGAGGTGGAGATCTCCATCGCGAGGCGGCCGATGCCCCCGCCGCCCGGGTCACCGGTCGGTACCCCGCCACCGACTGCCGATCCGCAATCAACTGCCGCTCCGCAATCAACTGCCGCTCTGCAACCGACCGATGGTCCCCCGCCGGAGGGTGGCCTGCACCCGGAGGACGGCCCGACCCGATGACCTACCAACCAACCATCGTCCTCGTCGACGATCACGACCTTGTCCGCACCGGCGTCCGCGGTGAGCTGGGCGAGCACGTCCGGGTGGTCGGCGAGGCCGGCGATGTTGCCGAGGCCGTCGACGTGATCGCCGAGGCGAAACCGGACGTGGTGCTCCTTGACGTGCACCTGCCCTCCGGTACCGGTGCCGAGGTGATCGCCGCGGTGTCGGCCCGTGGGCTCGACACACGGTTTCTCGCCCTTTCGGTTTCCGACGCCCCGGACGACGTGATCGAGACCATCCGGGCCGGCGCCCGTGGCTACGTGACGAAGTCGATCAAGGGGAAGGACCTGATCGAGTCGATCCTGCGGGTCGCCGAGGGCGACGCGGTGTTCTCGCCCCGCCTCGCCGGATTTGTGATCGATGCGTTCTCCGCAAGTGTCGTTGAACCGGTGGATCCCGAACTGGATCAGCTGTCGCCCCGGGAGAAGGAGGTCATGCGGCTCCTCGCCCGCGGGTATGCCTACAAGGAGATCGCCCGCCGGTTGACCATCTCGGTCAAGACGGTCGAGACCCACGCCTCAGCGGTGCTCCGCAAACTGCAGTTCTCCAGCCGAAACGAG
>JBCCGJ010000098.1:0-17118 GCA_039029335.1 Actinomycetota bacterium | reverse complement strand
GCCCAACTTTCCCGGTGATGCGTTGAACTGCGGAGACCTCACGGCGAACCAGAAGCCGGTCGAGGTGCTCGACGTGAACGTCGACCCCTACGGGCTCGACGCCGACAATGACGGTGTGGGCTGCGAGTCCGGTTAGCGGATCCCCTCGACCAGCTCATCCAGCATCGCCGTTGCGCCCCGGAGCAACGCGTCGATGGTCAGCGGCGTCCCCATCGCATCATCCCCCGAAACCGTCGATGACAACGCCGAAACATGGATGAAGCCGGCCGGTGTGTCGGCGCCGGGATCGCACGAGAGGCGGTGCATGACCTCGTAGAAGAGGTTGTTGCACACGTACCCACCGGCGTCCTGCGATCGATGCACGGGTAGCTCCGCAGCGGTGAGCGCCGCTTCGATTTCGGCCAGCGGCAGTGTCGTCGGCCTTGCGGCCGGGTGGTCGTCCGACCGGACCGGTGCCCGGTGGCCGGCATTGTCGGGACTGTCGGATGAAGCGTGGGCGTGTGCCACCTCTTCCAGATGAAAGCCGGGCCGGCGGTTGGCCAGGCCGAACATCACAACGGCCACGGGTTGGTGGCGGTCGATCAGGTCAAGCATCAGGCGGGTGCTCTCGGCGAACACCGTCGGCAGAACAACACCGATGGTGTCGTCGCGCCGGTGCAGTAGTTCGGCCAACCGACCGGACGGGTTGTCCTCGTAGTCTCCGAAACGATCGAAGCCGGTCACCAGGATCTTGGTCGGGGCGGCGGTCATCGGCTGCGCAGCCGTTGCCGGCGTCTTGTTGTCATCCGGCAACCGTAGCCCCGGGTGGAGCCGGGAGTCTGCGTCGCCCACGGCCAACAACGTGTATCTTCGCCGCCGGTCCGACGTCTGTGTAGGTACGGCTCGACGTCGACGTGACTCGAGCACCAAGTGAGGGAGCACGAGTTATGTCAGACGTTGTTTTGGACGAACCGGTCTACAGCACCGACCTCGACGCCAACGAGGTGCAGGAAGGGGCGACCGCCGGCCCCGGGGAAGTTGACGCCCCGGACGATCTCGGAGTGGAAGCGGTGCTCGCCGACCTGCTCGGCTCGCCGGCCGAGTCCGAGTCGGCGGCCGTTGAGACCGCCCCGGACACGACCGGCCTCAAGAGCGCATTGGAGGCCACCTACACCATTGAGCCGCCGGCCCCGACCCCGGTCCCGTCGGTGGCGATCGCCGAGAGTGTCGTCGGGGTCGACAATCGAATTCGGATCACCAACACCGACACCTATCCGTGGTCGGCGCATGCATCGCTGTTGATCACCGCCCGGGACGGCACGCTCTGGCTTGGTACCGCCTTTTTCATCGGCCCCCGTGTCCTGGCCACCGCCGGCCACAACGTGTTCATCCACAGCCCGATCGCCGCCCGCCAGGGATGGGTTCGCAGCGTCAGGGTCATGCCCGGCCGGAACGGGAACGAGTTGCCGTTCGGTTCCGCCACGACCTCCCGCTACGCCAGCGTGACGGGGTGGACGGTCAACGGGCCGAACCCGGACTACGACTATGCGGTCATCATCCTTGACGAGGACGACGGTCTCGGTGCCCAGACCGGCACGCTCGGGTTCGGCAGTTACTCGGACTCGACCTTGCGGTCCCTCTACGTCAACCTGTCGGGGTATCCGTCCGACCGGGGCAGCGGCCGGGAGCAGTGGTACATGGGCGGCAGGATCGAGGACCTGAGCAACCGGCAGATCTTCTACGAGATCGACACCTTCGGCGGCCAGAGTGGCAGCGCCGTCTACCGGATCACGGACGGCCAGCGCTATGCGGTGGGAATCCACGCCTACGGCGTCGGCTCCCGGCCCTATAACGCCGCCACCCGGATCACCCGGCCGGTGTTCGACAACCTGCTCGCATGGAAGAATGACAACACGTAGACACTCGACCGGTGGCCGCCGAGGTCGACGCACCACACAGAAGACGGCCCGGCGTGCCATCCGGCCCTGGGCCGCGGTGCTGGTCGCCATTGCGCTTGGTGTGACATCCTCCTGTGGCAGCGCGGCCGAGGACGATGCGACGACCGCAACGGTGACCGCACCCTCCTCGGCCCCGGCCGACACCGAGGCGCCGGTCGGGCAACGAAACGAGGAGGCACCGGTCACCGTGGAACTTGGAGCGATCGAGGAACAGGCGGACGGCGACGCGATCGAGGTGACGGGCTACCTGGTGGAGGACACCGGGATGGTCCTGCTGGCCGAGTTCCTGGCCGAGTCGTTCCCGCCCCAGGCGGCCGGTGTGGTGGTCGGCGTTGACGGCCTCGACGTCGATGCCGTCGACGAGTTGCAGGCCGAAGGGCCGATCCGATGGGTGAACGAACCGATCACCATTCGTGGCACCGTCGAAGGCGGTCGCCTGGTCAACGCCGAATTGGCCGACAACTGAACGACCTGGTCGGAACGGACCAGCGCTGTCAGGGCGTGCCGATCGGAACTGCGATCTCCTCCCACGATTCACCAAAGAGCCCAGCCCAGTAGTCGAAGAAGCTCCGTCGAGTCCTCGCCTGGCCGTCGGAGAAGATCTCGGCGATGTCACCGTCCGAAAGGACGTTCAGATCGAAGAGCTCGATATGCCAGTGCGAGGGGGTGAGCAACCATTGCTCGTCCACCAGTTCGAACCGCATCGCTTCCGAGCCGCGCCACAAGCCGAACGCGTGACCACTGGCGACGGAGAACCGGTCGAACTCCTCGACGGTCAACTCCTCGAAGGTGAGGCCGGCGTCGGTTCTGGCGATGAACAGGTCTCGCCCGTCCCGAAAGGACACCAGTTCGGCTCCGAAGGCGGCGCGAACCTCCACCACCATCATCGCCTTGCTCAAGCGGGTGTCCTCCAACAGCGTGGCCTCGTCCGCGGTCAGGGCCAGTTCGAGAACCTCGCGGTACCACTCGAAGGTGTCCTCCGAGATGAGCGCCGCGGTCCTGTCGCCGTCACGAGCTTCGGTCAAACCTCGGTAGCGGGTCCACAGGTCTGCAAGCAGGTCGGGCACCGGATCGGTCGGACGATCGAGCAGCGTTGTGGTGGTCTGGGCGAGCGCCTCGGTGCTGGAGGTCTCGGCGGTGGTCGACGTTGTGTCTTCGGCGGTTGTGGTCGTCGAAACGGTCGTTGGTGTGCTGGACGGAGCCACGTCGCCGAGCACGCCTTTTGCCAGGTCGTCCTCGGTGCTGCACGCGGCTGCGACGCTGGCGAACACCGCCAGCAGACCGACCACTACCCACACCCGTCGGACACGACCCACCGTCAGCCACCTCCCGATCCGCACCATGGCTCGACCATGATGGATGAAGACACCGACGATCAGTAAATTCTGAATGGAATTGCCCAGTCGGCGGTCGTCGAGCGTCTGCGGACCACGAACGAGGCCGGAATCCACGGCGTCGGCGCCACGTTCGGCGGATGGTGAAATTCACCCAAACAATCATGGCCAAGGATGGCCATCTGGAGTAGCGTGACTCCGGTGCGAACCAGCCTGATCCCGGCGTTGGCGGCGTCGGCGGGGATGGTCTTGGCCGCCTGTAGCGGCTCTGACGTCGATCCGTTGCGCACCGCCGCCGACAACACCGACCCAGCCGCAGCCTCGTCCGGTGGGGATGCGGCCGGAGCCGACGACCAGGAGGCGGCGGCTCCGGACGCGTCGGTCGCCGCGGCAAAACCGGTCGTCTCGGTTGCCGTCGACGGGCAGGCCGCCCCGTCCGCTGCGGGCGAAACAGACGAGACCGTTGCCGGCCCTTCGTCGAGCTCCACCACCGCGGTCGACAGCGCACCATCCAGCAGTGCAGGACCCACCACCGCACCACCGACGACCGAAGGCGCCACCACATCGACCGCTGCGCCGCCTTCGACCGCACCGCCACAAACCCAGCCGCCGACCACGCCTGCCCCGACCACCGCGCCGCCGACCACCCCCGCGCCGACCACCGCGGCCCCGACAACGGCGCCGCCGACCACCCAGGCGTCGGCCGGAGAGACACGCCAGGCCGTCCTTGACCTGGCAAAAGCCCAATACGGCGGTGGCCAGTTCAACCCGGACTCGATCAACGGGAAACCGGTGATCCTCTGGTTCTGGGGCGCGTATTGAGGCATTTGCGCCCGAGAAGCCTCTGCGGTCGCAGAGGCAGCCCAGAACAACAGCGACAAGTACGCCGTGGTCGGTATCCCGGTGGAGTACGAAGACGACGTCATCCTCGGTTTCATCAACGATCGGGGGGCCAGCGGGTTCCCCCACCTTCGGGACGTCCGCTCGCTCTGGGGTGACTACGGGCTGAGCTCCCTGCCAAGCTGGGCGACGATCGACGCCGACGGCACCATCAACTCCGGCAGCGGCACGATGCCCCGCTCGGTCCTCAACGGCGACTGGATCGGCTGAGCCGCCCGCGTCGAATTGCGCCCGGGAGCCGGGGTCAGGACAACAAATCGGGCCACAAAACCCGCTGAAACAGTGGGGTTCGGTCGATGGTGCCTGGAACAAACGTGTCAACACCATTACAGTTCCTCCTAGATGAATGTGGTCACGAGGGATGACTTGGCGGAGTCGGACTACCTCGCACCACCACCGGAATTGGAGCCGCACGACCATCACGGTTGGGCCGCGTTCACCCCGGTGGAGCGGTGGTCCGAACGTCGCTTTCCCAGCGTCACCGGCCGAAGCCTGGGGCGCGGGGTGGTCTTTGCCGCGCTCGCCGTGACCGTGGTGCTTGCGTCCAACGTCGCATCGGCCAACACCACAACAACCGCCCCACCGGAGACCACCGTCCCGGCCGAGGAGACCACCGTCCCGGCCGAGACCACCACACCGCCTGCCGACGAGACGGACAGCACGGACACCACCGACGGGGAACAGAGCGACACCACCTCCGCCGACGGTTCGGACCCCGCCGCACCAACCACCGCGCCGCCGGAGCAGACAACCACCGAAGCACCGTCGGAAACCACCCCGGCCCAGCCGGCCACCGACGAGGAGCGGGAGCAGCTTCAGGCCGCGGAGTCGGCCAAGGCCCGTGAGGTCGATGCGGCCAACGTGCGGCTCGGTGTGCTGACCGAGGCGCTGGCCGTCCTGCAGCAGGACGTCGAGGCCCAGACGGCCGAGGTGGAGATCGCCACCCGCCGGCTGGAGACCGCCGAAGCAGGACTGGTCGCGGTCAATGAGGATGTCGCCGAACTGGAGCAGACCGTTGTCGACCTGGAGATCGGGTTGAGCAACCAGGCCATCCGGTCCTTCAAGGGGGAGCTGCTGGACACCGCGCTCATCGAGGTCGGCCGTAATCCGAACCAGGCCATGCGGATGGCCGCCATGCTGGCCAAGGCCACGGAGTCGGACATCGACTTCGTCAACGAGCTGGCCGGAGCAAGAGAGGTGCTGCTCGGCAGGCGGGCCGACGTGGAGCGGGCTGCCCTGGCGGCGGAGGAATCGCGACAGGCCAGCCAGGTCCAGCTGGCCGCGCTTGAGGAGGATCAGCAGGCCCAGCTGGCGTTGACCTTCGCCGCCGAGGATCGGCTCGACCATCTTCTGAGCGAACGGGCGACGCTGGCCAGACTGGGCGCGGACTACAACCAGTCGGCGGACGAGGCGGCACTGGTCCAGCAGCTGGCCAGCGCCCCCGCGCCTGCACCAACCACCCAAACCAGCACCGGAGCAGGTATCTCAACCGTGACCGAGGCCGATATCCGGCTGGCCGGGAACGGCATCGAGGTCCACGTCGACATCGTCGAGGACATTCGCCAACTCCTGGCCGACGCCGCGGCCGACGGTGTCGAGCTGGCGGGCGGCGGATACCGGGACTCCGCCGGCCAGATTCGGGCCAGGCGGGCCAACTGCGGCACGTCGAACTACGCCATCTACGAGATGCCGTCCAGCCAATGCAGCCCGCCGACCGCCCGCCCCGGTCGTTCCATGCACGAGCAGGGCAAGGCCATCGACTTCACCTACAACGGGCAGCTGATCAGGAGCCGGTCCGGGGCGGGCTGGAACTGGCTGGTGGCCAACGCCGCAAAATACGGCCTGTTCAACCTGCCGAGCGAACCCTGGCACTGGTCGACAAACGGCCGTTGACCGATCGGCGCCTGCCGGTACGGCCTGCCTCCTGCGTCGCCGCCAAATGTTCCCGTCCGGTGGGAGAAACTAGAGTCTGCACCAACGGCCGACACCAGCAGGCAGGGGAAGAGTGATGAAGGTTGAACTGCGGGGCACCGCCGACTCCGGGCTTCCGATCGACGACACCCACCCCTACCGCAGCGGGCCGTGGCGGCCGCAGCTGAACGAGTATGACGCCTGGGACCTGGACGTCATCGGCGAGATCCCCGAGGACCTCAACGGCGTCTACCTGCGGAACACCGAGACCGCGCTGTTCGAGCCGATCAAGCGGTAACACCCGTTCGACGGTGACGCCATGCTGCACGCCATGTCGTTCGAGAACGGCGAGGCCCGCTACGCCAACCGCTTTGTCAGGACCGACGGATTCCTGGCCGAGCAGGAGGCGAAGCAGAGCCTGTGGGCAGGCATCGCCGAGCACCCGTCGAATACGATCGCAGAGTTCGGCAGCGGCGCCAGGACGATGATGAAGGACAACGCCAGCACGGACGTGGTGGTCCACGGCGGCCAGGCCCTGGCCAGCTTCTACCAGTGCGGCGACCTCTACGCCGTTGACCCCCGCACCCTGGATGACGAGGGGCGGGCGTCGTGGGCCGGCCGATTCCCGACGGAAGGTGTCTCCGCCCACCCGAAGGTCGATGAACACACCGGTGAACTGCTCTTCTTCAACTACTCGACCGAGGCGCCCTATATGCACTACGGCGTGGTCAACGCCGACCGTGAGCTGGTCACCTACGTTGACATCCCGCTTCCCGGACCGCGGCTGCCCCACGACATGGCCTTCACCGAGAACTGGTCGATCCTCAACGATCTGCCGCTGTTCTGGGACCCTCAGGCCTTGGCGGACGGGTTCTACTCCAACCGGTTCCACCGGGACATGCCAAGCCGGTTCGCCCTGATTTCCCGCCACGGGACGGCAGCGGACATCCGCTGGTTCGAGGCCGCGCCCACGTTTGTCCTCCACTGGACAAACGCGTACGAGGACGGCGACGAGGTGGTCCTCGAAGGATTCTTCCAGCACAACCCGACCGCCCGAGGCGTCGACCGCGCCAAGTCGGAGCATAAAGGCTTCGAGACGCTTGACCTGAACGTCCTACAGGCCAAACCGCATCGGTGGCGGTTCAACCTGGTGACCGGAGAGACCACCGAGGAGCAGCTGAGCGAACGGAACATGGAGTTCCCGATGATCAACGGCCGACACGCCGGCCGACGTCATCGCTTCTCCTACAACGCCATCGGTGTTGAGGATCTGTTCGCCTTCAACAAGCTGGTCAAACACAACGTCGAGACCGGAGCCGAAGAGGTGGTGGACTTCGACGATGGGGTCTTTGTCAGCGAGACGGTCATGGCTCCCCGGGACGGCTCGGCTGCCGAGGATGACGGCTACCTGGTGACCTTCACCACCGACATGGTCAACGACCGGTCGGAGTGTGTGGTGCTGGACGCCGCCCGTCCCACCGACGAACCGGTGGCCAGGATTCGGCTGCCGGAGCGGATCTCCAGCGGCACCCACGCCACCTGGGGCCCCGCGTCCGCCCTCCCGACGTAGCGTTCCGGGCTAGTTCTCGTCCGGGTCGTCGCCGCCGGAGGTTCCGCCGGTCCACGCGGCTTTCGGTTCCAGGATCGGGCCGAGGATTCCCAGGTCGGTGCGGCCGGTTGGCGAGTGGCTGATGAACCACTCGGTGCCGAACCGAGTGGTGAACCCCTCGACGTCCGGGTTGTCGTCGTCCCAGTCGTCGGGGATCTGCGACGTGTGGTTGCTGATCGCCTTGATCTTCACCTGGACCCACTCCTCACCCGTGACGAAGTGGGTCAGCTCCGCTTCGCCGGCCGCGTAGTTCGGGTCCAGTGAACTGTCCGCACCCGGGAGGTTCGCCAGATACTCACGGTTGTACGTGGCATCGAAGACCCAATCCGCACCCAGGGTGGTGACGGCCTTGTGGGCAACTTGGTGGACCTGCTTGTGGTCCGGATGGCCATAGGTGCCGTTGCGGTCGTACCCCACCACGGCAACGACCTGTTCGTCGGCCAGCAGCGCGGCCAGCTCGTCGGCCACCGCGCCCGGGTCGGCGTTGGAGAACGCGTCGGGGTTCCGATTGGTTTCGGTGTCCGCCATGCCGGAGTCGGCGTAGGGCAGCCACTCGACACGATCGACCTGCAGGTCGGCGCAGGCGGCGAGCGCCTCACCGACCCGTCGGTCGCCAAGGGTCTGCTCGCCGAGGTCTGCGTTCGTCTCTCCTGCGTCGCCCCTTGTCCCGTAGACGACGAGGGTCCGAATGCCGGCCGCCCCGGCCTTGGCCAGGACCGATCCGGTCAGGATGCACTCATCATCCGGGTGGGCGTGAAGGAACAGTACGCAGGGTTCTCCGGCATCGGTCACGGCCGCAGTGTAGGTTCCACCGGTGAGCAGACCCGATATCGGGTGAGCCGATACCGGCCGGCAAAAAGATCGGGTCCGACCGTCGGGTTTCGGACGCCGGGAGCGATGGATGGGATATGAACGCGGTTGATCGAGCAGACCCGGACAACGACGGTCGGGACCAGCACTCGCAGGCCGACCCGCCCACCGACTCGACCGCCGACCCACATCCCGATCACGGACGAGCGCTTCTGGCGCTCTACGACCGGGCGCTCCCCGAGGTCCACGGCTACCTGCTCAAACGGTGCCGGGGCCGTCCGTTGGCCGAGGATCTGACGTCCGAGACGTTCCTGGCGGCGCTTGGGGCCGCAAAGGCCGGGCGGGTGGAGACCGTGACCGTTGCCTGGTTGATCGGCATCGCCAGGAACAAGCTGGTGGACCATTGGCGTCGGGAGGAACGGGAACAGCGGAAGCTGACCGCCGTGGCCGGTGGGTTGGACACCGAACATCCGGACCATTGGGACGAGGTACTTGATCGGCGGGTTTCCGGAGAGGTGCTGGCGGCGCTCGCTCCACAGCACCGGGCGGCGCTGACCCTGCGGTACGTCGACGGCCTGCCCGTCGCCGAGGTCGCCGCCCACCTGGACCGAACCCACCAGGCCACCGAAGCGCTGCTGACCAGATCGAAGGTCGCGTTCCGACGAACGTACGCAGAACAGGGAGGAGGCTCCTGATGTCCGAACCGACCGGCAACACCGATCCGGTGGAGAGCGCCCTGAGCGACCTGTTCGACGGGCAGACCGTGCCCGCACCACGGGCCGCATTCGCAGAACAACTCCAGGCCAGGCTCGAAGCCGAATTGGCCGACACCGACCAGACAGACACAACCGACAAAAGGACAGGCACCGAGATGGCAGACCAACCCGACACCGCGATCACACCCGATACCGAAGCCGCCCCCGAGGGCGAGGTGGGGCCGATCAACGTCGGCTCCCTCTTCTATGCAACCCTCCCGGCTGCTGACCTCGACCGAAGTGCCCGCTTCTACTCAACCCTGTTCGGCTGGGATCTCGACCGAGGATCGTCCGGCTACCACATCAGCAACGTCTACCCCCCAATGGGACTGGCCGGTGGCGATGGTGGCGATCCGGAGGTATGGATCGAGGTTGATGACATCGAGCAGGCGGTCACCGCGGTGCGATCCCTGGGAGGAACCGCTGAGGACCCGGCCCACTACGACTCCGGCTGGTCGTCCGCCTGCACCGACCCTCAGGGGGTTCGGTTCAACCTCCAGGTCCCGACCGAGCGCTACCGGCAACCCGCCAGACGCTCCACCAGCCGAGGCGAACTGTTCTACTGGACCCTGCCGGCACCGCAGGCCGCGGAGTCCAAGGCGTTCTACAACGAGCTGTTCGGGTGGGAGTTCGGCAATCCGGGGACCAGCGGCGGCATGCACATCGAGAACCGCCTGCCCGACGGGGGACTCGGTGGCGGCCGGGAGGGGACCACCCCCGACCTGTTCTTCCGGGTCGACGACCTTGAGGCGGCCATGGCCACGGTGGTTGAGCTCGGCGGGACGGCGGAGCCGGCCGGTGAGGGCGAAGAAGGCCGCCATGCGATGTGTGTGGACGATCAGGGCGTGGCGTTCGGCATCTCCCAGCCGGCGGACGGTTACTGATCGGCCAGGCGGCTCAGCCCACGCACCTCAGCCAACCCGTCGGCTCCATCAACTCCGTCGGCCCGGACCGGTCCCTGGAACTGGTCCGGGTCGACCGCGTGCGGTAGACCGGTGCGATGGCTCCTCCGCTCCGATTCGGGTTGATGTACGACTGTCGGCGGACGCCGGACAGTTCCCTCTCCATGACCGACGTCTATGCGGCCACGCTGGAACAGACCGTCCATGCCGATCGGCTGGGATTCGACCACGTCTGGTTCACCGAGCATCACTTTCTGGAGGATGGCTACCTCCCCGCCTTCCAGCCGCTTGCGGGGGCCATCGCCGCTCGGACCGAGTCCATCCGGATCTCCACCGACATCGCACTGCTGCCGCTGTACCACCCGATCCGCCTGGCAGAGGAAATGGCGGTCCTGGACCATCTGAGCAACGGCCGGATGGAGCTTGGCATCGGCATGGGCTACGTGCCCGAGGAGTTCGCCGCGTTCGGGGTGCCGCTGAAGAACCGGGTCTCGATGACCGAGGAGGGCATCGACATCCTCCGTCTGGCCTGGTCGGACGGGCCGTTCGACTACCGGGGACGACGCTACGACCTGTCCGGGATCGACGTTCACCCCAAACCGGTGCAGCCGGGCGGACCGCCACTGTGGATCGCCGCAATGAGCGAGGCCGGGGCGAACCGGGCAGCCAGGTTCGGCACCAACCTGCTGCCCCAGGGAAAACGACACGAGGTGCTTGACCCGTACCGCCGGGCGGTCGCCGAGGACGGCCGCTCCCCGGAGGACTATCGGGTCGGCATCATCCGATCCTTCTACGTCACCGACGACCGCGAACGCGACTGGCCGGTCATCCGCACCGCCGAGCAGTTCCGGATGGCGATCTACAACAAGTTCATGGCGGCAACCCCGGACGACTACGGGTGGCGTGAGCCCGGCGGGATCCCGCAGTCGGCCTTTATGGGCACGCCGGCCGAGTGCATCGAGGAGATCGTCGGCTTCTGCACCGAATACGGCATCACCGACATTGCGTCATCCGGTCTGCCGCCCGGCGTCGACCCGGACTTCATGGGCAACAACATCGAGCGCCTGGCCACCGAAGTTCTGCCCGAGGTCCGGTCCAGGCTTGCCGAGACGGGCCACGCGAGGTCGAGCGGCTGATGGCACCGGTCGACCGGGACGTCATCGAGATGCCGGACGATCCGGCCAGCGGACTGATGCCGCCGTATCGGCGCCTCGTCGAGTGGGTTACGGCCGAAGTGGACGGTTTGGCCGACCAGCAACTGGATTTCGACAATCTCAGTCCGGAGACCGAATGGATGTGGTGGTCGATCCGCAGGCAGGTTTCACATATCGCGTGGGACGCGCTGGTGTTTCCCCATCGTCGCTGCGCCCACCTGCTGTGGCCGGACGGGAACGATCCGGAGCCCATCGTCTGGAAACACCATCACCTCGGGCCGGACATGAAGTACGACCGGCTCCTCGACGAGGACCTCTACTGGCAGGTGCCGGACCTGATCGAGAAGATGGCCATCGGGATCGCGTGGCTGGAGCAGGTGGTGGCCGACAACCCGATCCAGGTTCTCCGGGAGGATCGGACCAGCGTTCGCGGAACCTACTTCTGGGAGTACGTGATCACCACGCTGCCCCGAGGCGCCGGCCCGGATCCGGACCGTGGCGGCTTCATCTCCTACACGCTGGAGGCGTCCCTGTGGATGGTCTTCTACGAGCAGCTGTCGCACATCCGGACCATCCAGCGCCTGAAGTCGGTTCAGGGTCTCACCCCGGCCGTCACCCTCGACCGGGTCGGGTATCTCCGACTGCCGGAGTACTGGGGCGACACCGACCGGAACGGGCCGTCGATGCAACGCCTCCCGACGGACGGCACCTGAGGCGTTTGTAGTCCCTGCCCTGACCGGCACCCCTCGTCAGGTGGTCAACACACCGGCCGTCGGTTCGTCGCCCCCGGCCCTGCGGCGGCCGGTCGATCGCTGATGTCGGGCGGCGCGGTCAACCCTCCGGTTGCGATCGCCTGACGCCCGGCGACCAGTGCGTTGCGGCGTTCTCCATCGGGGTGGTGGCGGCCGGGAAAGCGATTTGCCGCAGGCCCGGAGACCGAGTGAACTCGGTTCGGCCGATCGAAGTCCGGGGAGTCCATGAGTTCCAAGCTGGTGCTTGCCACCATCGTGTTGATCGCCCTGTTGATCGGGGGGAACTTCACCGCGCTGAAGTTCGCCCTGGATCACACCACCCCCATTCTCCTGGCCGGGATGCGGACCGTGATCGGCAGCACGTTCCTGATCAGCTTCGCCCTACTGCGGGGCGAGCGACTGCCAACCCGGACGGCCGATCTGTTCAACATCTTTGTTGTCTCCTTCAGCATCACCACCGTCTCAAGCGGCCTCCTGGTGGCCGGTGTCAGCCGCGTGCCGGCGGGTCTTGCGTCCCTCATCGCCAGCACGATGCCGCTGTTCACCGCGCTGCTCACCTTCCTGCTGCTCAACACGGTGGTTTCCCGGGTCGGGGCGCTCGGCCTGGCAACGGGTTTTGCCGGAACGGTCGTCCTGGCGTCTCCGTCCATGTCCGGCGCAACCGCAGCGGCCGGTGTCGCCATGATGACCTTCTCCGCCCTGGCCTGGGCGTTCGGCAACGTCTATATGAAGTGGCGCGATTTCAGCCGGGTCACCCCGGTGATGCTTGTCGGGGTTCAGTTGATGATGTCCGCCGCGATTCTGGTCCCGGTCGGGCTGGTCGCGGAGGGCACAGGCTCCACCGACTGGTCGGTCGGCCTTCTCGTTCCGCTGCTCTACGCGGCGATACCGGCCAACGCCGTGACCTTTGCGCTGCTCGCCACGGTGGCCACCCGGGCGACACCAACCCAGGCGGCCGCCTCGGCCTACCTCATACCGGTGTTCGGTGTGACCTTCGGCTGGCTGATCCGCGACGAACGCCTCGGGCCGGTTGAGGCCGTCGGCGGTCTGCTGGTGGTCCTCGGGGTGTACCTCGTGGTGACCTCGGCGGCCCGGGCCGGGGGATCGAGCGTTGATCCGGCGGCCGAGCCGTTGCTGGAGGTCGACCGATGAGCGGACCGACCGTTCCGGTGATCGACCTCGCCGAACTGACCGATATCAGCCTCTCCGACGTCGGCGTCCCGGACACCGTGGTGCAGCAGGTGGCTGACGCTGCGGCCCGCTTCGGGTTCTTCCAGGTGGTGAACCACGGCATCTCCGGTCAGACGATTGACGCCGTGTGGCGCCAGGCCACGGCGTTCTTCGCCCAACCGATCGAGACCAAGCGCCGCATCATGCGGACCAAGGAGAACACCAGGGGTTACTACGACCGTGAGCTGACCAAGAACGCCCGGGACCTGAAGGAGGTGCTGGACATCGCCCACGTGCCGTTCCCCGACCTCCCGGCGGGCGACCCTCGAAACCATCACGAGGTTGACGGGCGGAACCAGTGGCCCGACATCGACGGCTTCGTCGACACCATGGTCGAGTATCTGCAGGACTGCGAGCGGGTGGCCCTCCGCCTGCTGGCGGCGTTTGCGGTCGGGCTCGGGGAGGCGCCGGACCGACTCCATCCCCACTTCGTCGGTGACCACACCAGCTTCATCCGGCTCAACCACTACCCACTCGGTGACCTGCTCTCGGCCGACGAGGCTCAGGACGTCACCGCCCTGGGCGACATGGCCCTCCACCACCACAGCGATGCCGGGGCGTTGACGCTGCTGCTCCAGGACGATGTCGGCGGCCTGCAGGTCCAGCTCGGCGACAGCTGGGTCGACGTCGAGCCGCTCGACGGTGCGCTGGTGGTCAACACCGGGGACATGATGCAGGTCTGGTCGAACGACCGATATCAGGCCGCTCTCCATCGGGTCCGGCCGGTCACCGACCGCCCTCGGCTCTCCGTGCCCTACTTCTTCAACCCGTCCTACCGGACCGACTATGCGCCGCTGCCCGGATCGGTGGCGCCGGGCGACGCACCGCACTACCGCACCATCAACTGGGGTGGGTTCCGCCAGGCCAGGGCAGACGGCGACTTTGCCGACTACGGTGCGGAGGTCCAGATCGCCGATTTCCTGATCATCGATGCGGACCGTTGACCAGCGGCCGAACCGGCGCGCCGACCGACCGCACCGGGCCCAAAACGGAGTATTCGGCGGCTGAGAGGAGAGGTCCAGCCGCCGAACACGCCAACACTGCGGACCACGGTAGATAATCCCGCTCCGGTGCGTCAAAATCGCCCGGCCGAAGCAGCAGGGGTACTGTCGAATCGTCGATGAAGAGACCGGTACCACCGGGGGACCGCACCGCCAGCACGGCTGGATGGCGCCTCCTGGCCCAGACGATGCGCCGCCAGCGAGCCGGTCTGCTCGTCGGTATGTCGATCGGTCTCACCTGGGCCGTCGGGCGGGTGGCGATCCCAATACTGGTCCAACTGGGTATCGATCGGGGCATCGAGGACGGGAGCACGGGTGACCCCACTCGACTGTGGTGGTGGGCCATCGCCATCGTGGCCGCCGGGCTCCTGTCCGGCACGATGCTGGGACTTCGGCGCTACACGGCATTCCACAACGCCCGACTGATCGAGGCTCGGCTTCGGGACCGAATATTCGCCCACCTGCAACGGCTGCACTTCTCGTTCCACGACGCAAACGCGACCGGGGACCTGATGAGCCGGGCCAACACCGACCTGCAGCAGTTCCAGAACTTCGTGACCATGGTGCCGATGATGACCGGCAGCGTGGTCACCATCCTGGCGGTCACGGTGATCATGTTCGTCTCCCAACCGGTTCTGGCCGCACTTTCACTGGTCGGGCTGCCGCTTGTCTACGTGCTCGGCAGGGCGTTCTCCTCCCGCCTGTTCCCCCGGGTCGCCGACGTCCAGGCCAATTCCGCGGCGCTCGCCTCGGTCGTCGAGGAGTCCGTGGTCGGGGTCCGGGTGATCAAGGGGTTCGGTGCGGAAGCGCTGCAAGCCCGGAAGCTGTCCGACGCCGCCGACGACGTCTACCACCCGTCGATGGACGCACTGATGATCAGATCCCGCTACCTGCCCGCGATCGAGATCGTTCCGAACCTCGGCCTGATCGTTGTCCTGGCCTACGGCGGCAACCTCGTGCTGAACGGTGACATGACGATCGGCCAGCTCGTCAGCTTCAACATCTACGTGCTGCTGATGGTGCAGCCCCTACGAACACTCGGCATGGCGGTCACCACCGGCCAGCGGGCGGCCGCCGCCGGCGTCCGGATCCAGCAGCTTCTCGGTACCGCCCCGACGATCACCGCACCGACAAAACCGAAGACGCTGCCGAACGACACCATCCGAGGTCGGGTGGAGTTCCGCGATGTCTCGTTCGGCTACGGGCTCGGGACGGACCAGCCGGTCCTGGACGGGTTCTCCCTGACCGTCGAGGCCGGCGAGTCCGTGGCCCTTGTCGGGGCCACGGGATCGGGTAAGACGACCGTGGCCAACCTCATACCGCGGTTCTACGACGTCGACGCCGGTCAGGTTCTGATCGACGGGATCGACGTCCGGGAGCTGCGGCCCCAGGACCTTCGGCGGGAGGTTGGTCTGGTGTTCGAGGAGACGTTCCTGTTCAGCGCATCGGTTGCGGCGAACGTTGCGTTCGCCGATCCGGACGCCGACCCCGAGGCGATCCGTCGGGCGGCCAGGGCGGCCGGTGCGGACTTCATCGACGACCTGCCTGAGGGCTACCGGACCGAGGTCGGCGAGCGGGGTTTCTCGTTGTCCGGCGGGCAGCGGCAGCGGTTGGCGATCGCCAGGGCGGTGCTGGCGGACCCCCGGGTCCTCATCCTCGACGACGCAACCTCCGCGGTCGACCCGACCAAGGAGCACGAGATCGCCGACGCCCTCGATCAGGTTATGCACCGTCGAACGACGATCGTGATCGCCCACCGGGCCGCCACCGTCGCCCTGGCCGATCGAGTTGTCCTGATCGACGACGGGGCCGTTGCCGAGTCGGGCACCCACGAGGAGCTGCTGGAGACCAGCGAGCGGTACCGGCGAGTGCTTGCTGCGGAGAGCGGTGGTGGCCACGCTGCGGCGGCGGAGGTGCGGGGCTGATGGCGTGGCGACTGTCCATCGGTGTCGGTGAGGACGACCGGCTGGGAACCGACGGGCTCCGCCGGGTGCTGGTTCGAACCGCTCGGCTGATCAGGCCCTACCGTCGGCGGGCGGCCATCGCCTCGGTCGGCCTGGTGCTGTGGACGCTGCTGACCCTAGCCGGTCCGCTCCTGGTCCGGCGGGCCATCGACACCGGCCTCCGGGTGGGGGACCGGACCCAGCTCAACATCTCCGTTGGCCTGTACGTTCTGGTCGCCGTCCTGGCCTACGTGACCTACCGATGGTCGATCGTCAACCTGGCCCACGTCGGCGAGGGGTTCCTTCGGGATCTTCGGAACCGGGTCTTCGATCGGATGCTCGGCCAGAGCATGCCGTTCTATGACCGGGAGAAGTCCGGGGTGCTGGTGTCCCGCATGACGTCGGACATCGACTCGCTGCAGGATCTGGTGCAGTTCGGCCTGCTCATGTTCGTCAGCGCCGGCCTGCTGCTCCTGCTCTCGGCCGTGGTTCTGGCGGTGCTCAGCATCGAGCTGTTGCTGCTCTGCCTGCTGACCGTGCCGGTGGTGGCCGCCGCAAGTGTCAAGTTCCAGCGTGACTCCAACCGGGCGTACCTGGCGGTCAGGGACAACATCGGGACCACCCTCAGCAGGCTGCAGGAGGGTATCTCCGGGGTCCGGATCGTCCAGGCGTTCGCCCGGGAGGAGATCGAGGCCGCCCGGTTCGCCGACACGAATCGGGCGCTCTACCGGACCCACATGCGCTCGGTCAGAATCGCCGCATGGTACCTGCCGATCGTCGAGGCGACCGGTGCGCTCACCACGGCCATCGCGCTCGGGGTCGGTGGCTACTGGGTCTACGACGACCGGCTGACGCTCGGGACCGTTGCCGCTTTTGTCCT
>JBCCGJ010000097.1:0-17329 GCA_039029335.1 Actinomycetota bacterium | reverse complement strand
TCTGCGATGCCGACACGATGGACCCGGGGTGGTTGAACCTGCTGGCCTGGCATCTGGCCGAGGAGATCGAACATCGCACCGTCACGTTCGACGCCTACCACGCCGTTGTCGGCCGGTACCCCCATCGAGTTGCCGTCGGTTCATACAGCCAGGTCCACTTCCTCCGCATGCTGCTCCGCATGGCCACCGTGTTGCAGCGTGAGACCGTCGGCCCGGAGGTCCGGACCTGGCGAATGCTCTCGCAGGCGGTGCGGCGGAACTGGAGCAACGGCGCCATCCCCGGCACGCTCCGGGCCATGCTGCCCACCTACACCCCGCGGCGCGTGCCGCTGTCGGACGAGGTCCGGCTGATCGCCGCGAGCCAGGGCGTCGACCTGCAGTGACTGCGGTCGGCCAACCGATCACGCTGGAAGCAGGCGGACGTCGGTTCTCCGCCTCCCGGACCGGTCCGGCGAACGGGCCGGTTGTTCTCTGCCTCCACGGATTTCCGGACTCGCCCGACACCTTCCGCCACCAGGTCGGCCCGTTGGCAGACGCCGGATATCAGGTGATCGTGCCGACACTCCGAGGCTACGAACCGTCCTCTCAACCGGCCGACGGTGACTACTCGCTGATCACCATGGCCGGGGACGTCACCGGCTGGCTCGACCATCTGGACGCCCCGGCCGCCCACCTGGTCGGTCACGACTGGGGCGCGGCCATCGCCTACACCGCAGGGACCGCACACCCGGAGCGGCTCCGGTCGATCACGGCGATCGCGATCCCTCCTCTGACCCGGATCCCGGACGCGGTTCGGCGGGTGCCGAAGCAACTGATCCTGTCGTGGTACATGACGTTCTTCCAGCTCCGTCTGGTGGCCGAGCGGGCGGTGAGCGCCAACGATTGGTGGCTGATTCGCCGCCTGTGGCGACGGTGGTCACCCGGCTATGCGATGTCGGCCACCGAGTGGCGGGACCTCCGGCAGCGCTTCGAGCAGCCGGGGGTGCTCGGCGCATCGCTTGGCTACTACCGCAGGAACGCGACCCCGCCGATTCTCCTCGGTCTCCGCACGACCGAGGCGATGAGCCGGCACGAGATCCCGGTCCCGACCCTCATCATCCATGGCGACGCCGACGGCTGCATGGATCGGCGGCTCTTCGACCACACCATCGAACCGGCGGACTTTCCGGCCGGGGTCCAGCGGGTCGAGCTGCCCGGTGCGGGCCACTTCGTACACCTGGAGCAACCGGACCGGGTCACCCGGCACCTCCTGGAGCACCTGGAGCATCCGGACGGCACCCCGTAGTCAACTGTCACAGCGCCTCTCTAGGTTGCCCTTCACCGGTCAACGAGAGGAACGCACATGGCAGAACGTCTAATGATCATCGAAGCGGTGAACCGCAGCTGGGCCCGGGAGACGGCCGCCGTACCGGAGTTGTGGGATCGGCGCATCCCGTCGCGGGGCCACTGCGATGTCTCGTCGTTTGTGGCGTGGGAACACCTCGGCGGAGAGCTGGTGCTCGGTGAGGTGCACCGGCACGGCACCTTCCAGGAGCACCACTACTGGAACAGAATCGACGGGGTGGACCTCGACCTCACCCGGGACCAGTTCCGCAACGGGGAGACCATCACCGAGCGGGAGGTCCTTTCCGAGCCGTTCCTTCGGGCCAATCACGGGCGGATGCGGCCGGACCTGCGGGACCGCATCGCCACCTTCCGTCGCTCGGTGTCCGAACATCTGGCCACCGGGTGACCGGGGCCGAGGTCGGGGATCGGGGCCGCCCGCCGCCCCGGTTCCGAGCGTTCGGGCCGGATGCCGCCGGAGGGGGGTGCCCGCACAACGCCCACGCAGCCGGCCGCACGGATCTACCATGTCCGCATGTCGACGCTCGAAGCGTTTCCCGAAGATTGGTCCCGCGGTCTTGTGGTGGTGGCCCACCCCGACGACATGGAGTACGGCGCGGCGGCCGCCGTCGCCCGGTGGACCGCTCAGGGCAAACACATTCCGTACGTCCTGGTCACCGACGGGGAGTCCGGCATTACCTCCATGGACCCGGCGGAGACCGGTCCCGTCCGTCGGACGGAGCAGCTCAACGCCTGCTCGGTTGTCGGCGTCACCGATGTCGAGTTCCTCGGCCTCCCCGACGGGCTGATCGTTGCCGGCATTGCCCTGCGCGAGACCCTGACGGAGGTGATCAGACGGCACCGACCCGAGGTGGTGCTGTCGATCAACTTCCGCGAGTCGTGGGGTGGGCCCAGCTGGAATCATCCCGACCATCGAGCGGTCGGTGAGTCGCGGTTGGATGCGGTCCGGGATGCGGGCAATCCGTGGGTCTTCACCGACGCCGGACCGGCTTGGGACGGTGTCCGGCTGGTTGCGTTCTCCGGCAGCCCCAGCGCCACCCATGCAGTCGACGTCACCCGCAGCTTCGACGCGGGCGTTCAGTCGCTGGCCTGTCACGAGGTCTACCTGCAGAACCTCGGCGGGGACATGGCATCACCGGACGGTTTTCTCCGGGGCGGCGCCACCGCGGCCGGTGAGGCATTCGGGGTTGCACTCGCCACAACCTTCGAGATCATCCAGTAATCATCGTCGCCAAGCGCGCCGAACCGCTTGCCCGACCCATCGGGCAAACGGGCGGCCTGTTCGAACGCGGTCGGGGTCGGTGGCCAGCACTACCATGTGGCCATGCCGATCAAGATCCCCGACGCTCTCCCCGCCCGCGATGTGCTTGAGCGTGAGGGTGTCATGGTGATGGACGAATCAACGGCCACCCGCCAGGACATCCGGCCGCTCCAGATCGGCCTGCTCAACCTGATGCCGGACAAGATCGCAACCGAGACCCAGCTCGCCCGTCTGCTCGGATCAACCCCGCTTCAGGTGGAGTTGACCCTGGTGCGGGTCGGCAGTCACTCCTCGAAAAACACACCCGAGGAACACCTGATCTCCTTCTACCGGACCTGGGAGGAGGTCAAGGACCGGAAGTTCGACGGGTTCATCATCACCGGCGCCCCCATTGAGACGTTGGACTTCGAAGAGGTGGACTACTGGCCGGAGCTGACCAAGATCCTCGACTGGACAAAAACAAACGTCAGCTCCAGCTTCCTCATCTGCTGGGGGGCGATGGCCGGACTGTGGCACTTCCACGGGGTGCCGAAGCACCTCCTGGACACCAAAGCGTTCGGTGTGTACCGCCACCGAAACCTCCAACCGACGTCGCCGTACCTGTCGGGGTTCTCGGACGACTTTGCCGTCTCGGTGTCCCGGTGGACGGAGATCCGCAAGGAGGACGTCCTGGCCGTTCCGGGCCTGGAATTGTTGATGGAGTCCGACGAAACCGGGGTCTGCCTGATCTCCGAGGAGGACCATCGCAGGCTCTACATGTTCAACCACATCGAGTATGACTCGGGCACCCTGGCCAAGGAGTACTTCCGGGACGTCGATGCCGGTACACCGATCACCATCCCCCACCAGTACTTCCCGAACGACGATCCGTCATCGCCACCGGTCAACCGTTGGCGGTCCCATGCGTTCCTGCTCTTCGGCAACTGGATAAACCAGGTCTACCAGTCGTCACCGTTCGACCCGGCCGAGATCGGGGACTGCGTCTCAACCGGCTGATCCCGGTCGGCAGGCGCTGACGACGGGAAACCGCAACACCGTCATGGGCAGCCGGTAACGGGCGCCATCTGCTCAGCCGGTAACCGGCGCCACAGGTCATCGTCAATCGTCAACCGGTAACCGGCACCCCAAGTCATCGGCAACCGGCAACCGGCACCAGCTACCTTCGTCAGCCGTCGTTGCCGGTGCCACTGTCGGCATCGGTTTCGGCCCGGTCGGCCTCGTAGTACTCGATGTAACGGGTGAGAAAGTCCGAGTCGTGGCGTCCGCAACCCACGGTGTTGAACCCGAGCACCAGGCAGGCCCGGTCCTCCTCGGTGGCTTCGGTCTCGAGGAACGGCTCGATCAGGGATCGAAGGTCGGCCGGCTCGGTTGTCACGTCCTCGAAAGCCAGCCGGGTGATCCGCCCGTCCGCAACGGTCAGGTCGACCGAGATCCGATAGCTGTACGCCGCGGTTCCGATCAGCGTTGTGGTGAACACACACGTCGCTCGACCCTGCTCGCCGGTGCGACAGCCCTCACCCCGGACGGTGTCGCCGTCAACCGCCAGTGACGCCTGGAAGGCATCGAACCCGTCGAAGTAGAGGTCCGTGATTCTGGCCGGGGTCAGGACGTCGATCTCCTTGGCGTACCCCATCAGGGTGTCGTCCGCTTCGAAACCGGGGGCGTGCAATGCAACAAAAGACGCCCTGTCCGCCTCCTCGATCGCGGCGAGCCACGCATCGCCGACCGTCTGAGCCTCGGACGTGGCGGCCACCTCGAGGGCCGGATCCTCGCCGGGCCGGAATTGCACCGCCACGAGCAGGGCCACCGCTGCGGCCGCGGCGAGCAGCCAGATCGTCGGCCGCCGCGATCCGTTCACCGTCGGGTCGGAATCGACCGGCTCCCGTTCGGCCAATCGCCGTCGCAGCGAGCCGACGAACTCCTCGGACGGTCCTTCACCGCCGATTCGTCCGAGCTCCCGACCGAGTGCGTCGTCGTTCATCGATCGCCCTCCAGTTCCGTCCGAAGTGCCGTCCGCGCCCGCGACAGCAGCCCTTCCGCTCCCTTGTACGACCGGCCGAGTGACGTTGCCAGCTCACCGACCGAGCAGCCGTCCACATAGTGGAGCATCAGGCAGATCCGATGTTCACGGCGGAGCCGAGACATCGCCTCCCGCAGTCGCAGGCTCTCCACCGCGTGCCCGATGTCATCTCGCTCCGCGGCCCGGGACCTGCTGAGCAACCTAACCTTCTCCCGGTGGTTGGCGTCCCGTCGCACGATGTCGATCAAACGGTTCCTGGCGCTTCGCATCAACCATCCGACCGTGAGGTCGGCCTGCGGTGTCCGCATGGCGGCGATGAAGACATCCTGGGTGACGTCCTCGGCCACCGCGTGGTCGAGGCACATGCGGTGAACATAGCGATAGACATCGCGAACGTGGGCGTCGTACAACGCCTCCAGTTGCTGATCTCCCCACCGATCTGTCCGTTGATCGCCGATGCTCACGCAGCCCTCGGTCACTATGTCGGCAACACCCATCACTGTAGTAACGAACGGGCGGCCGGTTTCCCCTCACGGTTTTTCGCCGGTGTCTTTTGACCGGAGTCCCGGCGTGGCTATCAGCCGAGCAGGGCCTGGGCGATCAAGCCGCCGACCAGGGCCACACAGAACACATACCCGAAGAAGGTGGCGATCAACCGCCGAGCGGCCAGCTTGGTGAGGATGATGAACTCCGGAACGTTCGCCCCGGCCCCGGAGACGGTGAGGGCAACGATGGCCCCGATACCGACACCCGCCCCGGCCAGCGCATCGGCGACCGGTACAAAGAGGCTGGTCTGCACGTACAGCGGGGTGCCGAGCATCGCCGCGAGCGGTATGGACCACGCGGCGTTGCTGCCGGTGATGGTGGCGATCGCCTCCGGTGACACGACGGCTTCGATCAGCAGGCCGACCCCGACCCCGGCAAGGAGCAACAACCCGACCGATCGCAGGAGCTGCACCGCAGCCGTCATCGCCCGCCGACTCTCCGGACCGAGCCCCTGCCACGGCTGATCGGAACCGCCGACCCCGCACGTGCCACCGGCCTCCGGTTCCGGGGCGACGGCCGCCGAGTCCGTGCTGCCGTCCCCGACCCGTTCGGCATGTGGGTCCGCGTTGGACGGCGACGGGAGGGCCGCCGTCGACATCGGGACTCCGGTGGAGCCGGTGACGGACAGCGGCATCGATTCCGATGCTCCGAGTGTCACCGCCGAGGGCGACGTAACGACGCCGTTCGCCACGGCCGGCAGTGGTTTGAGGTGCCGTTCGATGCCGACCCGCTGGGCGACAAGGGCCAGGGTAAGCGCCGCGGTGAAGGTCAGGGCCGTGTAGACCAGGGCCGCCTCAGGGCCGACGATGATGACCAGTGCGCCGAACAGGACCGGGTCCAGGACCGGCGCGGCGGCGATGAACGCCACGTATCCGGCCGGGGGGACCCCGGCCTGGCGAAGGCCGACCAACATCGGGATGGCCGAATACGTGCAGAACGGGGTGACAAACCCTACGGCGATGCCCTTGAGCGCCGCCGCCAGCGGCGGGCCGCCCATCCAACGTCGTAGCCGTGCCGCACCGAAGCGGCGTTGAAACAGCTGGATGAAGAACGCAACGCCGAGGAACAGGGCGGCCAGCTCGACGAGGAGCCACAGCGACTGGACGATCATCGACCCTCGATCCGATCCGTGGCCATGATGGCCGCAGCGGCATCCGGCAGTGCGGTCATGCAGGTGGTGTTGACGGTGACCAACGTCCGGATCCCGTCCGCACGGGTGAAGACGAACCGGTCATCGGCCAGGATCTGCAGATGCTTGGACACGGTCGACTGGCTTTTGCCGACGGCCTCGACGACCTCGCCGACCGTGACCGGTTCGGCCCTGCCCGACAGATAGTTCAGGATGCGGATCCGGGTTCCGTCGGAGAGACACCGGAACCAGGCGGCATATTCTTCGGCCTGTTCGGCCGTTATGGCGGTAGCGGCTTGTTCTGCGGAGACATCGATGGCATTCATCGTTAATCGACGATAAACGATGAATGGACGATCGGCAACTCCGCCCCCTCGCAGCCGACCGGGTGCGATCGACGGCGCCGCAGTCGGCTGCGCACTAGCGTCTGCTCATGGAGGACAAAAAGGCAGACCTCATCCGGTCGCTGGCCGTGCTGCATGAGGGAGCGCTGGACAAGCTGGCCGGACTGGGCGAATACGACCTCCGGCGGCCGCTGACCGGCACCGGCTCGAACCTCTTGGGCATCGTGAAGCACCTGGCAACCGTGCAGGCCGGCTACTTCGGCGAAACGTTCGGACGCCCCTGGCCGGCGCCGATGCCGTGGACAGAGGAGGACGCCGAGATCAACGCCGACATGTTCGCAACCGCCGACGAGTCGAGCGAGGAGATTCTGGACCTGTTCCGGGACACCTGGGCCCACGCCAACGAGACGTTCGCCGTGACGGCCTCGACGGACACCGGCACGGTCCCCTGGTGGCCGGAGGAGGTCCGGCACCCGACCCTGCTTCGCGTCCTGACCCACATGACCGTGGAGACGGCGAGGCACGTCGGACACCTGGACATCCTCCGGGAACTGATCGACGGCGCGGCCGGTCGATACCGGGGCGACCAGAGTGTGCCGGGCGACGAGGAGATCGACTGGCCAGGCTATGTCGGCCGAGTTGAGGCCGCGGCCAAGACCGCTGCGGCACGAGGAGAGACGACTTGAATCACGGCCATACGAACGGCGACGGTTTCCGGCGGGTCAGCCCACGTCGAGCGTTGGCCCACGGCCCCGGACCCGGGACTGGCGGAGATACCGCCGGTACCTGTCGGCGTCGTACCCGGCACCGCGGTGCAGGATGCAACGGTTGTCCCAGATGAGGGTGTCGCCCGGTCGCCACTGCTGCACCCACCGGTGCTCCGGCCCGGTCGCCTCCTCGTTGAGCTGGTCGATCAGCTTGCGGCTCCGAATGCCGGTCCAGCCGACGATCGATCGGGCGTGTGAGCCGACGTAGTAGTTCGCCCGCCCGTTTCGAGGGTTTTTCCGGACCAGCTTCTGTTCGATCGGTGGCAGCGAGGCGGCGTGGTTGTCATGCACCGGTGCAACCTTGGTGCGGCTGAAGACGTAGTCGTGGAGGACGTGCAGCTCCTCGATCTCGGCCTGTCGGTCCGATGCCAGCCGCCCGTACGCCGCGCGCTGGCTGACGAACTCGGTCTCACCGCCGACCTCCGGAACCTCGTAGGCGTGGAGGATCGAGACGTAGGACGGCACAAGCCGAAACGACGAGTCCGAGTGCCACAGGTTGTTGCCCCGCTGGCTCCTGGAGTGGGGATCGGCGTGCTCCCGCTTTCGCTCGCCGTCGATCACGTTCCCGATGGTCCCCAGGTACTCGACTTCGCCGGTGCGTCCGAAGGTCACGTGGTTCTCCTCCGGCTCACCGAGCGCCTCGGTGAGCTGCATCTGTTTCTCGTCCGTCATGCCCTGACCGGGGAAGAGCAGCACCGAGTACTCGTCGACCGCCTCATGGAGTGCGTCGGCCAACTCCGAGTCGATCGGTCCGGCCAGCTCAACACCGGTGACCCGGGCCCCGAATTCCCCATGCAACGGTTCGACGTCCATCGGTCAAGCTTTGCACCGAGCGATCGACGCCGTCCATCGGACCCGGGGCCAGCAGCGCAGGCCCGCCCGGTGGTTACGCCGCCGTCCGCCAAACCGAGACGTGGGCCGGGCTCTCACCGGTGAACGGTGACCGATCCCAGTCCGCCCATCGCTCGGCCAGGGTCATGCCGGCCAGCTTTGCCATCAGATCGAGCTCGCTCGGCCAGACGTACCGAAAGGCCGGCGATGACGTTCGGACCCGGTCACCGTCTATGTGGTAGTGATGCGATACGAGTATCTGGTTGACGGGGTCGACGTACTCGTCGAATCCGAGGTGGGTGGCCGACACGTCGAACGGCACGTACCGCTCCCCCGGGCCGAGACGACCGATCTCCGGGACCATGGTCTGGATCACAAAACACCCGCCGGGTCCGAGATGGCGGGCGGCGTTGCGGAAACACTCGACCTGGTCGTCCTGGCTGAGCAGATTGTGGATGGTGTTGTAGACCAGATAGACCATGGAAAATCCGTCACCGACCACCGTTGTGGTCATGTCCCCGACGGTTGTGTTCACCAGCTCCGCACCGGGTTTGGCCCGCAATCGATCCAGCATCGGGACCGACAGGTCGATCCCGCTGACCGAAACGCCGCGTTCGGACAGCGGGAGGGCGATCCGCCCCGTCCCGACGGCGAACTCCAGCGCTCGGCCGTCACCGGCGAGTTGTGCCAGGAGGTCGACCGTTGCCCGGATGACCTCCGGCCGAAACTCCTCCGCGGTTGAGCGGTCGTAGGCCGCCGCAACAACCGGATCGAGGTGGGCGTCCTGCGCATCGGACCAGTCGTTCATCGCCCGTGATCGTACCGTGCGGACCGGGATCGGCTCCGGCAATTGTTCGGCCGGACCCCGAGCCGTAAGTCGACAACGGCGATCGGGCCCATCGGTTAGATTCCAGCCATGACCGATCCCCTCTCATCGCTCGAGGAGCGCCGCCTGGTCGGGTTGGACTTCCTGGAAGCGGTCACCACATTGCTACAACGGACCAGGAACGCCCACCCGGTGAAAGGAACCTACGAGGCTGCGGACCTGCAGTGGTGGTGGCGGGACGTGCGCTCCACCGACCGGCTTGAGCAGCTGTTCTGGTTCGACGGCGACGGCAACCCCGAGGCGGCGCTTATCGTCATCGACTGGGGCGACAGCTCGTCCGGGGTGTACGAGGAGATGATGATCGCCCCCATGACCATGCCGGACGCCCCGCCAGACCGCGTCGCCCGGGTCATCGACCGCGGACTCGCCGACGCAAAGGCCGTCGGAATCACCGAGGTCGACCTGGAGGTGGACCGGACCGACACGGAACTGCGGGCGATCCTGTTCGATCGGGGTTTCACGGTCCAGAAGGACGGGCTGGTCGAGGGGTGGCTGGACGGTGGTAACCGACCGGAGCTCAGCGCCTGCGCCCCCGGTTACCTGTTGCGAAGCCGGAGCGAGACCTTGGATCGACCCCACCACATGGTCAACGCACGCCGTAAGCACATCGACCCCGAACCCCGGTTACGGCAGACGTCGCTGTACCACCCGGACCTCGACCTGGTTGTCTTCGACCCGGCGGGTGATCCGGCGGCCTACGGACTCTTCTGGTTCGACCCGGTGACCGGCTTCGGCATGGTGGAGCCGATGCGGACCGAGGAGGACCATCAGCGCAAAGGGCTCGCTCGCCACATCCTCACCGCCGGGGTCAACCGTCTGCTGGATGCCGGCGCCACGCGGATCAAGATCTGCTACGAGGCGGACAATCCGGCGTCCGGGCGTCTGTACCGCGACGTCGGCTTCGAGCCGTTGAAGGAGAACGACGTGTTCATCGGCCCGACCGCGGTTGGTTGACGTGTCGACGCACCGGTCCGACCCTGCGCTCGAGCCGCTTAGACGAGGAACACAATCAGGAGGGCGCCGAACACAAGCGCAACAAAAACGATGAGCAGGACACTCATCACGATGCCCAGGATCTTGCCGATCAGCGCCAGCTGCCGGTTTTCCGGCGACCGCCGTCCTGCGTCGATGGCGGCCAGTTCCTGGGAGCCCATCGCCCAGGCGAACGGTGCAAGCAGGGGAAACAGGAGCATGCCGAGAAGCCCAAGCACAAAGACGGTGGTGGCCCTGCTGGCCTCCGGGTAATACCCCATGCCTCTGGCGCCCGGTTCCGGTGCACCGCGTATCCGGCCAGTCATCTCAGCGTGTGTCCTTCCCGTCGCTCCGGCAACAATAACCGTCGTTCCGGCGCCGCATCATGCACCGGGTACCGGGTCGGGAATGCCTTCGGAGCGGTTGCGTGGAGTAGCTTCTGGGCAGGGAGGTCACCGATGGAGCAGGAAAGCAACCCCTATCTCGACCGGTTCGGACTGGTCGGGCCGCTACCGACTACCGACGGCCAGCGGCAACCGCTGGCGGCGGACACCAAAATCGGACCGGCCGTCGGTCAGCGGTTCCCCGACTTCACGCTGCCCAGCGCACAGGGCCGTACGGTGTCGTTCCACCAGGACCGCGGTCGGAGCAAAGCGGCGGTGGTGTTCTTCCGCTCCGCCGTGTGGTGACCGCCGTGTATGACGCAGCTGGTCGAGCTGCAGAACGCCATGCCGAAGTTCGCCGATGCGGGCATCCGGCTGTATGCCGTGTCCTACGACGAGCTCGGTGCACTTGAGGATTTCACCAGGCATCACAGCATCACGTACGACCTTCTCGCAGACAAAGGCTCCGCGGTCATCCGGGAGTTCGGCATCCTCAATCACCATGTGACCGAGGAGCAGGTCCCCTACCACGGCATCCCGTTTCCCGGCACCTACCTGGTCGCTGAGGACGGGACGATCACCGCGGCCTCGTTCCATGAATCGCTGGCCCAGCGGGAGAGCGCCGAGGGGCTGATCGACGCCGCACTCGGCGAGATCCTGCTCGGACCCGAGGAGCCCGCAACCGGCCTGGCGGACGAGTCGGGAATCGGGATCACGCTGACCTACCACGGCGGCGGCGGGGTGATCCGCGGTGGGGCGATCCGCCGCCTCATCGTTGAGATGAACCTACCGGAGGGTCTACACGTCTATGACGCCCCGGTTCCGGACGGCATGGTCGCCACCACGGTGACCCTCGTCGGGCCGAGTGGTCTTCGGTCGCTACCGGTCGAGAAACCGCCGACCCATCCGCTGGAGCTTCCCGGCATCGGGTCCCTGAACGTATGGAGTGGTCTGGTCCGGTTTGTGATGCCGGTATGGGCCACGGACGAACTGGCCAGCCTGGTCAGAGCCGACAACCCGGACGAGGTGACGATTGAGGTCTCGATTGCCTACCAGGCCTGCGACGACCGGGCCTGTCTCCTGCCGAGGACGGAGACGGTGCAGGTAACGGTCCCGGTCGGATCCTATGTGGGGCCCGCGCTGGCCGGAGGCGGCATGCCGGGGGCCGAGACAACAACAATGGACAGCAAGAAGTGGTTCGGCGCGATGCTCAACCGAGGTCTGGACGCCACCCCGGACAAGGAGGCGGCGGTCGCCTACCTGGCGCAACTGCGGGACTCCTACGAGGCAGGACCACTCGGCGAAGGGTCCGCAGGCCCGGAGGGAACCGACGAACCACGGCGGGAGGCCGGGTAGGCCGCTCGGCACCTGCCGCAGAGCACCGGCCCGCCGCGTCCCGGTGGATCCACGGCCTACTGTCGGCGACAGCGAGATGACCCCATGACCGACTTCGAATCCGACCCCGTACTGACCGGCGCGATCGGCGGCACGCCACTGGTTCGCCTTGAGCGGGTGGTACCGACCGGCTCGGCGGAGGTGTATCTCAAACTGGAGTCCGGCAACCCGACCGGCAGCTACAAGGACCGGATGGCGCTGTCGGTAATCGCCGGGGCCCTGGCCCGCGGCGACGTCGAGCCGGGTGGGCGGGTCGTGGAGTACACCGGTGGCAGCACCGGCATGGCGCTTGCCTTTGTGTGCGCGCGGCTCGGCCTACGGTTCACCGCCGTCTCCTCCGATGCGTTCTCGCCGGTGAAGCTACGGGCCATGGAGGCGTACGGAGCCGAGGTTCTGATCGAACCGAGCGACGGAACGATCACGCCGGGGTTGATCTCCGGCATGCGGGACCGGGCCTACGGCCTGGCCGAGGAACCCGGCAGCCACTACGCGGACCAGTTCGGCTCGCCGGACGTTCGATCCGGGTATGTGCCGATGGGTCTGGAGATCGCCGAGCAGACCCGGGGGACGGTCGACGTATTCTGTGCCGGTGTCGGGACCGGGGGTGCGCTCATGGGAACCGCTGACGGCCTCGACCAGGCCGGTGTGCCCTGCCCGATCATTGCGCTCGAGCCGGCCCAGTCACCGCTGCTCACCACGGGTGTCGGCGGCCCGCACCTGGTGGAAGGCATCGGCGTCGGGTTTGCCCCGCCGTTCCTCGATCGGAGCCGCTGCCCGGAGGTTCGCACCGTCGACCAGCATGCGGCCATGGCGATGGCTCGCAGGCTCGCTGCCGAGGAGGGTCTGCTCTGTGGCACCTCGACCGGTCTCAACGTCTGCGCCGCGATCGAGCTGGCGGCCGAACTGGGCTCCGGGCGGACCGTGGTCACCCTCGGCTGTGATTCCGGCACCAAGTACCTGAGCGGCCCGCTCTTCGACGTGTCGTAGGCGGCGGTTCAGCAGGCCCCGTCGGCCGAACACGCCACCGCACCCGCCTCACCGATGCCGTTCGGCGCACCGGTCCTCTTCTGTCCGGCAACGCCGTTCCGTGACACCAAAGCCGGAAGACCCCGGAGATCGTGGTTTGCCCGTAACGCGCCCGTCCTGGCGGACATTGACGGGGTGAAGCGGGCCTTGCGGGCATCTCCCTCCACACCGCTTCGAGAAGGAGCAGCAGTGACCACGTTCTTCCCGGCCGACTCCCCGTCGCAGCGGCACCCCAGAGCGCTGGCGGCGCTGGTGGTTGTCCTCGGTGTACTCGGCATAGGCGCCGCCCTCGGCCTCCAACAGGTTGCCGCCGACCCGAGTTCGGGTGTCGGCAAGCTCACCGTCGATGACAGCGGACACTGGTTCGCGTACGAGGGCAACGGCGAGCCGTACTTCATGGCCGGCTCCGGCGGACCGGAGGGTTTCCTGTACTACTCGGACTCGCGGAAGCAGTCCATCGTCGACCAGCTGATCCGCAACGATGTCCGGGCCATCTACATCCACGCCGCCCGCTCGAACGGCGGTGACGGTGGCGGCGACGAAAACCCGTTCATCGGCAACAACCCGGACAACGGGGTCGACCCGGCGGTCCTTGACGAGTGGGACACCTACCTCTCCCAGTTGGACGAGGCGGGCATCGTCACGTGGTTCCACCTCTACGACGACGGCGCCCGGCCGTTCGGCGCATGCAACCCGAACCTCCCGAGCGATGAGAAGCAGTTCATCAAGACCGTGGTCGAGCGGTTCCGGCACTACCAACACCTGGTCTGGCTGCCGACCGAGGAACACATCATCAAGGGGTGCTCCAACAACAGCACCGACGTCCTGAAGGCCAAGGCCATTGCGGCCGAGATCCGCAGGTACGACGACGTCCACCCACTCGGTGTCCACCACAACAACGGGCAGTCGAACCAATACCTGGGAAACACCGACATCGACGTCTTCTCCCAGCAGGTCTGCCAACAGTCCAAGTACACCAGCGTCGACGGTCTGCACACGGCAGGCGAGTTCGGTGAGGACGTCTACGTGATGGCCGAGTGCCACCCGTGGCACAAGGACCTGTTGGACGACGGAGAGCGCACCACCCTGCGCCGGTCCTTCTGGGCATCGGTCATGGCCGGGGGGTACGTGCTCTTCTACGACGCCTGGGAGTCGACCGACCCGACCGAGGCGATGCTGGCCGATCTCGGACGCATCAATGCGTTCATGGACACCACCCGTTTCGCCGAGACCGAGCCGGCGGATCAGCTGGCCGCAGCGGGAACAAAATGGGTGCTTGGCAACACGACGGCGGACGTGTACATCGCCTACTCCAACGAGAACCCGTCCGCCATGGGCATCCAGGGGCTTTCCGCCGGTACGTACGATCTCGGCTGGTTCGACCCGATGTCCGGCCAATCCGTGTCTCAGACCGTGACGGTCGGGGACGGGACGGCGACGTTCCTGGTGCCCGCCCAGATCGGTGACGAGGTTGCGCTGTCGGTGGAACCCGCCGGTGATGGGCCGACAACGACCCTCCCGCCGACAACCGCTCCGTCGACCACCACACCGCCGACCAGCCCGGCGCCGACAACCGCACCACCGACGACGCCGACAACCGCACCATCGCCCACCGCTCCGCCGACCACCGGGCCGGGGACGACCCTGCCCGGCGGAACGACGATCACGATCGAGGCAGACGAGGACGCATACCTCCAGAACTCGAAACCATTCAACAACAGCCAGATCCGACTGGAACACGGCGGGCGGACCCGAGTCGGTTATCTCCGGTTCGACACTTCCGGGATCGAGAACGCCGCGGCGGTCGGTCTGGCGGTGAACGTCGGCAGTGATCCGGGGGCGGGAACCATCTCCGTCCTGCTCGGCACGGGAGGTTCGTGGACCGAAAGTTCACTCAACTCGGCAAACGCCCCGACGGGTGGCGACCTGCTGGCCACCACCTCCGGCCTGTTCAGCAAGGGTGAACCGCTGACCTTCGACCTCCCGGCCGGTGTTGTCAGCGACGACTTCCTCGATCTGGTGATCACCCACACCGGCTCAGGGGTCAACGATGTCTCCCTGTCCGCCACCGAGGACGGGGACGGGGACGACGGTCCGACACTGGTCGTCACCACCGCCGGGACGAACCCGCCCGGCGCCCCACCGGTGACGGAGCCGCCGGCAAACGATCCGACGACACCGCAACCACCGGCACCGGACCCCCCGACACCAACGACGCCGGTGACCGAACCGCAGAACACACGACCGCCGGCGACCACGGCGCCGACGACCCCGCCCACAGCCCCACCGCCACCCCCAAAACCGCCGGCGTCCACGACACCGGTCACCGAACCGCCGGTCACCGGCCCGCCGAACGACGCAGGCACAAAGACCGTGACCTTCAGCGGCTCGAACGCGGTCATCGCCAACCCGGAACGCGGCTTCCACAAGGGTGCGTCGGTGGTCGACTCGACCGGGGGTTCCAACACGTCCGCCTCGCAGCTGGCATCCCACCGGCGGAACGGCATCACCCTGGTGCGGATGTACATCCGGTTGGATGACTACCGCAACGTGCCGGTCCCGAACTCCCTCCTGACCAACCTGGACACGCTGTTCGGCAACGTGCGGGAGGCCGGGATCAAGATCATCCCCCGGTTCTCCTACAACTTCGGATCGGCCCCCGATGCGTCGATGGATCGGATCGAAAAACACATCGCCCAGGTGACCCCGGTGATCCAGCAGAACAGCGACGTGATCGCTGTCATGCAGGCCGGTTTCATCGGCGCCTGGGGTGAGTGGCATTCCTCGTCGAACGGGCTGACCAATCCGGGCGATCGGGCCCGGGTCCGGGCCGCTCTGTTCGAGGCGCTGCCGGCGGATCGAATGGTCCAGTTCCGCTACCCGGACGACGTCATGGAGTTCGAACCGAACGCAATGGGCGAAGGCGATGCGTTCACCGGTTCCTCGATGAGTCGGACCGCACACAAGAACGACTGCTTCCTGGCGAACGAACACGACGCCGGCACCTACATTCCGCTCTCCCGGAAGGGTGAGTTCTACGACTACCTGTCAACGATGACCGAGTTCACCGTCATGGGTGGCGAGACGTGTCAGGTGTCCGCCGGTTCGCAGCGGACGGACTGTGCAACGGCGATCTCCGAACTCGAGCTGTTCCATTGGGACTATCTGAACCTGGACTTCTACGGCAACACGATCGACAGGTGGCGGAATGACGGCTGCTTCGACGAGATCAACAACCGCCTGGGCTATCGGTTCGAGATGCGCTCGGCGACCGCCTCGGAGCAGGCCGCGCCGGGCGGCAGACTGGACGTCCGGCTCCGGGTGGCGAACGAGGGCTTCGGCAAGCTGTACAACCCCCGGCCGCTCAATCTTGTGTTGGTGAACGACGCAACCGGAGCGGTGAGCCGGATCCGTCGGATTACCGATGCCCGAACCGCCGTGCCGCTTCCGGGCGACGCGGCAACCATCGACCTGTCGGTGAACCTGCCATCCGGTCTGGCGGCGGGCACCTACAGCATCCACGTCGAGCTACCGGACGGGGCGGACAGCCTGGCCGACGACCCCCGTTATTCGATCCGAATGGCCAACAACGGAACATGGCGGGACGGTCTGGGTACCAACGACCTCGGTCTCGATGTGGACATGCGTCGCTCCTGACCACGGCGCTCGGATCGTCGCATCCCGACACGTAGGTGCCGCTTCATTCGTGGCGACCCGCTCGGCCCATCAATCCCTCCGATGGCAGCGAGCGGGTCGCCACCGCAGCGCGATGGTGGCGGTTGGACCTGCGGCGCAGGCCGAGGTCTACCTGCCATACTCTGCGGATGAGCACTGCAGCGGATCGGCCGGCTCGCCGATCGGGACCCCGGGGCGGGCGGCCGAAGGCGGGCGCCGGGCTGACACCCGCCCGGGTTGCAACCGCTGCGCTTTCGGTTATCGGGTCCGTCGGTGCCGATCAGCTGACCAGGGCTCTTGTGGCCGAGGAACTCGGGGTGTCGACCCGGGCGCTGTACCGGCTGGCGCCGTCGACCGATCACCTGCTCGCCGCCGCCGGTGCGGAGTGGCAGGAACGGTGGTCACCACCTCCGGACACCGGGGACTGGGTTGGAGATCTACGGCTCTGGTGCCAGCAGACGCTGTCCCATGCAAGTGCCTACCCCGGCCTCCCCGCGGCAACCCAGCGGCTCCCGGTCGAGTTGTTGGAGGACCGCACCGAGCCGGTGGTTCGTTCGGTAATCGGTCTGCTGGAGCGAAACGGGTTCGACACGGCGACGGCGATGGACGTCTTTGGTGTGCTGTCGATGCACTGCCTGGGGTGGGCGCTCGTGTTCCCGCCGGGACGGGAACCGCCGGTACCCGAGGCGGCCGACACCGTCCCGTGGCTTGAGGAGCACCTCGACTTTCGACAGCGGGGATTCCTGGTCG
>JBCCGJ010000096.1:0-17356 GCA_039029335.1 Actinomycetota bacterium | reverse complement strand
GTCGCCGCCATCCGATCGGCCGACGCGGTCATCGGCTACCGGCTCTACGTCGACCAGTGCACCCAGCTCCTCAGCGCCCGCCAGGACGTGGTTCGCAGCCCGATCGGCGCCGAGGTTGATCGGTGCCGTGAGGCGGCCACCCGGGCGGCGGCCGGCCAACGGGTGGCCCTGGTCTGCTCCGGTGATTCCGGGGTCTTTGCCATGGCAACCCTGGTGTTCGAGGTCGCCGCCGAGGTCGGCAACCCACCGGTCCACGTGGTGCCGGGGGTCACCGCCAGCCTGGCCGCCGCGGCGATCCTGGGGGCGCCGCTGGCCCACGATCATGCCCTTGTCAGCCTCTCCGACCTCCTGACCCCGTGGCCGCTGATCGAACGTCGATTGGAAGCTCTGGCCGCCGCCGACTTTGCGGTGGCGTTCTACAACCCGCGGTCGCAGCGGCGCACGATGCAGCTCGAACGGGCGAGGGAAATTCTCCTCACCGGCCGACCCGCCTCCACCCCGGTCGGTATCGTCGTCAACGCCACCCGACCCGGTGAGACCGTGACCGTCACCACGCTCGGTGACCTCAACCCGGCCGACGTAGACATGTTCTCCATCGTGGTCGTCGGCTCCTCGACGACAGAGCTGCGCAACGGAAAGATGGTGACCCCCCGTGGCTACGACGCCTGACACCACAGCACCAGCACCATCCGGGACCGTGCGGATCGACAACCGCTGCACCGCCTGCGGCAACTGCATCGTGACCTGCCCACCCCGGGCGCTGCTTCGGGCACCGGGCAGACCGATGGTCGTCGACGCCCGCTGCACGTCCTGTCTGGCCTGCATCGAGGTGTGCCCGGTGGACGCCATCACCGAGGTGCCGGTCCGATGAACAGCCCGCAGCCGGTCAACGTCCATCCGATCGAGGTGGAGAGCTATCGGATCCTTGCCGAACGGGTGGATCTGTCCGCCGTCGAACCGTTGGCCCGGGCCATGATCGAACGGATGATCCACGCGACCGCCGACCTGAGCTTTGCCGAATCGGCGCTGGTCGGTGAGCAGGCGGGGGCCGCCATGCTCGACGCCGTGCAGAGCGGGGCGCCGGTCATCGTCGACGCGGCGATGGTCGCCGCCGGCATCACCCGCTACCCGACCCGGTGTTACCTGCCCGAGGTTCCGGTCGCCCCGCCGGGATCCACCCGGTCGGCCGCGGCGTTCCGCCTGGCGGCGGAGGAACATCCCCGAGGTGCGGTCTTTGTCTGCGGCAACGCCCCGACAGCACTGTTTGAACTGATCGACCTGCATGCGGCGGGGCTGGTCGACCCGGCCGCTGTTGTCGGGCTTCCGGTCGGTTTTGTGGGGGCCGCCGAGTCGAAGGCCGCGCTGTGGGCCAGCCCCCTCGCGCCGATCAGCGTGACCAACATGGGCGAGCGGGGCGGCAGCCCACCGGCTGCCGGTGCGGTCAACGCCATCGTCCGTGCGGCCGCGGAACGTCCCGGGGCAGGCGCATGAGGCCCGGGCTGCCCGCGGTGCTCGACGTGAGCGGCCGCCACTGCGTGGTTGTCGGCGCCGGTGCCGGTGGGCGGCGAAAGCTGGCCGCACTGGTGCACGCCGGGGCGCAGGTGACGGTCATCGACCCGGCCGGTCTTGACCTGGCGACCGTACAGAGCGCTGCGCCGGAGGTGCCGTGGTCCGAGGTCGACGTTGCCGTGGCGGCTCGAGAATGGCGGTCCGGTGATGGCGCCGGCGCCGCCCTGGTGGTGGTCGCCACCGACGACCCGACCGTCAACGCCGCGGCGGCCGCGGAAGCGGAGGCGAACGGTGCGCTTGTCCTACGGGCCGATCGGGGTGAGGCCGGACGGCTCCGACTGCCGGCCGTCGCCCGTCGATCCGGGTTGACCGTCGCCGTGGACACCGGAGGTGGCAGCCCTGCGCTGGCCGCCGTCGCCCGGGACGAGGTGACCGGGTTCCTGGCCGCCGAAGGACCGCTGTGGGATGAGCTTGCCCGATGGGCGGCGGACAACCGCCCCGCCGGGGTGGCCGAGGTTCGGGACAAGCTGGCCGAACTGCGAGGTGGCTCATGACGGTCTATCTGGTCGGAGCGGGCCCCGGCGACCCGGGGTTGATCACCGTGAAGGGAGCCAAGCTCCTCGCTCAGGCGGATGTTGTGGTCCACGATCGCCTGGTGAGCCCGGAGATCCTCGACCTGGCGCCCGACGGTTGCGAGCTGATCAGCGCGGCCAAGGAGCCACGCAAACCCACGATGACCCAGGACGAGATCAACGCCCTGCTGGTTGCCCGCGGGTCACGAGGGCAGCGGGTGGTTCGGCTGAAGGGCGGCGACCCGTGCGTTTTTGCGAGAGGCGGCGAGGAGGCGGCAGCGCTGTTGGCGGCCGACGTCCCGTTCGAAATCGTGCCCGGTATCACCTCGGCCATCGCGGCGCCGGCCTATGCGGGCATACCGGTCACGCTTCGGCACGAGGCGCTGTCGGTCACGATCGTCACCGGCCACGAGGACCCGGTAAGCGGCCGGACCGTCGACTGGGAGTCGATCGCCCGGACCGGGGGAACCATCGTTGTGCTCATGGGGGCGGGTCGAGCGGCCAAGATCGCCGCCAGGCTGATGGGTGGCGGCCTCGATTCGGCGACGCCGTCGGCGTGGGTCAACTGGGGCACCTACGACCACCAGGAGATCTGGCGCGGCCCGCTGGTCGACCTCGGCGTCGAGCCGGTCCCGACACCGTCCGTGCTGGTCATCGGTACGGTAGCCGGCGTGGACGTCAGCTGGTTCGCCGGTCTTGCCGGTAACGCTTGACAGGCACCAACCATCGACCTAGCAAGGCGTCATGGGAATCCAGCAGGAACTCGGATCCATCGCACCCGCGCCGAACGCACTCCAGCGGATCGTGCACCGGGTGGCCGGCAGCGCCATCGGCGGTGCGCTACTGGCACGGATCGCACCACCGTTGGACAAAGTGAGCGCACGAGCGTCCGGCGGACGCGGCACCAGCACGCAGCTGCTGACGGGGCTGCCGATCATCATGCTGACAACAACCGGCGCCCGATCCGGTCAGGCCAGAACCCACCCGGTGCTGGGCATACCCTTCGGCGAGGACCTTGGCCTGCAGTCCGGGAACTTCGGTGTCACGAGCGTGCCGGCCTGGGTGCACAATCTCCGGGCCAACCCGGAGGCCACCATCGAGTACGGCGGCAGGACCGTCCAGGTTGTTGCCCGGGACGCCTCCGAGGCCGAGACCGCCGAAATCCTTGGCACCGGCACTGCGCTGTTTGCCGGCCTCGCCAACTACGGCCGCCGGGCCAACCGGACGCTTGACGTCTTTGTCCTGCAGCCTGCCGAGAGCTGACCGGCAGGCGCCGCTACTCTCGCCCGGCTGCGGGCCGAAACGCCGATCGATCTGACGCCGGAAACCGGGCGACATAGGCTCGACGGCAACGAGGGGCTGCACACAAGCGAGGGGGACGACCAAATGGATCTGGCCATCACCGGCGTGGGTGCGGTGTCTCCTCTGGGGCTGAACGCCGACCAGCTGTGTGACGGCCTGCTGGCCGGTGACATCGGCATACGGGCGGCGCCGTGGGCGGAGGTGAGCGGAGGCGGCGGCCTGTACGCCGCCGTTGACGACCGGTTCGATCCGCGGGACTGGATGGACGGCCGGGTGGTCGCCGGCACCGACGGCAACGCCCGTTTTGCGCTGGCCGCGTCGGCGATGGCCCTTAAGAGCGCAGGCCTCGAAGCGGAGCGGTTACACAAACGGCGAACTGGTGTGGTCCACGGAACCTCGATGGGTGGACACTTTGCCCTCTCCCGGGCGCAGTTCGATTTCGACCGGGGTGGCGCCGAAGCCGTCGACCGCAAGACCCAGATCAAGATCTGGACCAACATGGCGGCGGCCCAGATCTGCCTTGCCAACGACCTGCACGGGCTCTCCACGACGGTGGCGACCGCCTGCGCATCGTCGCTCGACGCCCTCAGCACCGCCGCTCTGTATCTGCAGGCCGGGCGGGCCGACGTTGTGCTGGTCGGCGCAACCGAAGGTGGGTACGTCAACGACCCCGGCCAGGACCACTTCGAGCCTGCGGTCAGCGCCGCCGAGCAGAGCTACGGCATGCGGCAGGGCGCCGCCGATCCCCACCGGGCGATGCTGCCGTTCGCCGCTGATCGGACAGGCATCGTCTCCGGCGAGGGGTCCGCGTTCTTTGTGTTGGAGACAGCCCATCACGCCGAGGCCCGCAGTGCGCCTGTTCGGGCGTGGCTGCAGGGCACTGGGTCTCTGGCCGACGCCTACCATCCCAGCTCGCCGGAACCGGAAGGTCGTTGGGAGCAGGCGGTCATGGAGGAGGCGCAGGCCTCCGCCGGTGTCGCACCGGCCGACATCGACCTGGTCTTCGCTCACGCCACCGGCACACCAAAGGGCGACGAGGCGGAGATCCGAGCCCTCAATCGGGTCTTCGCCGACACCGACGTGGTGGTGACCGGGATCAAAGGCCATACCGGTCATACGGGCGCAGCCTCCGGAGCCATGAGCATCATGTCCGGCATCCGGGCCATGGAGGTCGGGCAGGTCCCGGGCATCGCCGGGACCATCACCGCGGATCCCGCCATCCGGTTCGACGTGGCCATCGGCGAGCCCCGCCGGATGAGGGTGGATTGTTTCCAGGTCAACTCATTCGGCTTCGGTGGCCAGAACGCATCGGTCATCGTGACCAGGGAGCCGGGCCGATGAGCGCATGGACCGTGGCGGACTGCGTGGCCGCCACCGCCCGCTCGGCGCCCGACCGGGTGGCGATAGAGGTGTTGGATCCGCCAACATCCGGCACCGATCCGGTCGAGACGTGGACCTACGGCCGGTTCTGGGCCCGGGTGGAGGCGCTGGCCGGGACGCTTGGCGCCGTCGAACCCGGCCCCCACGGACCGGCGGTTGCAATCCTCGGGCCGAACTCCGTTGATCACCTGGCCGCCTACCTGGCGTGTCAGCTGGTCGGCGCGGCCGCCGTACCGGTGAATAATCGCCTGGCCCCGGCCGAGGTCGAGTTTGTCCTCACCGATTCCGGTGCGTCGGTTTTGCTGACGCAGGTTCCCCACCTCGACGTCGCCCGATCGGCGGCAGCCTCCACGGGCGTCCACCTGGTCGACACGGCCACCATCGACCAGCCGGACCCCAACGCGGGTCTGGACACCGCAGGAACGGCCTGGTCGGGACCGTCCGCTCCGGAGGCCGCCGATCGGCCCGCCCTCGTCGCCTACACCAGTGGAACCACTGGTTTCCCGAAAGGTTCGGTCGTTCCGAATCAGGGGCTGGTCACCCGGCTGGCTCAGTGGTCCTGGACGTTCGGCTTGTCGCCCCGTCAGGTGCTGTCCACGCCCGGTCCGGTGTTCCACATGTCCTACGGCGGGCTGAGCCTGGCCCACCTGGCGGCGGGCGGCCGCAACCGGCTGATGATCGACTTCGACCCCGAGGTCGCACTGGAGGAGTACACATCCCGGGCCACCTGGGCGTTCCTGGTGCCGTCGATGACCGCCATGATCGCCGAGGCGTGGGAACGAGCCGGCCAACCACCCCTGGAGGCGCTCGAGTGGATGTTGTCCTCCGGGGCGCCCGGCCCGATGTCGCTGCTCGACACCGCGTTCGACCTGTTCCCGAACGCCAACATCACCGAGGCCTACGGGTGGACCGAGGGCGGCTGGGTCACCTACGAGGTCAAGGAACGGTCAACGCTCGTCGCCCATTCCGTCGGCTGGGCGGTGCTTGGCACCGAACTCGACGTGCGCGACGAGAACGGTGTCCGTTGCCCGCCGGGTCAGCCGGGCGAGGTTGTGGCCCGGTCGATCACCCCGTTCTGCGGCTACCTCGGCAACCCGGAAGCCACCACCGCCGCAACGACCGAGGACGGGTTCTGCCGTTCCGGCGACGTCGGCATACGCGATGCGGACGGCAGGCTGCGGATCGTCGACCGGGTGAAGGACATGATCATCTCCGGCGGCGAGAACGTGTACTGCGCCGAGGTCGAGCGGGTTCTGATCGAGCATCCCGACGTACTGGAGGCCGCGGTCATCGGCCTACCGGATCCGACCTGGGGCGAGCGGGTGACCGCAGCGGTGGTGTGGAGGCCTGATGCCGACCCCGACACCGACACCGTCGTGGCCCACTGCCGCGATCACCTGGCCGGCTACAAGTGCCCGAAGGAGATCGCGTCGGTGCCCGAGCTTCCCCGCAACCCGATGGGAAAGGTGCAGAAATTCAAGCTGGTCGAGCAGCTGACCAGAGCCTGAACGCCGGATGCCCACCGGGCGGAGTGGCAACCGGGCAGGGCCGATACCCTCCAAGCGCCCGAATCGGTATCTCCGTCGCCCAACAGTTCCGGCGATGGTCAACGTGCGATGATACGGCCGTGACCACGTTCCGAAACCATCGAACAAATCACGAGCCGAATGCTCGTCTTGGACTCCGCGGATGGCGTCAGCCGTGTTGAAGTCGCTCGGTTCTACGCTGGCCCAGGTCACCAGCCGCCTCGGCATCGACAAGGAGACCGCTGACCTGGTGATGCACGATCGCGGCCGGGAGCTTGCCTTCCGGGCCGAACAGCGTCGGCGACGTCGAACCGTCATAACCCTGTCCCTGGTGTTCGTGGCCCTGATCGCCGTCTTCAGCACCGCCTTCCACGAGATCATGGCGTACGAGGGCCGGACGTTCTCGTGGCCGACCAGCGTGTACTGGACGCTTACCACCATGACAACGCTCGGCTTCGGCGACATCACCTTCGAGTCCGACCTCGGTCGGATCTTCTCGATCGTGGTCCTCCTCTCCGGGTCGACGTTCCTGCTGGTTGTCCTTCCCTTCGTGTTCATCCAGTTCGTGTTCGTGCCGTGGATGAACGAACGCGATCGCCGTCGGGCGCCGCGCAGCCTTCCGGCGACGACAACCGATCACCTCATCATCACCGCGCTCGGTCCGGTCGAGGAGGCGTTGATAGACAAAGCCGATCAGGCCGAGGTGCCCTATGTGGTCATCGTCGATGATGTCGATCAGGCCGGCCGGCTTCACGACGAGGGCCGCAGCGTCATGGTCGGTGCGCTCGACGACCCGCTCACCTACCAGCGAGCCCGGGTTGAGTCGGCGGCGATGGTCGTTGCGTCGCTGAATGATCAGATCAACACCAACATCGCCTTCACCGTCCGCGAAATTGCCCCGAAGGTCGACATCGTGACCACGGCGAACTCCCCGGCATCGGTCGACATCCTGGAGATTGCCGGTGCGGACATGGTCGTCCGGCTTGGCAAGGTGCTCGGCTCGGCGATGGCCGCCCGCACCCTGGATCTGGGCGGCCACAGCCACGTGATCGGTAACTTCGCCGGGCTGCAAGTGGCCGAGGCCGGGGCCATCGGGACCGAGCTGGTCGGTCGAACGCTGGCCGAGAGCCAACTCCGCAGCCGGTTCGGGGTCGGGATCATCGGCGTGTGGGAGCGTGGCGAATTCGCAATCGCTCAGGCGGACACCATGCTCGGCGATTCCTCCATGCTCCTCCTGGCGGGCACTCCGGAGCAGCTCGGTGCGTTTGACGACGCATACGCAGTCGACATGCCGATGGCCAACAAGGCGATCGTCATCGGTGGTGGCCGCGTCGGTCGGGCTGCCGGTGAGGTCTTCGCCGCGGAGGGGGTCGACTTCACGATCGTGGAGGAACGTCCCGAGCGGGAGTATCCAGGAGCACGCTACGTCATCGGCGACGCCGCCGACCGCGCCGTCCTGGACGAGGCCGGTATCGGCGATGCCGGCGCAGTGCTGATCACCACCCACGATGACAACGTCAACGTGTACCTCACCCGGTACTGCCGCGGCCTTCGTCCCGATGTCCGGGTCATTTCCCGGGCCAGGCTGGACCGCAACGTGTCGACCCTGTACCGGGCCGGCGCCGATGCGGTGCTGTCCTATGCGGGTACGGGATCATCGGCGATCTGGAACCACTTCCGTGGTGATGAGACCCTGCTGGTGGCGCAGGGTCTGAACGTGTTCCGGGCCCCTATTCCCCGAGAGTTGGCCGGCAGGACGCTGGCCGAGGCCCACGTGTATCGGCGAACCAGCTGCAATGTGGTCGCCGTCGAAACCAATGGCACGATTCAGGGCAATCCGGACGCACACGAACCGTTGCCGAGCGATGGCGAGCTCATCCTCATAGCCACCGACACGGCCGAAGCCCGCTTCTCCGAGATCTTCCCCCACGCTCGCCGACGTCCCGTCTTCGACCGCGCCCGCCGCTAAGGCCTGCAGGTGGCTAGCGCGGCGATGGTGCGCCGTCGGACTCCTGCTGATGGGCGAACTGCTCCATGTAGAGATCGTGGTAGAAGCCACGGTTGGCCATGAGCTCGTCGTGGGAACCGATCTCCTGGATCCTGCCCCGGTCGAGGGCGATGATCTGGTCGGCGTGCCGAACGGTGGCGAGTCGGTGGGCGATGACAAACGAGGTGCGACCCTCCATCAGGCGATCGATCGCAGTCTGGATGCGGCGCTCAGTTCGGGTGTCGACGCTGGAGGTCGCCTCGTCGAGGACCAGGACGTCCGGCTCGGACACGATGGCGCGGGCGATCGTGAGCAGCTGCCGCTGTCCCTGGGAGAGGCTGACCGCACCCTCGGCCAGGACGGTGTCGTACCCGTCGGGTAGGCGGGAGATGAAGCCATGGGCGTTGGCGCTCTTGGCCGCCTCGATGCACTCCTCGTCGGTCGCCCCCTCCCGGCCGTAGCGGAGGTTGTACATGATCGACTCGGAGAACAGGTACGGCACCTGGAGGACGACGCCACAGCGGTGACGCAGATCGTCGAGCGAAACCTCGGTTATGTCGTGATCATCGAGACGAATGCTGCCCGACTGGATGTCGTAGAAACGGGTGAGGAGGTTGATGATCGTGGACTTCCCGGCCCCAGTCGGCCCGACGAGGCCGATGAACTGCCCGGGAGCGACGTGGAAGTCGTTGTCGAACAGGATCTGCTTCGACTCGACATAGCTGAAGTCGACGTGGTCGAAGTCGACCTTTCCGTCTGCCGTCGGGAGGGGCGTTGCATCATCGGCCGAGACCAGGTCAGGCTCGGTGTCGATGACCGTGAACACCCGGCGTGCTCCGGCCACGGCCGACAGGGTCTGCGTCACGACCTGGGACAGCTGCTGGGCCTGGCCGCCGAACTGTTGGGAGTAGCCGACGAAGCTGACCACGTCGCCGAGCGAGATCGCACCGGCGAGGGCCCGGGTGCCGCCGATGAGGCCGATCAGGGCGATGTCGAGGTTGTTGACGAGGCGACTGGCCGGCTGCATCAGGTAGCTCCGGAACTGGGCCGAGCGGTCGGCCTCCTTCGCCCGCTCGGACAACTCGGTCAGATTGGCGAGCGTCTCGGCTTCGGTGGCATAGGCCCGTACCGTTCGTTGCCCCTGCACGACCTCTTCGGCGTAGCCGTTGACCTCGCCGATCAGCTGCTGGTAGGCGGCCGCGTCGGCCTGAATGCGGCGGCCGAGGACGACGATCAGCCCGAGCGACATCGGCACGATCAAGAGCACGACCACGCTCATCGTGAGATCGAGCGAGAGCATGATGACCAGCATCGTGACGACGGTCATGGCGGTGGTGATGATGCGGGGTACCGCAGTGGTGAAGAACTGATTCACCGCCTCAATGTCCGACGTGACCCGGGCGTTGAGGTCACCGGGGGACTCGGCGTCGTAGAAGCCGAGCGACAGCGCCTGCATGGACGCGAACAGGTCATTGCGCATCAGCTCCATACCGCCCTGGGCCAAGGCTGCGAGCTGCCGATTGGCCACGTAGGTCAGGAGGCCTCCAATCACGGCGACGGCGACGATCGCCAGCCCGTAGCGGGTGGCGTTGCCGGCGTCGCCCTGGGCGAACTCGTCGACCGCCTGCCCGAAGAGCAGCGGCTGGAAGGCCAGGACGACCGTACCGAGGACCAGAAAGAACACCGAGGTGCCCAGCAGGACCGGTTGCCGGGCTACATAGCCGAGGAGCCGCACGAAGGTGCCTGGCTTCCGCCCGTGGTGATCGGCCATCAGCGCACCAGCCTCCCGGTCGTCGGCCTCACGACCGCTCCAACAGTTCGGCGATCTCTTCGAGCGAGCCGAGCTGGGACTCGGCGATCTCCCGATACAGGTCGGAGCGGTCGAGGAGCTCGGCGTGGGTCCCGACGTCGGAGACGGTTCCCTCGTCGAGCAGCACGATCTTGTCCGCCCGCATCGCGGTGGTGATCCGCTGGGCCACAATCAGGACCGTTCGGCCGGCCATCTCGACGTCAAGCGCCTGCTGGATCCGGGCCTCCGTGGCCACATCGACCGCCGACGTCGTGTCGTCGAGGATCAGGATCTGGGGCCGGGCGGCGATGGCCCGAGCCAGGCTCAACCGCTGGCGCTGGCCGCCGGACAGGTTGTTGCCGCTCTCCGTCACCGCCCCGTCGTAGCCATCGAGCTGGGCGGAGATGAAGCCGTGGGCGTCCGCCACCGTGGCGGCGTGCTCGGCCTGGTGGTAGTCGCAGCGGGGCTCGACCGCCGCATCCGATCCGTAGGCTCGCCCGTAGGCGATGTTGCTGTAGAAGGTGCCGGCAAAGACCCGGGCCTGCTGCTCGGCAACCGAGATCTGAGAGCGGAGGGCGGCGAGGTCGAGGGTGCGTACATCGTGGCCGTCGACGAGAACCTGCCCCTGGACCGTGTCGTAGAACCGCGGCACGAGGCTGATGAGCGTCGTCTTGCCGCTACCGGTCTGGCCGAGGACGGCGACGGTCTCGCCCGGTTCGACCTCGAAGCTCACATCGCGCAGGACCGGGGTCGGCAGCGGCTCACGCTCAGCGTCCAGGTATGCCATCGTCACCGACCGGAACTCGATCCGACCGGTCAGCCTGCCCGGGTCGATCGGATCCGCCTGCTCGACGATGTCCGGCTCGGTCTGCATCACCTCGACGATCCGGGCCAGGGAGGCCTCGAACCGGCCGAGCTCCGGGAGGACGAAGGCCACGATCATGATCGGGATCATCGCCGTCAGCAGGTAGTTGAAAAACGTCGTCAGCTCCCCCGGCTGCAGGGCATCGGGGTCACCGGCCAGCACACCCCCGGCCACGTCGACGCCGCTGGTGAGCACCGCGAGCCCGACGGCGCTGTAGAGCAGGCCGAACAGAACAGGCTGGAACAGTGCGCTGCGCAACGCGGGCGCGAGCTGGCGCTGATACACCTCGTGGTTGCGGTCGGAGAAACGATCGGCCTCCAACTCAGTCCGGTTGAAGGCCTTCACCACCCGAATACCTGCGATGTTCTCGTAGAACACCGTGTTGAGCCGATCGAGCGCGGCCTGGGCTCGGGCGTACAGCGGTCCGAGGGCGGGGGCGATGGCCAACACGACAACGACCGTCACCACCATGACCGCGGCCATGATCCAGACCAGCGACGGGCTCTGCCACCAGACGAGCACCACGGCGCCGATGAGGAGCCACGGTGCCTGGAACAGCATGAACATCGTCTGCATGAAGGCCGTCTTCATGATGTTCACGTCGCTGGTGAGCCTGACCAGGAGCTCGGCGGTCGAGAGCCGGTCGAGGTCTCCGTGGCTGAAGGTCGTCACCTTCTCATACAGCAGCCGACGCAGCGCATGGGCCAGGTTGGTGGCGGTGCGCGCCGTCAGGTAGGCCACGCCGCCGGCCACGATGAGGTTCAGCATCGACCAGAGGATCATCTGGAAGCCGACGTCGACCACCCGATCGGTGTCCTCGGCCAGGATCCCGTCGTCGATGATCTGCTGCACCAACTGCGGGATCATCAACTGGATGCCGACCATGACCACAACACCCAGCTGGGCCAGGAGGAAGTTCCGTTGCTCGGAACGGGGGGCGTAGGACAGCACGCGGAAGAACGCCCGGATGCCACTCACAGTCGATCACGCAATCGGCTCACCCCGCTGGTTGCTTCCTCGGATCGTAGCGGGCGGCCGACTCGCGCTCCCGATCGGAGGCCGGAAGTGTGCTGTTTTTCGGAGGGTCGGACCGACCACAGGCGCTGGTGCCCGGACGACAGGCATGCATGTTCGGAACCCGAGACGCGCTCCGCTCTGGGACCGACGACCCGACAGACGGGCTGCCAGCCCGAGCTCGTGGAACGAACAAGAAGGGGGCGTTTCGGCGTCAGCCGAAAAGGCACGCAACCCGAAAGAGTTGCCGTGGACCGTACTGGACTTGAACCAGTGACCTCTCGCGCGTGCGGCGGACAGATGCCGTTCGGCATCGGACAATCCGACGCGACCTCTCGGCAGCGCTCTGCGGTTCAGGCCGTATTGGTTCCGTGCAGTTCATCCCTCTGGCTAGCAGGTTGGCTAGCGACGGATTCCTTCGGGGACAGATGCTATCGCACGACCTGTTGCGGAGGATCGCCCCGCCACTCAGACACGACGGAGATCTGTCCGCGAATCTTGCCGTTGAACTCGTCGAGGCGCTCGGCCGGAATCCAATACTCGAGACACTGCTCGTCGCCTACCTGCTCTCTCGGAAACTGGGAGAGGTAGTCGGCCTCAACGTCAAACCGCAACACGTACCCGACAGAGCCGTTCAGCTCATCCTTGGTATTCCACTCAGCCGCGATCCTGGTGGCGTAGTCCTCATTGAGCACGGGATAGAAGATCGGCTGCCAGTCAAGGCGCGGTGGAAACGCCGTCCACCGCGACGCCTCGATCAGGTCCAGCTCAAGCTGGCCAACCGGCCGATACAGAGTCTCCACGTCGACCACCCCACGAGCGTACCGAAGAGTCACAGCGGACGACGCGCCTTATCAGCGCCCCTCCATGTGAGTAGCCATCTACCGACCCCAAAACCTCCATGTAAGGCGAACGCAAGCCGAAGATCGCCTGTCGATCTGGACCGAAGACCTGCTCAACTCGGGTCAGTCGAATCGTCTGAGTTCATTACCGTTCGCCGTCTCAGACCTCCATTCGGGCCTACGGAGATTGCCATAACCGCGGCCGGAGACACACTCACCGCCATCTAACCGGCCTCGAGATAACAGTCGGCGAGAAGAGGTTCGTACGTGCAGCGGATGGGTCGTGGGAGCTCGTTGGGCGCTGGACGGCTCTGCTGCACCGTCTCACCGGACGGAGGGGCTACTGAGGAGCACCCGGTGTAGGCATTCGCATTGGCAGTCGATCATCGGTCCAGACCAACACCACGCACGGCCTCTACGCCGAGTCGGGATCATAAGTCCGGTAAATCACGCCTCCGGGCCACTCGGGCTCAAACACCTCCAGAACACTGGCGGCCAGGTCCCGGTGCCGGAAGTCGGCCGACTCTGTCCGCTGTTCAACCAAGAACTCATGGACCTCAGGCCATCGCAGCTCCCGCATGGTGAACTCCAACGCCTCAACGGCACCCCACGGCCAGCTGGCCGCCCAACCGATCAGAACCCCAACAGCCTGCTCACGATCCAACGTCTCCGATCTCAGGAACCTAGTGAGGTCAACGAGCAGGTGCTCCCACTCCCCAACTCCAACGAAGTGTTGAGCGACAATCCCGATAGCCTCCAGCCGCTCCTTCAACTGGTCGTGAGCGTTCCAGTCGACGTTGCTCACCGGTCCGGGTCCACCACTCTCTACCGGTCTCCGATCGTTATTGCATGCGGTTCCGAGTGCAGTCTCACAACTCCTCCACCAATGCGGACAACCTCAGCCACGATCAGATAGTCGCCAGGCGGGAGTACGTAACCAATGGCCGGATCACAGCTGGCCATCGACGCGTACAAGGGCAACTCGATCGACTCCCCTGCGCCCAGGGAAACTGGGATCTCTTCCAAAGTGAGATCGGTTGTGGCACCGTCGGAGACCACTTTGCCCGACAGATCGAAGATGGTGCCGACGGCGGCACCCGTCGAGAAGCCGATCGGGTTCTCCGAAACGTTGGTCAACTCGACCGATAGTTGCAGATTCTCGATCCCACTGGCGCTGATCGGACCGAGCGGCTCCACAACCGCGATGCCAAGATCGAGTTGGCTCTGCACTGTTGGCTCAGGAGGACAAACTGACGACGCCCCTTCTAGCGGAAAGCTCAATCTGCCGACGCTTAATGCGATCTGGTCGCCGTAGCGCTCTTGCAGTTCAGTCGCCAATGCCTCCTCGTCGGGTGCAGGACGACCTCGACGTCATCGGCACCACGGCCTATCGACAAGAACCGGCCACGAAGCTCCTCAACGAGGGCATCGGCCAGTTCGTCGCCCAACCCCTCGCCAGCCAAGGTAGTTACCGGCTCCCCGCCATCCGGTGCCACCCCCGTCGAGACAGCCGGCCCACAGCCGACTCCAAGGAGGATCGGAACCAGAGCGGTCATCCAACGACGAGGCGCCTGCCCCACGGCCCGACGGTCAGCGTCGTCCGAAGACATGACAATAGACGTTACCCCAGCCCTCGATGGAGAGACTGGCGAGTTCAGGCCGGCGATGAACTCTCGTGCGTCAAGCCCATCAATCAGCCCCGATACTCGCGAACTGTATGCATTGGCGCTCCTTAACAACTCCTGCTCGGAGGCAGCGGCCAAGGCGGCGAGGAGTTCGGCGCGCAACTTGATCACCACGGGCGAACCTGACTCGGGATCGGTTTGCAGCACCTGTAGGGTTATTCGTTCGCCCGATTCGTTGCTGCAACTCGCATTCACCAGGTCCTCTATCAGCCCAATCTGCTCAACAGGGCCGAGAGTTCCGGAGCCGCCAACGAACGGATTGGCTACACGAGGAATCGAGAACGCGTCGTCCACTGCTCTCTGGTCGTCGTCGGCCAGGAAGTAGTCATGGAGGAACAGCCCCACGCCTTCCTTAGCGACTCGGGAATGTCCTGGCCGAACGCAGCGAACCGGCATGAGACTCCAGCAATAGTCCGGACGACCGAATCGTGCTCCGCAGTTCCTGGCGGTGTGCCGGGGCGGGATGGGGCCGTTGGTCGGATGTCACCAAACCCACCCACTCGCCGGTGACTCCGTGACTCTCGCAAAGTACGTTCACGGCATCAAGGTGCTGGTAGGCGGCATAGATCGGCGATGTGATGAGTAGCGCAGTATCGCCCAGCGACACGCGGTTCTTTACAGCAAAGACCTCATCGGTGTCCGCCGTGTTGGCCGGCCGACTCATCGGATGGCTACCGGCCGCTGCGTAGGCCGCATTCCTGACTGACTCACCGGCCGGCGTGATTGATCGACGGTGCAGAGCAGACCGGCTTCTCTCGGGTTGATATCCGGGTCCCCTTGTCCACTCCACAAGCAGTTCTGAGGGGTCGCACACAGTTGGCTCATCATGGCGATGAGATGATCGATCTCGTAGCGGCCCTAGGGGCGTACTCTCGAGAGATCGGCAGCTCCTTGTCCTGAAGCTCTCGGAACGAGCCCAGGCCGGCGACTTGCTCGCGGATCGTGAGGCCATTGTTGATGAGCTCGGCGGCGTACTTGACTCTTGGTTCCATGCCCGTGGCGAGACCGCCGAGAATGAGCATGTAGTCGCAGCAACGGATCTTTGCGGTCCCGACTTCGTTAGCCACTGGAAGCGCAGTCCTTTGGACAGATCAAGCACGACGGCTGCTCCAATGGGGTCAAACGGCTAACAGATTGGCCAGCAGCTAACCCCCACAGAACCGGCTCGCCCGACGTTGGGAGCTTCTGACCAGCGCTTTCTCCGTGGACCGTACTGGACTTGAACCAGTGACCTCTCGCGTGTGAGGTTAGGCAGAGGGTGCCCACAAGTGCGCTCTCGTGCAATCGGGGCGAGGTGCCTGCACATTCAGGCCGTCGAGTGTGCCTTCGTATCACGGCGTAGGGTCCCGCTCCGGGTCCCAGATGCCCCGTCGGGCAGACAGTTCGGCCGCTCGCGAGCCCGAGACCTTTCGGTTCAAAGATCTCACGGTGGGACAATTTTAAACATAAGTGTATTTTCACCTATTTCCTTGTAGTGGGAGAAAGTTATGGTGTGTGGCCATTGCGGGTCTGTGTGGGGCCGGCCTATCACCTCTTGGAGTTGTGGCTGTGAAGCGTTTGCTTGCGGTTTTGTTTGTCGTTTTTGCGTTGCTGGTTTCGGTTTTGGTGGCGGTCCCGGTTGAGGCTCGTGTGTCCGAGCCGGAGGTGCCGGATGTGGTGATCGCGCCTGATCTTGGCGAGGCACCCCCGGAGGGTGACGGCGGGGACGGCAACGACGAGGTTGATGCCGAGTCTGCTGGTGATGGCTTGTCGGTTGACGATTTGTTGCCGGACGGTGTGGATGCGCCCGATGTGCAGCGTTTGGTGCCGTCTGAGTTGGAACCTCCTGCGGTCGATCGTGATCGTGATGTGGTTGGCCCGCATGGCGAGGGTCGGGAGGTAGAGGCAGCGCCGGCTGGGTCGGTTCGTGTTCGGCCGGTATCGACGGTGGAGACTCCGGGTGATGGGTTTGTTCCTTCGCCGTTGAGGGCTGGGGATCTTGCGGTCGATGTTGGCGTCGGCCCGGTTGGTGGTTTCGAGGCTGGGTCGGCGTCGTTGGATTCGGTGGGGTCTGGCCGTTCTGCGCGTTTCGGGGATGGGCCGTTTGGTTTGCGGGCCTCTGATCGAATCGGCGCTCGTGCGAGCGGGACAGTTGGCAAGGGGAAGTCGGCGTTGTTGGTGCCGGCGGATCGCGAGTTCGCGTTGGCGCTGTCGCCGCTTGGCCTTGTGGGTCAGGTCCGTTTCGAGGGCTTTGAGTCCGGCCCGGTGTTGGAGTCGGATCGTGATCTGACGGTGGATTCGGGTCCGGGGTCTGGTTGGGAGTTCGAGGTCGACCCTGGCCAGTTGGAAGGGCTGCCGCCTGGTATGGTTGACAGGCTGGCGGTGTTCGTGTGGGCGGACTGTGACGAGACCGGCGAGTGCGGAATTGTCCACGAGTTGGATACGTCGTTGGATGCGGCTGATGGGGTCTTGCGGGCCGAGCTTCCAGCGGCCATGGTGCTCGATCAGGGCGGTCTTGGGTTTGGTGATGGCGCCCCTCCAGCAGTTGGTGGGTTGACGATCGGGGGACGGTTCGGTCGCCCCGTCATGTTTAACTTCGGTGGCGGCGGGTCGTCGTGGTGGACCGGTGTTGCACCGTCGACGTCTGGAGCCTCCGGTTCCTATGCCGCGAATGACCTGGCGTCGTTGTTGTCGTGGCAGGTCGGTACGCATACCGGTTATGCGGAAACGGCGTATGGGATCCCGGTTCCGCCAGTGACGGTTGGCCCCGTGCCCGACGTTTCGTTGTCGTATTCGTCAGGCGCTGTCGACGGGATGAACTCGTCAACCAACAACCAGTCCGGCCCGGTCGGTCTCGGTTGGGATCTTTCGCAGCCGGTGATCCGCCGTGTGACCCGGAATTGCGC
>JBCCGJ010000095.1:0-17583 GCA_039029335.1 Actinomycetota bacterium | reverse complement strand
GCATACGTCACCGCTGGCACAGCCCGGCACCGGCGACGGCGGCGGCATGACCGTGTACGTCCGGGAGCTGGTGTCCGCCCTGGCCCACGTCGGGGTGGTGTGCCGGGTCTACGTGCGGCGCTGGGCGGACGACCTCCCGGAGCGGGTGTCGGTCGAACCCGGATTCGACGTTGTCCACGTCCCTGCCGGGCCCCCTGACCTGGCGAAGGAGGACCTGCCGAACCACGTCGACGAGTTTGCGGAGTGGGTCGGCAAGGACTTCGAGGACTTCAAGCCGGACGTGATCCACGCCAATTACTGGCTCTCCGGGGTGGCCGGCCGGCTCCTGAAGCAGCAGTTCGACCTGCCCCTGCTCACAACGTTCCACACCCTGGCCAGGGTGAAAGCGGTTTCCGGGGACCCGGAGCCGGAGTCCCGGGCCCGAGCAGAGGCCGAGGTCATGTCGTGTGCGGACGCCGTCCTGGCCAACGCAACCGCAGAGGCCGAGCAGCTCGTCGAGTACTACGACGCGGACCCGGAACGGATCGAGATCGTCCCACCCGGGGTTGACCACGCCCTCTTTTCGCCGGGCAACCAGTCCGGGGCCCGGTGGGCACTGCGAAGCGGTGATGAACCGGTCCTGCTGTTTGTCGGCCGTATCCAACCCCTGAAGGGGGTGGACGTTGCGGTCAAGGCGTTGTCACGGATCGAACGAACCGACGCCCGGCTGTGGATCGTCGGCGGGGCCAGCGGTAAGGACGGCGGTGCCGAGGTCGACCGGGTCCGAGGCCTCATCGGGGATCTCGGGCTGGAGAAGCGGGTCCACTTCATCCCGCCCCAACCGCATCATCTGCTCTCCACCTACTATCGGGCGGCGGACATCTGCCTGGTGCCCAGCCGGTCCGAATCCTTCGGCCTTGTGGCCCTCGAAGCTGCGGCCTGCGGCGCACCAACCGTCGCCTCAGCCGTCGGCGGGTTGCTCACCCTGGTCGATCATGGTCACACCGGATATCTGGTCGAGGGCCGCGATCCTGCGGACTACGCGGCCTGGATCGACACCATCCTGGGGGACCCCGTTCTGGCCAGACGGCTGGCCGTCTCCGCCGCGGCCCGGGCCAGGACCTACACCTGGTCAACCTCGGCGACCAGGCTCCGCAGGCTGTACGAGGATCTGGCGTCCCGAACCCTGGCCCCGTGCGACTGAGGACGGGTCGCCAACCGTGACCGAACGTCCGGCAACCGCCGAGGAACTGGATGCCCTGGAGGGTGTGATCGACCGCTGGCTGGCCCAGCAGGTGGCCGAGAACCCGGTGGTCGTCGCCGTCGAGCGTGACACCCCCGGCAGCCGTCGGTGGTTCGTCCGAGTCAACGGTGAGGACAAGGACGCCTACACGATCCGCTATCACCTCCGGCAGCGGACCCTGTTCTACGAGACCCACTTCATGCCGGCTCCCGAGGAGAACGAGGCCGAGCTGTTCGGCCATCTCCTGCGCCGCAACCAGAAGCTGTACGGGGGAACGTTTGCCATCGGTGAGGAGGATGCGATCATGCTCCAGGGTCACCTGGCCAGCGATGCCATCAACCCGCCGGAGCTGGACCGGGTCCTGGGGTCCGTGTACTCCTGGGTGGAGCAGTTCTTCCGACCTGCCATCAAGATCGGATTTGCGTCCCGGTTCACCGATACGACCGCCGGCGACGCGTCACACGCCGACGGGCCGAACTCGAACTGACGGCCCGCCGGTCGGTCAGCTGGTTGGTCGCTCGGTTGGCTAGTCCACCACCGGGTTGTCGGCCCAGCGGAACGGATAGGGGAGGGGCACGTCAAGGTAGGGCGCGGAGTCGGCGCTCCAATCCCATGCCTCCACCTGGGACCGGGACCGCCTGCCGAACAGCGCCCGGAACAGCTCGTACCCGGACGTGGTGACGCTGGCCGCCTCAGCGTCGGGGTCACCGACGCGCCAGGTCCGCAGGTCGGGAACGACGATGTCGAGCGGCGGTGTTCCCGCCGCTCCCAGCTCGGCCCGCCATCGGGCGATCGCCGCCTTGAGGCCGAGGGCCATCCCGTCCGGCGGAACCGTTGTGCCGGGGGCCAGCACCGGCCGGAGGTCCGCCTCGTGGACGACGGCGTCGCCGAACGCCCACATCGCCGGAGTCCCCCCGAGCGGCGACGGGCCGAGGTCGCCAAACCGGCCGACGGCCCGGTCCCATGCGCTGATCACGCCGACCATGTCGGTCTCCCGGAACCGGTCGACCTGGGCCTGGGCCCAGCGGTCGGACCCGTAGTCCTCGAGGTGACCGTCGACCCAGTCCTCGGCCAGGCCCGCCAGGTGGCGGACAACGTCGGCAGCGGACCAGCCGGGGCAGGCCGGGACCTCGGCGTCAAGCGCAACCGGATCCGCAGCGGCGGCCATGGCCGACACCCGGCTGACCACGTCAAGGTACGGCTGGAGGTGCTGATCGGTCACCGGCCACCCCTCCCGGGCGACCGCTCCCCGAAGCGGGCCATGTCCGCCTCAAGGTCGAGGGGCACGTTCGACGGTTCGTCATCGACCAGCTGGTCCTCGGGCACCTCCCACATCACCTCGAACTCGATACCGTCGGGATCCTTCACGTAGAGACTTCTGCTGACACCGTGGTTGTTCTCGCCGACCAGCGCTCCCATCTCGGCGAGCCGTTCCTTGGCCTCCGACAGGTCGGCCAGCGTCTCCACCTCCCAGGCGATGTGGTAGAGGCCGACGCCCCGGCCGTCGGCAGGCGGGCCGTCGGCCCGGAACAGCCCGAGGTCGTGATCGGTGCCGGACGCCGGTGAGGACATGAATACGGCGTCGTCGGTGCTGAACTTCGTCTCGAGCCCCAGGGCCTGGTGATAGAACTCGGCGGAGCGCCGGGGGTCCCGAACCCACAGCACCGCATGGCGCATACCAAGGGTTGCCTTCATCCACCCAGCCTAGAACGGGTGCGTCGACGGCGCTCAAGGCCGCCGGACGGTCGGCGCGCCGTCGGCGCGCACCGGGAAACTAGCGGTGCTGGTCGATCAGGATGGGGTTGCCGTCCGGATCGAGGAGTGTGATGTGAGCCGGGCCCTCGGCCGAATCCGGGTCAACCCGATCCTGTAGTTCCAGCCCGGCCGACTCCAGCTTGTCCTGGATCTCCCGGACGTCGGTGAACGTCTCCGGCTGCTCCGCGCCGAGGACCATGCCCGGGTTGAAGGTCAGGATGTTCCGGTCGAACATGCCGCTGAACAGGCCGATGACCGCGGGTTGGTTGACCATGATCAGCCACCCCTGTTCCTCATCGCCGCCGGTGGCGGTGAACCCCAGCTTCTCGTAGAACGCCTTCGATGCGGCGAGGTCGGCGACGGTGAGACTTACCGAAAAGGCCCCAAGGTCCATGATGGTCACTCCTCCCGGTCCCCGTTCGGCGCCCTCGTTGGCACCGTGACACGACGACCGCCAGAACAAGTATGGCCAGCGGACGGCAGCCCGGAAAGGGGTAAACCGGCTCGTCGGACCGCTTGCCTCTTTCGGCTCGTTCGGCGATGACCAACTAGCCTTTGCCGATGGAAGAACATCCCGTGGAAATGGTGCGGACGCTGCTCGACGCCGCCGGGCTCCAACCACCGGAGGCCGAGGTGGAGCGGCTGGCCAAGCTCTACCCGGGTCTTCGCAGATCGGTTGACCGGTTCCATGCGGTGACCACCGCCGACGAGGTCCCGGCCGCCGTCTTCCGAGCGGTCGACCCCGACCAGGCCGGTGGCTCGTGACCGGCCCGACGGACGGCGAGGCGTCAACGTCTCCCTCGACCACCAGTCCGGCATTGTTGCCGGATTCGATCCGACAGGCCGGCGAGATGCTGCGGGACGGGCGAACAACCTCGGTCGAGATGACCACCGTCGCGCTTGCTTCCTCCGCCGCTCAGGACGATGCATTGGGTACGTGGATCACCCGGTTCGACGATGCGGCCCTGGCCGGCGCGGCCGAGGCGGACCGGGAGCTGGCGGCCGGTGTCGATCGCGGTCCGCTGCACGGCATCCCGCTCGGGATCAAGGACATCCTGGCGACCGACGAGGGGCCGACCACCGCCCAGAGTCTGGTCCTCGATCCTGCGTGGGGTGACCAGGGCGATGGTCCGGTTCTCACCCGACTACGACAGGCCGGAGCGGTCATCGTCGGCAAGACCACCACGATGGAGTTCGCCATCGGCAGACCGGACTTCTCAAAACCGTTCCCCGTGCCACGCAACCCGTGGAACCCGGAACGGTGGACCGGCGGTTCCAGCTCCGGGACCGGCAACGGGGTGGCGTCCGGACAGATCCTCGCAGGACTGGGGACCGACACCGCAGGGAGCGTCCGGCTCCCGTCCGCCTACAACGGCATCAGCGGTCACAAACCGACGTTCGGGCTTGTCCCGAAGTCCGGGTGTGTCCCCCTTGGGCTGAGCTACGACCACATCGGACCGATGGCCCGGACCGCCTGGGACTGCGCAGCGATGCTGAACGTCATGGCCGGACCGGACCCGTCGGATCGGACAACGGTCACCCGGCCGCCGGTCGATCATCTGGTCGACATCGACCGTGGCCTGGCCGGCGTGTCAATCGGTGTGATTGGCAACCCGTCGATCCAGGACACAAGCAGCGAAGAGACCCTCCTGGTGCTGGCCGACGCCGTTGCCGAGCTGACCGCAGCAGGTGCCACGGTGAGCACGGTGGAGGTGCCGCACTACGACGAGCTGGCGGCGGCCGCGTTCCTTGCCCTGCAAGCCGAGGCGTTTGCATGGCATCGGGAGACGCTGATCAACCGCTGGGAGGACTACGGCAGACCGACCAGGTTGACCATCGCCCAGGGCGCGTTGATCTCCGCCGGTGACCTCGTCCAGATCGAGCGGGTCAGACAGGTCGCCAGAACCGAGGTTGCCTCAATGATGGCGGCCGAAGGTGTCGATCTGTTGGTCAGCCCGACCACCGGCTACGGTGCCCAACCGTTCACCGGGGCCGACCCGGCCGCGGTGTCGATGGCCGCGCTGTACACGCCGGCGTGGAACAGCACCGGTTATCCCGCACTGTCGGTCCCGATGGGGTTCGACGCCGACGGGCTCCCGCTCGGCCTGCAGATCATCGGGCCGCCGTTTGCCGACGCCGCCGTCCTGGCCGCGGGCCACACCTACCAGACCAGGACGGACTGGCACCGGCGTCGACCGCCGGTTCGGACCGGTCAGCCGCCGCAGTAGGCCTGGACGTCCACCCAGTCGATCTCCATCCGCACCTCGTCACCCGCAACCAGCGCGCTCTTGAACAGATCGAGCTGAATGGCCAGCACGTGTTCGGCGTCGGTGATCAGATCGCGTGCGGTCTCGCTCAGCCGTTTGCCGTGGCGTTGCCCGGTGATCGGATCGATCCAGGAGATTTCCACGTACTCCGGCGTCCACTCCATGGCCAGCTCCTGCCACTGCGATGCATCGCCGGTGTGGACGAACGCGGTGCGGGACAGGTCGACCCCCTCGTCGACGAACGGTTTGTGGATCACGCTGTAGAACGGCGCCCGGTCACCGTCGTCGGCCGGGGTCTGGTAGATCAGGTTCTGCCCGTCCCTGCCGTTCCGTTCCGATACGGGCCAGGTCAACACGACCCCGCTGGTGGCGTTTGCCGGGTCCTCGTCGGTCCTGATCCGCAGCGCATACCGACCGTAGGTCTGCGGCAGCTCCAGCCGGAGTCCGCCGGATGCCGCAACGCCGTCCCCGTCGTTTGCCGCGGTGATCACCAGCTTGCCGTCCTCGACCGAGACGGCCTCCGGTAGCCGAACGCCGTAGATCGAGTGGCTGCCTCGGCCGGAGTATACGGTCCAGGCCCCATCGAGCACGTCGCCCGAGAAGTCGTCCCGGAAGAGCGGCTCAAAACATGCAGAGGACGGTGGGGCGTCGGTCGCTGCCCGATCGCCGGCCGACCGACCGACACGGGAGAACCCCGGGTTCTCGATCCGGCCGGCTTCGATGGCGTCCATTGGTCCGGTGGTGCCGAGGCCGACGGTGGTACCCGGTAAGGCCAGGAACCCCAGCACGGCAAGTGCGATCGTGAGGGCGGCAGGCGGCAGGGAACGGAGGAGGAAGTCGGCAACGGCGCGGGGAACGGATCGCAGCCGTCTCCCCGTGTTCCCGCTTCCCTCGGTGTCCATAAAACCCACATCTCCCGTCAAAGGAGCCGCGATTTCAACGGTACCAGTGGCCGGCCGCTACAGGCCTTCGGTGCCTCGCAGTAGGTGGGTTTCCTCTCCGTCGACGTGGACCGTCACGAACCCGCACGACTCGTACAGTGCCACGGCGTCGACCCAGGGTGTGTCGGTGCTGACCAGGGCGTATCGAAGACCGCGATGGGCGCTCCGCCGCACCAGATCCTGGACGATCAATCGGCCGAGGCCACGACGCTGATGGTGCTCGGAGACCGAGATCCGTCGCAGCCGACCGATCGGGGTTGTGCCGGTCACGGCCGCAACAAAGCCCGGGGGTTGCTCGACACACAGAATGCCGGTGGCCACCGGTGTGCCGTCCACGTCCACCACGGCGATCTCCCCGCCGGGATCCAGATAGTTGGCGGTGAGATCGTCGGTGTCCGGGTTGGCCGACGGGTCGTATCCCGCACCCCAGCGGGATCGCAGTCCGGCCTGGATCAGGTCTCGTACCGCGGTCTGATCGGCGGGCCGGAAGTCCCGCGTCCGGTTCATCGGCCGATCGGTGCCGTTCGGCTGCTCTGGCGGTTGGCTCATGTCCGGTCCTGGGCGATCGGCGTCGGGGAATTCGATCCGATGGCCGCGCCGTCGTGGCGGGTCCGAGTCGATCCGACGACTCGCCATCGGGGTGACGGTCCCTATGCTACGACCGTCACCCCGATGGTGACTGCACTGAGATTCCGCCGCGTCGAGCGTGGTTCGTCCGGTTGCTGCGTCTGTCCTCGGCCCGCACCGTGGAGTGTCCGTGTTTCGGGTTGAAACTGGGGAGTATTGCTCGTTTGGTTTTGCGCCGAAGGTCTCCCTGCACAAACCATCCTCATCACGTTTTGCCAAGATGTCAATAGCGTGACGGAAAGATCTCCAAAACAGAACGAGGCGCCAAGATGCGACCTGCATGTTGCTGGAAGTGGCAGCAAATCCCCTGGTCACAGCGTTTTTAGGCGTCGGTGCCGACCGGGGCGGCCGTGTTACAAACGTGCGCTCTTTGCGGCGATAAGGTCGTGGATGATGGTAGTCATCGGGGTCGGGAGACCCTGTTGGTCACCGTGTCGGATGACCGCACCGTGGATGGCGTCGTGTTCGGTCGGCTTGCCCGCCTCGACGTCCTGTTGCATGGACGTCCGGCCGTTGTTGTCGGCCATCTGGGCGATGACCGTGGGGATGCCGTCCAGGTCCAGGTCTGCGCCGAACCGGTTGCCGATCGTCCAGCACTCGGTCAGGAGCTTGTTGGCGATGGACGCAACGCCCGGCTCGGCCAGGACACCCATCGGTTCCTGGAGCAGACCGGTCAGGCCATTGGCCGCGGAGTTGACCCCCAGCTTGGTCCAGGCGGCCGTGATCACGTCCGCCGACGGTTTGATCGTCAGCGGGGTGTCGCCGACCAGCTCGGCAGCCCGATGGCCCGCTTCGTCGTCCGCAACGATCAGCAGGGATGACGAGCTGTGCCGGACGTGTCCCGGGGCCAGGAGCTCCGCCCCGCAGTAGACCACGCTGGGGACAACCGTCGCCCCGTTGACCAGCGGGGTCAGACGTTGCTCCGCCTCGATGCCGTTCTGCATGGCGACGACCAGGGTCTCCGGCCCGCAGAGTCGATCGAACCATGGGCTCGCACCGGCGGTGTGCTGGGCCTTCAGGCCGACAAACACCGCGTCGGCGGGCCCGTCCCAGGGCACGTCGTCCGCCGAGGTGCAGACATCGGCCGGTCCGTCGAACGGGATCTTCGGGGATTCGATCCGATACCGCTCGAACGGGCGTCGAACGCAGGCCAACACCTCGTGTGCGGCCGACAGGTGAGCGGCAAAGACACCGCCGACCCCACCGGCCCCGACGACGGCGATTCGTTTCGACTCCGAGGTTGACATGCCGGTCAGTCTGCCCGCTCCGTCAGTTCGTCGCCGACGGCGATCGTCCCGGAGGTGAGGATGCGACAGACCGATCCGGCCCTCCTCCGGAGCGCAACCCTGGCCCCGTCGCCGATGACGTCGTCCAGCAGTTTGCAGGGTGCGGCGATCCGGACGACCTCCAGCTCGACGGGGCCGATGCGGAGGCGATCACCCGGGTGGGACGGGATCGAGCCGTGGGACACGGTGATGTTCCGCCTGGTGGCGCCTGGATCGATCGGTGCGCCGTGGAGCTCGGCGGCGGCGGCCAGGTCCGTTGCCGACTGAACGGTGACATGCCGGTGTTTCGAACCGTGGTACCGGTCGCCGATCAGACCCGCGCCCGCTTCGGCCGTCACCTCGGTCACCGCCTTCATCGGCAACCGGGTGGCCGGTGCGACGTGTATCGAGGTGACCACCGGCGCTCGGTCGCCGCATTCCTGATCCGAGGCGGACGGGTCGGCGGTGGTCGGGTCTGTTGGCACCCGGTCAGGGTACTGGCAGACCCGGGCAGGCCCGGGCCAAAACGGCGGTGACCAGCCGCTACCGTGCGGGGGCGTACAACCGGTCGATCAGGAGGACCACCATGTCTGGAATCGAAGAGCGGGACATTGAGAAGAATGTGGCCACCGGCCAATTCGTCGACACGCTTCGGCGTCTCGCCGACGCCCTGGAAGCCGGCGAGTCCTTCCGGATTCAGGTGGCGAACGCCCGGTTCACCGTCCCGGCCGACGCCGAGCTGATCATCGAACACGAGGTGGAGGACGGCAACGAGGAGCTGGCCCTTGAGCTCCAGTGGTCCCAGGGCTGACCCCGCCCGAGCCAAGCCCTTCCGGGTTGCGGACCGCCCGACCTTCGGCCGGCCGCCCTGGATCGGTCAGGCGAGGAGGTCCTGGGCGAGCCACCCGGTGCCGTCGCCCGGGCCGGGTGGAACAAAAAACAGGCCACCGCCAACCGGTTTGACGTAGTCCTCCATCGGCTCACCGTCGAGCGACCGCTGCACGGCCAGGAACCCCCGGCTGAGCGACCGCTGATAGGACAGGAACAACAGGCCCTGGTCGAGCGTGCCGCTCTGGTCCGCTCCGTTGAGGTAGCTGAAACCCCGACGAAGGATCCGGCCGGTCCCGGGGGTCCGGGGGTTTGCCCGCCTGATGTGGGACTGCCGGGGGATCGTGAGGTCGCTCTGATCGTCGGCGAACCGCGGCTCTTCACCCTCTTCCGCCTGGCCGAGCGGCGCACCGGAGTCACGGTGGCGGCCGAAGATCTGCTCCTGGCGCACCAGCGCCGCCGTCGACCAGAACTCGATCAGCATGCGGATGGTCCGGACCGCCAGGTAGGTCCCGCCGACGGCCCAGTCCGGTTCACCATCGCTTCGTTGGACCCAGACGTGTTCGTTCATCACCGCCGCGTCGGTGGTGTCGAGGTTTGACGTGCCATCCCGGAAACCCATCAGGTTCCTGGTCGGGGCGACGCTGCCCGCCGACGGCGGGAGCAGATCGTTGTAGCCCTCCTGGGCCCAGCGAAGGCGCAGCCGCCGACCGGTGACCCGAACCAGCTGCTGCATCGCGTAGACCGAAGCCTGTGGTGACGGTGAGGAGATGACAACGGCGAGGTCGCCGTCGGACCGGTCCGGTTGCACCAGGCGGTCGTTGAAGAACCGGGGCATGGGGATCAGCTCGGCGGGGCGCCGATCGGCCAGCCCGAATCGCTCGTCGAAGAGCGAAGAGCCGAGGGCCAGCGTGATCGCGGTTCCGGCCGACCCGACGGACTGGTCAACGATGCCCGAATCCGGTGGGGGCAGGATTTCGTCGGCATCGGTCGGCGCGGCGCCGGTCATGATCCGCTCGATCTCGGTGCTGAGTAGCTGGAGCGTCTCGCCCAGCTCGGTGCGGTCGGTTCCGGTCACGTCGAAGGCGACAACCGCGCCGGCGGCGGCCGGGGCCTGCAGGACGCCCTGTTGGTGGGTGGACCGGAACGCCACCGGATCCGCCCGGCGGTCCGCATCGATGGTTGCGGCACCGTTACCGGGGAGGGCGTCGCCGGGCAGAGCGTCGGCGTCATCGTCGTCGGTTGTGCAGGCCACTCCGAGACCGGCAAGTGCCGCGGCGCCCGCTCCCGCCAGAAACGCCCGTCTGGGCGTTGCCCGGTCGCTACCGGTCGGCTCGCCCGTTGGCGGCTTGGGTTGGCCCGTCATCCCGCCCAGTATGGCCGACGGCCCGGATCGTTCGGGATCCGGGCCATCGTGGTTAAGGAGTCATTCATGCAACCGTTCGACCGGTGGGCGAGCGGTTCCGACGGTCGCGGCGGCCTCAGTCGAAGTTGCCCTCGTCCACCTTGTTGTCGTACTCGTCGATGGCGCTTGGCGGCCGGCTCTCGCACCGGCCCTCCCGATCGGCCCCGCTTCCCGGGGCGCAGGCGTCTGTGCCGTCACCCCCGTCGAGCAGGTCGCCCGCGCTGCCGCCGAGCAGGGTGTCGTCGTTGTCCCCGCCGTACAGCACGTCGCGGTCGCCGTTGCCTGCCAGGTAATCGACGCCCGGGCCGCCATCCAGGCGATCCCGGCCGCTGTTGCCCCGGACCTCGTCCTCGCCCTCACCGCCGAGCAGCGTGTCGCGGCCGGTGTTGCCGAAGATGACGTCGTCGCCCTCATCGCCGTGGATGACGTCGTTGTTGCGGCCGCCCCGCAGCAGGTCGTTCCCTGGTCCGCCGGACAGGAAGTCGTTCTCCCTGCCACCCCGCAGCTCGTCGTCGCCTTCGCCGCCGCAGATGATGTCCGGGCCGATCTCACCGTGGATGATGTCGTTGCCGCCGAGGCCGACTATCACATCCCGTCGGTTCGTTCCGAAGATGATGTCGTCACCCTCGGTACCGACGATCGTGGCGGGGAAGCCGTTGCAGAACAGCTCCTCGTCCGGGGGCAGCGTTGTTGTGGCGCCGGGGTCGCCCGGGCCGGTTGTCGGTGGTGTTGTCGCGGGCCCGGTGGTCGGGGAAGTGGTGGTCGGGGGCGTCGTGGTCGACGGCCCGGTTGTCGGCGGGGCGGTCGTACCGGTGCCCGGCGGCTGGGTGGTTGCGGTGGTCGGTGCGGTTGTCGACGACGTGGTCGACGATGTTGTCGACGGACCGGTCACCGTCGTGCTCGAATCCGTCGTCGCGGTGGTCGATGACGGGGCCGACGTGGTTGTGGTGGCGGCGGTTGTGGTGGTCGTCGCCCCGGGGTCGGTGCAGGCCGGCGCCGCGGCGTACGGCACGCACGGGTTGTTGTCGTCGGTTTCGCTTGAACAGATGTCGCCGAATCCGTCACCGTCGGCGTCGGTGCTTGTCCCGAAGGTGGACGTCCAGTTCTCCCCTCCGAGGCTGTTGGCCGGCTCGAAGTCCCTCGTCGGCCGTCGGGACTGGACGAAGTCGTACAGGTTGTTGTCGAAGGTGTTCTCGGTCACGTACATGTTCTTGACCGATCGGGGCCAGGTCGGCGGGATATGGCCGTTCCAGACCCACAGCCCGGTGGCGGTCGTGTTGTCGAAGATGTTGTTGTGCACGATGCAGGAGTCGGTGACACCCCAGAGGCTCAGGGTGGGCATCGGCCGGAAGACGTCGGCCCGGTCCAGGGAGTTCTGGAACAGCGTGTTGCCGTACACGTCGATGTTGGTCACCCGGATCGTGTTGCCGTTGCCGACAACGATGCCCGTGGTATCGGTGTAGGAGACCTCGTTGTTGCGGACCACACCGTTGCGGGAGCCGGCGGTGATGGTGATGCCGACCTCGCCGCTGTGACGGAAGACGTTGTTCTCCAGGAGGAATCCGTCCGTTCCCCGAACGGCGATCAGGTCGCCGGAGGCCCCGTTTGGTGCGGTTACCCGGTTGACCCGGAGGTGGGGGGTGTCCGGTCTGCCCTCCAGGAGGCTGTTGCGGACGATCACGTTCCGGGACTTCACCTCGGTCAGCGTCTCCGCGGGCCGGAAGGCGATCATGTGGCTGCCGGGCACACCGGCGGCATGGCGGAGGAACACGCTGGAGTCGATGAGCAGATCCTCGACGTAGCCGTCGAATGACAGGGCCTGATAGCCGAAGTCCGATGCGGTGAGGTTCGTGATGCTGACCGACCGATGATCGGAGACGTGGTTGAACCAGACCACCCGCCGCAGGTACTCGGCGGTGATGTTCCGCAGATGGAGGTCCGTACCGACACCCCGGGAGGCGACGTAGACGCAGGAGCCGGCCCCGCCGTCCTCGGAGTCGCCGTTGAAGACTCGCATGTCGGAGAGGTGGACGTTGCTGAACTGTTCACCGGGCCCGTTGAGGAAGATGTTTTTGGCCGTCCGACAGCGGTCGAGGTCGATGTCGAACCCCTCGAACGCCAGGTTCGACTCGCCACCGATGCGGACCAGCGTCGGGGTCTGGGCCAGGACGGTCGGTTGGTTGAGGCCGACGACGGCGATGTTCGAGTCGATCCGCAGCACCGACTTGAAGGCGAACACCTCGCCAGGGGTTGCTCCGCCGAAGGTGACCTTGAGCGGCCGGGCCGGGTTGTTCCGGATGGTGTCGGAGATCTTCCTGGCGCAGTCGGCCGGCGCCGGTGCGCACTGGGCGTCAACGGTGGCGTTCGGGCCGATCTGGTCGGCCACGTTCGCCCCGGCGATGGTGCTGTGCCCGTCTCCGGTCACGGTGGATCCGCCGATCACCACCAGCGCGACGGCGGCCGCGGCCGCCACCAGCATGGACAGCGAACGCGGCCCAAGGGCCTGGGTGACCAGACGTGGGACCCTCATTCTCGATGACACACCGTGCTCCTCGACCCGCGCCCGGGCTGCGGTCGACGAAGCCCATAGGTCGCTGGACCCGGTGTGGTCTCACCGACTTCGGTACTACCCGGAACTCCGCCGCCGGATTGCATAGTGGTCAGGCTCGGAGCGCATGTCAATACTATTGCGGTGAGATTTCAAAAATGGACAAGCTTCGACATCTTTGGCTGGTCGGCCAGGTAGTTCAACCTCAAATCACTCTGTCCCTGGAGAAGTGTCCTCAGGAGCCTGTGGGCAATACTGCCCGGTCGGATCATTACAGCTCCGTTATAGAAAGGGGTTCGCGGATGGTGGCAGTGCGTTAGCGTGAATTGCCTATCTTGTAGCGGGCTCCGAGCTGCCACTATTGACATGTTTGCGCGGCGAATTTGGAGTGCGGTTACCAATGAGATTCTTTTCGGATTCCGATGTTCGGGATCGGCTGAGGCGAAGAAGAATTCACCAAAGAACGGCGGCCCGGATAGCGGCTGCCCTCCTCGTGGTCGCGGCCACGCTGGCCGGGGTGGCCGGCTCACCCGCTCAGGCCCAGGGCCTCGCCGAGGTGTCGGTCGGCGATGTGACCATCACCGAAGGCAACGGCACGCCACCATCGGCGTTCAAAAACGCCATCGTCACCTTCACCGTCACCGGGCCGCGCAACGGGTCACTGACCGTGGACTACAACCTCTTTGACACCGGCAGCGCCACCGCGGACGTCGATTACCGCGACTTCACCCAGACCGTTTTCTTCGGCCAGGGTCAGAACACGATCACCCGGGCGATCCGCGTCTACGGCGACAACATTCCCGAGCCGACCGAGACGTTCGAGATCCGCATTTCCAACCCGTCGAACGCCACCATCGGTGACGACACCGGTGTCATCACCATCATCGACAACGACAATTACGTCCCGCCCGCAGGTCCGACCGTTTCCGTCGCCGACGCCGCGGTCACCGAGGGCGACGCGCCGGGCACGGTCGACCTGTCCCTGACGCTCTCCGAGCCGGTGGCCAATCCGGTCACCGTCGAGCTGGCCACCAGCGACGGCTCGGCCGTCGCCGGCAGTGACTATGTCGCCTTCACCGGCACGGTGACCTTCCCGGCCAACCAGACAACGATCCTGCAGCCGGTCGGCATCATCGGCGACACCGTCTTTGAAGGCACCGAGGACTTCACCGTCACCCTGTCCAACCCGTCAAGCGGCCTGACCATTGCGGACGGCACTGCAACGGTGACCATCACCGACAACGACCCGGAACCTCCCGGCGTCCCGGACCTCTCCGTCGGTGACGTGACCGTCGGTGAGGGCGACGGCACCGTCGACGTGACCATCACCGCGGACGAGACCTCGACCAGCCCGGTCACCTTCGATCTGTCCACCACAGACGGCACCGCAACCGCCGGCAGCGACTACACCGCCGTCAGCGGCGCCTCGGTCACCCTCCCGGCCAACACCCTCTCGGTGACCCAGAGCATCACCATCCTGGAGGACACCACCAGCGAGCCGTCCGAGGACTTCACCGTCGGGATCTCCAACGTGGTCGGCGGCGCCATTGCGGACGGCAGCGGCACGGTCACCATCACCGACAACGACGCACCGGCCTGTAGTGACGGTCCCTACGTCACCGTCGACGACATCACGGTCACCGAGAGCAATGGGCAGAAGAACGTCCTGGTCACGTTCCGGCGTTCCTTCACCACCCCGACCAACCAGTCCACCCGGTTCTATGCCCGCACCGTGGAAGGCACCGCCACCGAGGCGGACGACTACATCCCGAAGACCAACCAGCTGGTGGTCATCAACGGCACAAACACCCTGACCAAGAACCTGGCGTTCAAGATCAAGGGTGACACCGACGCCGAGCCGGTGGAGTCCTACACCATCGAGCTCTTCAACCCGACCAGGGCCTGCATCGACCCGAACAACGACAGCGGCACGATCACCATCATCGACGACGACGGACCGGCAGACCCGACCGTCTCCATCTCCGACGCGTCAACAACGGAGACCGACGGCTCGTCCACCGTCGACCTGACCATCTCTCTGGATCAGACCAGCATCAACCCGGTCACGGTCGAGGTCAGCACCCAGAACGGCTCGGCGATCGGCGGCTCGGACTTCGTGGCCCAGGCGGCAACCCCGGTCACCATTCCGGCCGGCAATCTGACCGCAACGGTGCCCATCGGCATCGTCGGCGACGACGACTTCGAACCGACCGAGGACTTCACCGTCACGCTGAGCAACGCCGTCGGGGCGTTCCTCGGCGACAGCTCCGCAACGGTCACGATCCTTGACGACGAGCCGGCACCGCCTGCCGTCTCGGTTGGTGACGCCACCACTACGGAAACCGACGGCGCTTCCACCATCGACGTGACCCTGTCCCTCGACCAGACCTCCGCGTCCCCGGTGACGGTCCTGATCAGCACAAACGACGGCACGGCGATCGCCGGGAGCGACTACACCGCGGTGACCGATCAGTTGGTGACCATCCCGGCGGGCACAACGTCCACCACCTTCAGCCTCGGCATCATCGGTGACGACGTGTTCGAATCGACCGAGGACTTCACCGTCACGCTGTCGAACCCCACGAACGCCATCATCGGCGACGGCAGCGGCACGATCACCATCATCGACGACGAGGCTCCGCCGCCGGTGGTGCCCCAGATCTCGGTTTCCGACGCAACCACCACCGAGACCGACAGTTCCTCGACCGTCGATGTGACCGTCTCCCTTGACCAGTCCACCAGCAACACCGTGACCGTTGATGTGGCCACGGCGGACGGCACGGCGACCGCCGGATCCGACTACACCGCAAGCGGTCCGACCACCGTCACCTTCAACCCAGGGGACACGTCCAAAACCGTCACCCTCAGCATCATCGGTGACACCGTGTCGGAGCCGTCCGAGGACTTCTTTGTCAACCTGTCCAACCCGGTGCTCGGCACCATCGGTGACGGCTCCGGAACCGTGACCATCGTCGACAACGACGCCCCGCCCTGCAGCGACGGGCCGGACATCACGGTCAGCAATGTGACCGTGACCGAGGCAGAGTTCGAGCTGAACGCCATCGTCACGTTCACCAGGTCGTTCTCCACCAACCAGTCGACCCGGTTCCGGGTCAACACCATCGACGAAACGGCGATCGCCCCCGGTGACTACACCGCTCGGGTGAACCAGCTGGTGGTCATCCCGGCAAACCAGACCACAAAGACGCTGGCGTTCAAGGTCCAGGGCGACACCGTGGCCGAACCGATCGAGACGTTCCTGGTTGAGATCTCCGATCCGCTTCGGGGTTGTATCGACCCCAACAACAACACCGGAACGGTCACCATCATCGACAACGACGGTCCCGCCAACCCGTCGGTTTCCGTCGCAGACGTGACCACAACGGAGACCGACGGTCCGTCGACGGTGAACGCCACCATCTCGCTGGACTTCTCAAGCCTCAACGCGGTCACCGTTGATCTGACCACCGTTGACGGCACGGCAACCGCCGGTGACGACTACGTCGCCCAGTCGGCGACCACGGTGACCATTCCTGCAGGCCAGACCTCGGTCACCGTGCCGATCGGCATCGTCGGTGACGACCTCTTCGAACCGACCGAGACGTTCACCCTCAACCTCACCAACCCGACAAACGCCTTCATCGGCACCGGCACGGCAACGGTCACCATCCTCGACGACGAGCCGGTCCCGCCCGCCGTGTCCGTCGGGGACGCCTCCACCACGGAGACCGACACCGCATCAACGGTCGACGTGACCGTCTCGCTTGACAACACCTCCGCAGATCCGGTCACCGTGCTGCTGTCCACCGCAGACGGCACCGCCGTTGCCGGCGCGGACTACGTCGCCGCATCGGGCCAGCTGGTCACCATCCCGTCCAACACCGCCTCGGTAACCGTGTCGCTCGGCATCGTCGGTGACGACGTCTTCGAGCCGACGGAGACGTTCACCGTCTCCTTGTCCGCGCCGACCAACGCCACCATCGGCGACGGATCCGGCACGATCACCATCAACGACGACGAGGATCCGCCGCCAAACATTTCGGTGGCCGACACCTCGACAACCGAAACGGACGGCCCGTCCACCGTTGACGTGACCGTCTCGCTCGACGCGACGAGCACCAGCCCGGTCACCGTGCTGCTCTCCACCTCGGACGGCACCGCCGTGGCCCCGGGCGACTACACCGCCGTCACCGATCAGCTGGTGACCATCCCGGCCGGGTCCACTTCCGTTGTGGTCCCGCTGGCCATCACCGGTGATGACGTCTACGAGCAGACCGAGACCTTCTCGGTCATCCTGTCCGGCCCGACGAACGGCATGATCTCCGACGGTGTTGCCACCATCGGCATCCTGGACGATGAGCCGGTTCCGCCTGGTGTCTCCATCGCGGACGCCTCGGTGACCGAGACCGACTCGGCAACCACCGTCGACCTGACCATCACCCTCGATTCGCCGTCAACCAGCGTTGCCACCGTGCTGGTCAGTACCGCGGACGGTACCGCCGTCGCACCGGATGACTACACCCAGATCGCCGGCTTGCTGGTCACGATCCCGGCCAACACCACGTCGGTCACCGTGCCGGTCACCATCGCCGGTGACACCGCCTTCGAGCAGACCGAGGACTTCACGGTCAACCTCTCCAGCCCGTCAAACGCCATCATCGGCGACGGCTCGGCAACGGTCACCATCACCGACAACGACCCGATCCCGCCGGTCCGGCCCCAGAT
>JBCCGJ010000094.1:0-17608 GCA_039029335.1 Actinomycetota bacterium | reverse complement strand
CTGCTGTCGTCGGCCAGGGTCCGTCCGGCCGTGACGCCGGTATCGTTCTCGCCGCCGCCGTTGTTCAGGACAAAGAAGGCGATCAGGGCGACCGCGGCCATGGACGCCAGCACGGCACCGACCTCGATCACCCGTCGGGGGACCCGATCGAAGGCCCGGTCCGACGTGCCGATCGGTCCGCCACCGCCGTTCCCGCCGCCACCCACACCGCCACCGGTCTGGGCTGCGGGGCCGAGGGTGCCGCCCGCTGCGGCGCCGGCCAGCGGTGAGGCCTGGGCCCCGGGCATGGTCGGCGGCTGTGGTGCGGGTGGCGCACCAGGGGTGGCCGCCGCGGCGCCGGCCGCGGCACCGAAGATGGTTGAGGAGACCACGGTCTCCGAGGAGTCGCCCGGGCCGCTCCCGTCGGCCGCCGGTCCGGTTGTTGCGGTCTGGTGCTCGGAGACGATGGTCTCGGACGAGTCGCCAGGCCCCCCGGCCGCTCCGCCGGTCACGATGGTCTCGGACGAGTCGCCAGGATTCCCGGCCGCTCCGCCCGTCCCGGCAACGATGGTCTCCGAGGAGTCGCTCGGTCCGCTGGGCGTTGCGGCCCCATCACCGGAGACGGCAGCGGCACCGGCGGCAGCACCCGCAAGCGCCGCCCCGCCGGACGCGTTCCCCGTACCACCGGTGGCGACCGTGTCGGCCGGTCCGGCAGGGGTGGCCGGCGCTGCGGCACCAGGAGTGGCGGCCACCGGAACGGCAACCGGTTTTGCCGCGTCGTCAAGTTCCGGCAGAACGTCAAGCAGCAGCTGTCGAGTGGTCTGTACCGACGGCCGGGCCGCCGGTTCCTTCGCCAGGGTGGCGTCGATCAGATCGGTCAGTCGGGCCGGAATGCCCTCGACGCGGGCCGGTGCGTCAAGCGCGTGCGCCCGCAGAACCGCAAACGTGCCGCCCTGATGGAACGGCGGGTTGCCGGTCAACATCTCGAACAGCATCGCCCCGAGGGCGTACACGTCGGACGCGTTGCCCGCCCCGCGCTGGTCCGCCGACTCCGGCGCCATGTAGAGCGGGGTGCCGATGGTGGTGGAGGTGCGGGTCATCGCCTCACTGACCAGCCGGGAGATCCCGAAGTCCGAGATCTTGGGCATGAGCCGCCCGTCGGCGTCGGTGGCGAGCAGGATGTTGGCCGGTTTGAGGTCACGGTGGATGACGTCGACATCGTGGATGGCCTGGAGACCGTCGGCTACCGCTGCGGCAATCCGGACCGCCTGGGTGGGGGTGATGGTTCCGGCCTCGATCCGGGCCTTCAGATCACCGCCGGACACCCGTTCCATGACGATGCCGAGCCGGTCACCCTCGGCGACCAGATCGTGCACCCGGACCACGTTCGGGTGATCGACGCGGCTGAAGATGTGGCGCTCCTGTATGAAGCGGGACACGGTCTTTGCGTCGGAGGACAGCTCCGGCCGGAGGATCTTGACCGCAAGGTCCTGACCGTCCCTGGTCGAGCCGGCGTACACCACACCCATGGCGCCGCGGCCGATCTGCTGGCCGAGGAGGTACTTGGACCCCAGCTGATTCTCTTCCGGCTGGTTCTGGTTTTCTGCTGCGTCTTGGCGTTCCATAAAATCCACCGCTTCGTCCATACGCCCAGTCTTGTCCGGGCGGAGAGAGGCGTCTGTCGGCCCGCTGACACAACCCCCCCGGCGGTCACCCTAACTCGGTTCGATCGATGGTTGACCGCGGCGTAACGTGTCGGTCATGCAGAACAGCTCGACAAACGATGCAGCCACGTTGGACACCGCCCAGGTCGACAAACTCCTGGAGCGGGCGGCTCGGGAGGTGGAGGACGGGCTGCTGCCGTCGGCCCAAATCGCCGTGGGGTTCCAAGGGGAGATCGTGGCGGAGGCGGCCTTCGGCGATGCGACCGTCGACACCCGGTACTGCATCTTCTCGGCCACCAAACCGTTTGTGGCATCGGTCATCTGGACCCTGATCGCCGAGGGGTCGATCGACATCACCGAGCCGGTTGTGACCTACTTCCCGGAGTTCGCAGACCCGGCAGCCGATCCGGCCAAGGCCGCCATCACCGTCGAGCAGGTCATGCTCCACACCTCCGGCTTCCCGCACGCACCGCTGGGCCCCCCGGCGTGGAACACCAAGGAGGGCAGAGTCGAGCGGATGGCCTCGTGGCGCCTGAACTGGGCACCGGGCACTCGGTTCGAGTATCACCCGACTTCCGCCCACTGGGTGCTCGGCGAGATCATCGACCGGGTCACCGGCGGGGATTACCGGGACGAGGTGGCCACCCGGATCACCGCCCCGGCCGGCCTTCCCCGAATCCTCGGCATTCCCGAGGCCGAGCAGAGCGACATCGCCGACCTGGTTCTGGTCGGCGAACCGGCGACCCCTGACGAACTGGAGGCGGTGTTCGGCGTACGCGAGCTGCCCGCCACCGAGGTCACGGACGAACTGGTCACGCGGTTCAACGACTCCACCACCCGGGCGGTCGGTGTGCCCGGGGGCGGTGGGTATGCCCGGGCCCGAGACCTCGCGCTCTTCTATCAGGAGCTGCTGCACAACCCGAACGGCATATGGGACCCGAACATCCTGGCGGACGCCACCGGCACGGTGCGCAACACCCTGCCGGACCCCATGGGCACACCGGCCAACCGGAGCCTCGGGCTGATACTGGCCGGCGACGACGGCAAGTCGAACCTGCGGGGACTCGGTCGGACGGTGTCGGCGGATGCGTTCGGCCACAACGGCGCAGGCGGGCAGCTGGCATGGGCCGACCCGGCAACCGGTCTGTCACTTGGTTACACAACAAACGGGTACGACCGCCATGAGATCCGCGAGCCTCGCCGGGGCACGTCGATCTCCAGCATCGCGGCCCAGTGTGTGAGCTGATGCCATGCCTCGGATGAGCCCGGCCGACACCGAGGAGTTCCTCGCCCAACCCCACATCGGCGTGGTGGCGTCGCTCCGCCGGGACGGACGTCCCTACACCGTTCCCATCTGGCACCTCTGGGATGGTGACCACGTCTGGATCACCGGCACCGAATCACGGGTTTGGTGCCGGCAGCTGATGGTTGACCCGCGGCTCTCACTGTGTATCGAGGCGCTGGCCCCGGTCCCCGGCCACGTCGGCATCGACGGTCGCGCCGAGGTGCTCCGGCCCCCGGACGTCGACATCTGGCCGATGAGCCGGCAGCTGGTCGAGAAGTACGTGGGCGGGGCCCCACGGCCGGGCGCGCCGATGGCCACCGACAAGATCGAGGCGGCCGAGGCGTTTTTCACCAACATGCAGACCGAGCCACGGCTGCTGATCCGGGTCACCCCCGAGTCGTGGCGGGCCATCGACATGCGGGTGTACCAGGGCAAGCGGGCCGACCGGGAATATCAGGACCGCCATAGCGACGGCTGACGCCGCCCGGGCGTCTCGCCGACCCTCGGTGGTCAGTCGTCGTTGTGGGTCAGGGCCTCAAAGACGTAGGCCTGTCCGATGACCGCGGGCTCGGCTGATTCACCGGCGTCGCTGGTGTCCCCATTCGGCGAGTCCCGGTAGACGTCGACGACAATACGGTGGAAGCCCGGTCCCTCGAAGTCGTCAAGGCGCCGCCAGTGGGCGTCCAGATTGTCGGACACCATCACCTTGACCGGCACCCGATTTCCGCTGCGATCGAGGACGATCCCCGGGTAACCGTCGGCGCCGCCCCAGGTCACCTCGAACTTGTATCCGAAGATGAAGCCGTCGACCCAGTCACCCTCGATGCCCAACATGGCGTGGTGGTTCTCCTCGCCAGGGGCCAGGGTGCCGTAGACGGCGAGCGCACGATCCGGCGTGAATTCCATCACGCCGGTCTATCAGGCGGACTGGAGTTTTGCGGCCTCGGCCATGTCGGCCCGGTCGCCGGTGGTGACCTCGCCGTGCAGCTGCTTGATCTTGTCGCTGGCCGATGTGCAGCAGAGGCCCGGAATCACCGCATGGACCATCGCCTTGAAGCTGGCCCCGGCCAATTCACGGGCGTAGTGGGTTGCCACCCCGAAATGCTCGAAGTAGGTCTCGCCGACTGTTGCCGGATGATCGGTGAACGCTTTTCGGAACCATTTCGGAGCAGCCATGGAGTAACGGTACCGAACCGTCGCGGGACGATCCGGTTGAATATGAGGCGCAACCGCAAACTTGATGGTACGTTCATACTGAATATCTAGGATTGAGAGAACAGCTTTCTATTGTGGACCCGGTAGATCAGGAAATCCTTCGCCTCCTGCAGGAGGACGCCGGCCTGTCGGTGCGGGAGGTCGGTGAGGCGGTTGGCCTGAGCGCCACTCCCTGCTGGCGGCGCATCCGCAACCTGGAGGAGGCCGGCGTCCTGACAAAACGGGTGGCCCTGGTCGATCCGTTGAAGGTGAACCTGGCCGTCTCGGCCCTGGTGTTCATCAGGACAAACGAGCACAACCGGGATTGGTTGGACCGGTTCATCGCCGGGATCGAGCGGTTCCCCGAGGTGGTCGAGGCGTACCGGACCAGCGGCGAGATCGACTACCTATTAAAGGTGATGGTTCCGGACATCGCCGCCTACGACGAGTTCTACAAGCGGCTCATCGAGGAGGTCGACCTGTACGACGTCCGCAGCACGTTTGTGATGGAGCCCATCAAACACACCACGGCCCTCCCGCTGCACTACACGGGGTAGCGGCGGGCAGCCCCGGCTCGCCCGCCACCCGCTCGCCACGTCCCGCCCCGATGCCCCCGGTCGTCACCGGGACAAAATTCGGCGGCGTGCGCCGGCGGCGCATCGTAGAATCCTCTGCCGTGACTGTTGCGCGCTTCCTTGAGGGTCTGGTGGCCGAGGCCCAGATCGACGCCGAGATGCTGACCCGGGTCGGCACCACCGTCGTCGGTCGGGAGGACCGCGCCGGTAGCGGGGTGGTCGTCTGCTACTGGGCGGGCGAGCACACCCTCGTCTGGGCCGATCCCGAGGTCATCGACCGGATCGGCTCGATGAACGACGGGTCGACCGCCCGTCCGCTCGCCGAGGTGACCGACACGCTCACCGCCGGCGGGTTCGATCTACTGGCCACGGCGGACATGCGGGTCCTGTCCGGCCCACCGGTGCAACCGGCCCGGATACCGAAGGGATACAACCACCGGTGGTTGACCACGGCCGATGCCGACGTTGCGCTGGTCAAGGCGTTTGCCGACCGGTCGGACCCGGTGGACGTCGAGGAGGCGGCGCTTGACGAACTGGACAACTTCGACGAGACCGCCATCAACGTGCTGACCGCGGCGGACGATCCGGTAGGCGAGACGCTGTTGGCCTACGGCTCGGCGTGCGACTGGGACTGGGATCCGCTGTTCGGGGACATCGGTGTGCTGGTGGACCCGGAGCATCGCAAGGCCGGACTCGGCCGGTTGGTCGTGGCCCACACCACCCAGCAGCTGGTCACCGAGGGGCGCATTCCCCTCTACCGCCACGGCCGACACAACCTGGGTTCGATGGGCATCGCCGTCGGGCTTGGGTTCGAGGTGGCGACCACCCTGGCGTACTTCACCTCGCCGACGTCGGGCGACTGATCGGGTACATCGGTCACCCGGGAGCAGCCGGTGCTGTCGACCGTCACCCGGAGAGCTAGCATCGCGGTATGCGAGTAGGTGCGTTCCTGTTTGGTGGAGTCGAGATGGACGATGCGGGGGCCGGGCCGCCCGCTCCCACCGATCGCCGGTACAGCAACGCCGAGATGTGGCGGGCATCGGAACAGATGCTGGAGATGGGTGTCCTCTGTGACCAGCTGGGCTACGACAGCTACTGGCTGACCGAGCATCACTTCCAGTACGAGGGGTATGAGGTGGTGCCGAACGGGTTGCTGTTCAGCGCCATCCTGGCCGAGCGCACGGAGCGGATCCGGATCGGCACCATGTTCAACATCGTCGGTCAGTGGCATCCGCTGAAACTCGCTGAGGACTTCGCAACGGTGCACAACATCTCCGGCGGGCGGGCCATCCTCGGCGTCGGCCGGGGCACCGTGCCCCGGGAGGCTCAGGCCCTCGGTACCGACATCGGCAGTTTCGACAACCCGGACCAGGCCGCGGCGGACGCCCTTAACCGCAAGCAGTTCGACGAGGCCATGGACGTCATCAACCTGGCACTCAACAACGAGACGTTCAGCTTCAAGGGCGACATCTTCGAGTTCCCGCCCCCCGGCATCCCGGACCGGGGCGGTTTTGTCGAAACGCTGACGCTGGTGCCCCGGCCGGTCCACCCGTTCGAGACGTGGCAGGCCATCACCTCGCCGCCCACCCTGGACTACGTGCCCCGCAAGGGTTGGGGCGGGGTGTTCTGGTTGAAGCACCATGCGTTCGCTGCCCAGTTCTGGAAGACCTACGCCCAGAACTATGCAGAAACCCACGGCCGGGAGCTGGCAACGGGGGAGAAGCGGCTGCTGGTGGTCAACCCGTGGATCGCCGACTCCAAGGAGCAGGCGATGGCCGAGGTTCGGGACGGCCACGACGAGTTCTGGAAGTTCCTCGGCCCGTACGGATGGAGCCGGGGTTACATGGGCGAGGACGGCAAACCGATGCCGGCCGGCATGATCCCCACCCTGGAGCAGTCGATCGAGAACAAGACGTGGCTGGTCGGCACCGCGGACGACGTCGCCGAGGAGATCATGTTCTACTCCGAGGCACTCGGTGGGTTGGAGGATCTGGTGATCTTCCCCAACATGCCCGGCGACCCGTACGCCAAGACCGCCGAGCAGCTCAGCCGGTTCGCCGAAGAGGTCATGCCCAAGCTCCAGTAACCGCCATCAGGTGCGCTCGAGCCGGCGAAGCTGTCCGGCCAGGTAGGGGCGGGCACGCCGCTTGCCGCCGTCGGTGGTGATGCGATCGTTCAGCTGGCGCAGCACCTTGATCAGGCGAGCCCGGTCCGGCTCCCAGCCCTGCGTTTCGCAGTGATCGGCCCAGTCGGCAGGCGAGCGGTGGCCCCGCCGGGCGTTGCATCGTCGGCAGGCCGCCACCTCGTTCTCGAGCCAGCTCGGCCCGCCCTTTGACCGAGGGATGACGTGTTCGGTTGTGGCCTCGACCAGACCGGCGTCCACCGCTCGGCCGCACCAGACGCAGGTTGGGCCGTCCCGCACCAGGATGACCTCCAGCCGGGCCCGCCGACCGAGCTGGCGATCGTTCTGTTCCGTCCGATCGCGGTCGGTCCGGCCTCGATCAGCCCGACCCCGTCTAGTCAATGTCCTCCACCTGGGCGAAGCGATGGGCGGCATGATCCCGACCGTCCACCGCCTTCACCGCCCGCCCGGTCCGGCCGGACGTTGCGATTTCCAGGTGGGCTCGGCCGATGTGGGCCGGGTCGGCCATGCCGTCGGGGACCGAACCGTCGGTGACCCGGGTCATCGGGGTGGCAACCGCACCGGGGCACACGCAGTTGATGGTGATCCGGCGGCCCTTCAGCGGCGTTGCGGAGGCCCGTACCAACCCGACCACCGCCCACTTGGTCATCGAGTAGACCGGGTCCGGTGACCACGGGATCAACCCGGCCAGGGATGCCGTGGCGGAGATCGACCCGCCGCCGTTCTCCTCCATCATCGGGACCAGGGCCCGGATGCCCAGAGCAACCCCGTTGATGTTCACCCCGACGGCCCGGTTGTAGGCGTCCAGATCCCAGCTGCCGGGATCGTCCATGCCCTGCAGGAAGTCCTCGGGTGCCCGGAACTCGACCCCGGCGTTCAGGATGGCGATGTCAATCGGTTCCACGTTGGCCAGGAACTCGTCCCACGACGTCGCAGACGAGACATCCAGCCCGACAAACCGACCGCCGATCTCGGCCGCCATCGCTGCGCCGTCCGAGCCCGGGAGGTCGGCAACCACCACCGATGCGCCGTCACCGGCGGCCAGCCGAGCCGTCGCCGCCCCGATGCCGGAGGCGCCCCCGGTCACCAGCACCGTTTTCCCGTCCAGACCCCACGAATCGTCAGCCATTCCGGAAACTTAGTGTGCGCCGGGTGGACTGAGTAGCCGAGCGCCGACCCGGCCAACGTGAGCCTGTGGCGGTCGGGGGCTACGGTGGCGCCGTGACCGTCCATCCGCTCGATCGGGTTGCCTGGTCGTCCTTGATCGGCGACCACCGCCACCTCGCCGTCATCAACGATGCAGAGACCGCGGCGAAGTACCAGAAGCACATCGGGCTCTTCGGGGCCATGGCGGTGGCCGACCAGTCGGGCTGGCGGGCGGCCGAGGACATCACCAGAGACGGCGGCATCTTCGGGGTCTTCCAGGCCGACGTCGAGGCACCCACCGACCCGCGTTGGGAGGTGCTGTTCCAGGAACCGGTCGACCAGTTCGTCGCCGGCCCGATGCGGGACCGGGATGCCGAATCACTGGCAGACGGTGCGGCGATCGTCCCCCTCGGCACGGCACACGTCGATGCGATGGTGGCGCTGACCAAGCTGACCGAACCCGGTCCGTTCAAGGAGGGGACGATCGAGATGGGGGACTATTTCGGCATCTTCCACGACGACCGGCTGGTGGCCATGGCCGGTCAGCGGTTCCGACCCGAGGGTTACGCCGAGGTATCGGCGGTCTGCACCCACCCCGACGGCCGCCGGCGGGGATACGGTGCGGCGCTGACCCGGTACAACGTCGATCGGATCCGGGCCGAGGGCAGGGAGGCGATCCTCCACACCCGATACAACAACGACGGCGCCCGCCGGCTCTACGAGGCGATGGGGTTCGAGTTTCGCCGCCAGGTCGACGTGGTTGTCGCCCGTCGCCATCCGGCCTGACCGGGCACGGCAACGTCGCACGCGAGCACACCGGGCACCGGCCCGGGGGCGATCAGCCTGACGCCGGCCGCAACGGCCTCAGCCGACGAACGTGATGCCCTCGGCCAGGAGTTCCCGCCACCGGTCCTCGTCGACCTCGGTGACCGCCAACCACTCCTTGAACACCTTGCCTGCGGGGGCGAACGACTCCCCCCGGCCGGCGTCGATCAGTTCGCTGACCCGCTCGGCGGGCAGCTTCACCACCAGACCGTCCTTTTTGTGGTGGCTCATGGCCAGGAATTCCTTGCCCACCCGAAGACAGGGTGAGCCCATGATCGTGCCCTCCACCACGCGATCGTCCGTCGCCTGGAGTTCCACCGCCAGATCCCAGAAAAGAACGGCGGCCGGGGAGTCGTCTGCGGATCGTTCGGCCATTGCGGGTTCCTCCGTCCTACGGGAGCCAACCATCGTAAGCCGGCTCCGTGAACATTGTGTCAACAGCCCGGGTAACGATCCACGGTGCGTTCAGCAGCAAGTAAGCTTTCGCAATGGGCTGGGACACCTTGGGGAGCGCCGTATGAGCGCGTCGGCGGAAACCCGCGGGGGGAACGCTCTGACGTTCGACGGTGTCGGCAAGATCTTTCCCGACGGGACCGAGGCGTTGGCCGACATCTCCTTCTCGGTGCAGTCGGGGGAGTTCGTGACCGTGGTCGGCCCGTCCGGCTGCGGCAAATCAACGCTGTTGCGGATCGCCTCCGGTCTTGACGAGGCCACCAGCGGCTCCTGCCAGGTCGACCGGTCCAATCTGGGGTACGTCTTTCAGGACGCAACCCTCCTGCCGTGGCGGACGGTGCGTCGCAACGTCGACCTGATCGCCGAGTTGCACGGCATCTCCGCCACAGATCGGAAGAAGGCGGTGGCAGATGCCATCGAGCTGGTCGGCCTGACCGGCTTCGAGAACCACCGTCCCCGACAGCTGTCCGGCGGTATGCGTATGCGGGTGTCCCTGGCCCGTTCGCTTGTCATGCAGCCGCCGATCTTCCTGTTCGACGAACCGTTCGGTGCCTTGGACGAGATCACTCGGGAACGCTTGAACGAGGAGACGCTCCGTCTGTTCGCCCACGAGGGCTTCGCAGGGCTCTTCATCACCCACTCGATCTCCGAGGCGGTGTTCATGAGCACCAAGGTCCACGTCATGTCGGCGCGGCCGGGCAGAATCATCGAGAGCGTCGACGTCCCGTTCGAGTACCCCCGGCACCCGGATCTGCGGTTCGACCCGGTCTTCACCGAGCTGAGCGGTCAGCTGAGCCACGCCCTGCGGGGAGCCCACCAATGAGCGACACGTCAACCGCCGGCGGCACAACGGCCGGCGTAAGTGATGATCGGTCCGGTCCCGGAGATGCCGCGTCGGTCGTGGCCGGTGCGTCGGAAGCGGTGACAGCACGGCGGGACGGTCTGGTCCCCCAGTGGCGGAGCAGGCTGCTGCCGCCGGTGCTGGTGTTCTTTGGATTTGTCGCCATCTGGTATCTGTACGCCCGGTTCGTCCTTGACGAAAACGGTCGCAACACCGCGCTGGCCTACCCCCATGAGGTGGTGACCACGTTCTTCGGCGGCGCCGACGGCCAACAACCGGGACAGCTCCTCTCCGCCACCTGGCTGACCTTTGTTGTCGCCCTGGCCGGCCTGATCATCGCCATGCTCCTCGGGGTCTTCGCCGCCGTGATGATGAGCCAGGCCGCCTGGATCGAAACCTCGTTCTATCCGTACGCGGTGTTCCTCCAGACCGTGCCCATCCTGGCCCTGGTCCCGCTGATCGGCCTGCTGTTCGGGTTCGGGATGGGGGCCCGGATCCTGGTCTGTGTGATCATCTCGCTGTTCCCGATCATCACCAACACCCTCTTCGGCTTGAAATCGGCGGAGAAGGCCCAGCACGAGCTGTTCAGCCTCCATCACGCAAACCGCTGGACCCGGCTGACCAAGCTGCAGTTCCCCTCCGCCCTGCCGGCCATGTTCACCGGGTTCCAGATCTCCGCCGGTCTGTCGGTCATCGGGGCGATCGTCGGCGGGTTCTTCTTCGGCCGGGGTCCACGGGACCTGGGCAATCGCATCCTGCTTTACTCCAACCGCCTGCGCCCGGCGGAGATGATCGCGGCGGTGATCCTCTCGGCGCTGCTCGGTGTGGTGTTCTTTCAGTTCTTCGGATGGGCCGGCAATCGGCTCACAAGGTCTTGGTACAAGGGAGAGAGATAACCATGAACAGCAAGAAACGAATCTGGATGCGGCTGTTGGCTGCTCTGGCGGCCATGGCCATGGTGGCAGCGGCCTGCGGGAGCGACGATGCCGATACCGAAGCCGGCGAGTCCAGCGGCAGCGCCTCGGGCTCGGAGGCGGCCGAGGAGGAGTCGGCGGCCGGCAGCCTGGACGACTGTCCCAACCCGATGGTCTTCCAGACCGACTGGTTCCCGGAGCCGGAGCACGGCGCGCTCTACAACCTCACCGCCGGTGAGGGTTCGGTCGATGCGGAGTCCGGCCGCTTCAGTGGTCCGCTTGCCGCCGATCCGTCGATCACCGTGGAGATTCGGGCCGGCGGTCCGTTCATCGGCTTCCAGCCGACGGTCGCCCTGATGGCCACCGACTCCGACATCTTCATGGGTTACGTCAACACCGACGAGGCCATCGCCAACTATGCGGACTTCCCCACCACGGCGGTGGTTGCCCCGCTGGACATCAACCCGCAGATCATCATGTGGGACCCCGAGACCTACGACATCGGGTCCTGGGACGACGTCCAGGGAACCGGCGCGGTCATCAGCCACTTCGGCGGCGCTTCCTACACCGAGTATCTGGTCGGTGCCGGGCTGGTCGACGAAGGCCAGCTGGACGGCAGCTACGACGGTTCGCCGACCAACTTCATCGCCCAGGGCGGTGCGATCATCCAGCAGGGCTTTGCGACCCAGGAGCCCTACAACTACGAAAACGTCTTCGCCGAGTGGGGCAAGCCGGTCGAGTCCCTGCTGATCCACGATTCCGGCTACGAGCTCTATCAGGGCCCGCTGGCCATCCTGGACGACAACCTTGACGACGCCGCCCGGTCCTGCCTGTCGGCGTTTGTTCCGGTCTTCCAGCAGTCCATCGTCGACTTCCAAACCGATCCGACCACCACAAACGCCACCATCCTCCAGGCCGTGATCGACCTCGATACGTTCTGGCAGCTCAGCGAGGACAGCGTTGCGAACACGGTCATCGAGATGGGTTCGCTGAACATCGTCGGTAACGGTCCGAACCAGACCATCGGTGACTTCAACCTGGACCGGGTGAACGAGGTCATCAAGATCACCGACGAGCAGGTTCCGTCGATCAGCGTCCCGGACGGCCTCACCGCCGAGGACCTGGTGACAAACGAATTCATCGACTCCAGCATCGGTTTGTAACAAAACTCGATCGCCCCGCTCCAGCCGACAACGCCGGCCGCGGGGACAACCAACACGTATTTCGGAGAACCCATCGGTTCCGGCAGCTGCCTGCTGGATCGGTGGGTTCTCCGCTTGTTTATGGGGATTTCTTCCCAGTTTCCGGGCCTGCGCTAGGTGAATGTGCTTATATGTTGGTCGATGGAGATAGTGTGACGCTGTTCTATCCGGACCCACTCGGACGCTGTCCGAACCAGCTGGGACTGTCACAGTGTCGCCGTAGCGTGACCATTGCATTACGCCACTCCATTACGCCACCACGCGGTGGCGTGAAGAACTGAAGACCTGTCCGCCGCCACAACCGCCGAATTTCGCCCAACGGGCCCCCGCCGTATGACAACCCAAGTGAAACCAAGATCCGACGGTGTGGACCGTCGGCTTTCAGCGAACGGTTCGGACCTTGACTCCCTGCCGCTCGCTCCGCCCAAGACCCGGCGCTCCCGGGTCCCCCAGCTGCTGCTCGCTGCGCTGCTGATGGTCGGCGGTGGTCTTGGCGGCCTGATCCTCTTCCGGCAGTACAACCAGCGAACCGCTGCCGTGGTGATCACCGCTCCGGTGACCCACGGGGAGATTCTGACCAGGGATCAGCTGGCCATCACCGAGGTTGCTCTCGACCGGGACGTCATGTCCATCGGGGCCCTGTCCGACGTGGTCGGACGCATTGCGGCCCATGACCTGGCCCCCGGGGAGTTGGTCTCTCCGAACGATCTGACAACCGACGATCGGCTCGTCGCGGCGGACGAGGCGGTCGTCGGGCTGCTCCTTGAGCCGGGCCAGTATCCGACCACGCGGTTGGCAACGGGGGACCGGGTTGACGTGTTCGCCCCCGGTTCGGAGACGTCCGGTCAAGCGCTGGCCACCGGCCTTCCCGTCTACGACGTGGTGGAATCATCGAACGACGGCCGGACCCTGCTGGTTTCCCTGGTCGTCCGTGACCGGGACGCCGCAGCCATCTTCGACGCGGCCGAGGCCGGCGGTGTCCGGCTCTCCCTTCGCGGCCTCGGCGAGGAGCCGGGGGAGTGAGGGCCCGGTGACCGTCATTTCGCTGGTCTCCTTCTCGGGTGCCCCCGGGGCCACCACCGTGGCCATGGCCACCGCGGCCGCCCTCACCGAAACCGATGCCCCGGAACCCGTGCTATTGGAGCTGGCCACAAGCGGCGGTGTCGTCGCCGACCAATACGACCTACCGGTCGAGCCGGGCCTGATGTCGTTGACATTGGGGTTCGGCACGACGGACCCGGACCTGCTGGACCACGCCCAGGAACTGCCGGGCGGGGTGGTTGCCGTCATCGCCCCGCCGTCCGGGTCCAAGATCAACAAGCTGCTCAGCGCAAAGGCCGAGCCGCTGGCCCGCTACCTCAAGGACCTGCCGGAGACGGTCATCGCCGATTGCGGTCGCATCTCGGCCACCAGCCCGGTCATCCCGGTCCTTCGCCACTCCAGCCTGGTGCCCATCGTCATCCGCCCGTCCCGGCAGGACTTCCACCTGGCGGCCCTCACCCTGGCCGAGATCAACGAGGAGCTGGACGCCCCGCTTCCGGCCGGCTGGGTCATCGTCGGCCCGTGCCCGTGGTCCCACGACGAGATCGTCGGGCAGTACGGACTCCCGATCTTCACCACCATCGCTGACGATCCGGTGGGGGCCGAAGCCGTGGCCGGACTGCGTCGGTTCCGCCGCCGGTCACCGCTGGCCAGAAGCGCCCACAGTTTCGCCGACGACCTGTCCAAGCACCTCCGGGTCAGCGACGCCGACGCGCCGCTCAGCTACCTGGACCCGGACGCTCCGGTGGCCGACGCCGATCGGTACGAGTATGTCGACGATGGCTACGGAGAGCACGGCTACGTCGACGAGAACGGCTACGTCGACCAGGACGGCTACCTCGACCAGGACGGCTACGTCGACCAGGACGGCTACCTCGACCAGGACGGCTACCTCGACGAAGCCGGTCACCATGACAACGGGCGCGATGACGAACCGTACGACGACGACCCGGGCCACTACGACGAGGAGTTCGTCGACGCCACCGAGGTTGGCCAGGACGGGGACCTCGATCCCGGGTCTGATGAGGAGTTCGTCACCGAAGACGAATTCATCGACGCCGGTGACCGGAACACCGAGGCGGAGCATGTAGGGCTCGGCGACGCTGCGGGTGGAGACACCCGGAGCCCGGACACCCGGAACCCGGATACCCGGAACCCGGACACCCAGTACGCGGATTCCGACTATGCCGACACCGAGCTGGGAGCGTCGGCCGGATGATCGACCTGACCGTTGTCCCCCGGCTGGCATCGGACGTCGGCGAGGCCCTGGCCAGGACCGGCTTTGAGTCCTTCGCCCCGGACGATCGCAAGCAGCTGGCCATCGCCACCTCAACCCAGGTGGCCAAGGAGTACCAGCTGTCGGTGATGAACGGCACCGGCCAGCTCCTGAGCGACGACGACATGGCCGAGCTGACCTCGGCCCTCTGCGACACCGTGCTGGGGACCGCCCAACTGGGGCCGCTGCTCCGGCTGGGTGACCGCTACAGCGACTTTCACATCAACGGAGCGTCCGCGGTGTTCGGCAAGGAGCGCCGCACGGGGCGGACCGTGGCCATGGCTCCCATCGTCGACAGCGAGGACGAGCTGATCGACCTGGTCAAGAAACTGATCCGGGCCTACGCCCCGGGCGAACCCCGGTTCGACGCGGGCAGCCCGGCCGTCGACATCCAGCTGCCGGACGGTGAGCGGGTCCATGCCATGCGGAACGTGGTGGATCCCTCGGTTGTCATGGCCATCCGCATCCCGGACTTCCGGCTGGAGAGCCTGGTCGACCTGATCGACAACGACACCATCGAGCCGGACATGGCTCGTTTCCTCTACGCCGCGGTTGCGGCCCGGATGAACGTGATCGTTGCCGGCGGCACCGGCAGCGGCAAGACCACCCTTCTTCGGGTCCTCCTCAACGAGGTGGACCCGAAGGAGAGGATCGTGACCATCGAGGATCTGCGGGAGCTCCATCTCGCAAAGTTCCCGAAACGGAACCCGAACGTCTGGTCGGCGGAGTCGGTCAAGCCGAACGTCGACGGGCAGGGTGAGGTCACCGTCAACTACCTCCTCAGGGAGGCCCTGCGCCAGGACCCGGACCGGATCGTCGTCGGTGAGGTAAGGGGCCCCGAGGCGCTGGAAATGTTCAAAGCGATGAGCACCGGGAACGAGGGCTCGATGTGCTCGGTCCACGCTCGATCGGCGGCCAACATCGTCCCCCGGCTGATCCAGTGCATCCCGGATCGGGATCCCGGACAGGTGTGTATCGAGATCGCCAACAGCGTTGACCTCTTTATCCACCTCAACCGCTCGCCGGACGGACCGCGGATCACCTCCGTGTTGGAGGTTGACGACCACCTTCCCGAAGTTGCCGGTGTTGTTCACACCAGCAAGGTGTGGGAAGGCGACGGCCTCGGTCACCCGAATGTGGTCGGTCGACTGTCGGGGAAGCGGGCGGATCGGTTGGCAGCCCATGGGTGGCGCCCGTGACGGGACTGCTGGCGGCGGGGTGTGGTCTGGCCATCGCCTTCGGGCTGTGGCTTGCCGTTCAGGCGGCGCGGGGCACGGTGGTGGTCGGCGGTGGCCGATCCACCGAGGCGGCACCGCCGTCCCGGTTCACCCGGTCCGGCATGAACCCTCGGACGCCACTGTTTGTTGCGGGCGGTGTGGTTGTTGCGCTGGCCATCATCGTGGCCACCCGGCTGGTCGTCGCCGGTCTGTCGGCCGGTGTGGCGGTTGTGCTGGTGCCCCATGTCATCCAGGCCAGGCTCGATCGTGAGCAGGCCATCGCCAAGATGCGGGGCGCGTCGGAGTTCGTCGAGGCGATCCGCGGCTCGCTCGGCGCCGGGAGCGGTCTTGAGGCGGCGATCATCGAGTCCGCCCAGCGCCCGCCGGAGGCCTTGGCCCCGGAGCTGACCGCTTTCGTCGAGTACGTTCGTCTGCCCGAGGTCACCACCGAGCAGGCGCTGCATCAACTGGCCGAAGACGCCGCGGAACCGGCCATCGACCTGCTGGTCGGGTCGCTCCTTGCCGCGCTGCGGGGTGCCGCCGGTGACATGGGGCAGCTGTTCGAACGGATCGCCGACCAGGGCAGGGCCTTCGCCGACACCCGGGCCACCACCCAGGCCGAACGGGCCAAGGTGGAGTTCCAGACCAGGATCCTCTCGCTGCTGGTCGTCGGGGTTGCGCTGCTGTCCGTTGTGGTCTCGCCCGATCTCACCTCGGCCTACGACGCATCGTTCCTCGGTCAGCTCCGGTTGCTCATCCCCGCCGTGGTCTTCGGATTGGGCTGGTGGTGGCTGGTCCGGATGAACCGGGTGGAGTCCTTGTACCGGTTCCAGCTCCGGGGGGTGACCCAACCATGATCTGGGTCGCACTGCTCTGTGGGATCTCGGTGGCCGCTGGATTCTGGCTGCTCGTCGGCGGGGTTCGTCGCCCGCCACCGAGCCTGGTGCTGCCGGTCAACACCCGGGGCACCGGCGTGTCGGTGGCAACGCTGCGCAGCATCGATGTTGCCGACCCGGGTGTCGACATCGGGACCGGAGCGCGGTTCTCGTCGGTTGGCGGGCTCCGGGTCGACCGGAGCGGCTCGCCGGTTGGGCGCAGACGCTCGCTTCGGGCCGCGCTGGTCGGCGACGGCTCGAACTGGTCCACCTATCGGGGTATCGCCGACGACCTGCGGGTGGTGGACTACTCGCTCGACTTTGTCATCTACCAGCAGGTCCTGTCCGCCGTTGCCGGGTTTGCCTTCCCGCTTGTCCTTTTCCTGCTCATCCTGCCGCTGGCCGGGCTGTCCGCACCGCTGCTGGTGGTCCTGCTGATCGCACTGGCGCTCGGCGTCGGCGGTTTCTACCTTCCCCTCCACACCCTCCGCCAGGATGCGGCGGCCCGCCGCCGGGAGTTCGCCGCCGCCCTGTCGCACTACGTGTCCTTTGTCGACGTGCTCGTGTCCGGCGGTAACTCGATCGACGCCTCGTTCGAGTTCGCCGCCGACCTCGGCCGGGGGTGGGTCTGGGACGAGCTGCGGTTTGCGATCGCCTCGGCATCCAGCGCAACCCTCGCCCCGTACCGGGCGCTGCGGGAGCTCGGCGACGAGCTCGGGGTTGTCGAGTTGACGAACCTGGCCAGACGGTTGGAGCAGACGCAGTCAACCGGGGCGGCTATCGGCCCGGCGCTGCGGTCCCTCGCGGACTCGCTGGTGAAGGACCAGGCCCGCCAGGTCAAGGTGGCAGACGACGAAGTGACCGAGAAGATGACGTTCCCGCTGATGGTGGTGCTCTGCTCCCTCCTCACCTTCTTCGGGATCGCCGCCGTGACCGCCATTCTGCGGGCGGCCCAGGGATTTTGAACAGACCGACGGG
>JBCCGJ010000093.1:0-17625 GCA_039029335.1 Actinomycetota bacterium | reverse complement strand
GTCGGCATGTGCGACTTCTACGACGGCCCGATCGAGGATCCGGCGTGGTTGGGTATCGACAAGGTGCGGATCCCCGGCGACCGGGCGCTGTCACAGCGATTCATCGAGCAGGTCATGCAGACGGCGGACGTCGCCTACGCCGAGGAGTGGAAGTTCGACCATGGGATCATGGTGCCGCTGCACTTCCTGACCCCCGAGTACGACATCCCGATCATCCCGGCCAACATCAACTGCCAGGGACCGCCGCTCACGCCGCTTCATCGGGCGTGGAACTTCGGCGAGTCGCTGCGGGCTGCGGCGGACGCCCTTCCGGAGCGCATCGCGCTGGTTGGCACCGGTGGTATCTCCCATTGGCCGGCCACACCGGACTCCGGCAAGATCAACGAAGCGTGGGATCGGGACTTCCTCGACCGGTGGGCCAGGAACGACCGGTCGGCGCTTCTGGACTACGACGACACCTCGATCTACCGGGATGCGGGTCAGGGCGGATTCGAGATTCGCACGTTTCTGACCGTGAGCGCGGCAGCCCGCGGTGCAACCGGCACGGTCCACTTCTACGCGCCGATCCCGATCTTTGCCGTCGGCTGCACCGTTGCCACGTACGATCTCGGTGTTCCCGAGGCCGGTACCGCACCGATTGTGACCGGGACTACTTCCGCCCGATGAGCATTGGCCCGACGGTCCTCAGGCCGCGAACCGTCCCCCTGCTGACGACCGTCTGCCTTGTGCTGGCTGTGGCGTTTGTTGCGCTCGGCTTTTTTCTGGACGGAACGGTGCGAACGGCGGCGTTCGGAGTTGCCGCCGCGTTTGTCCTCGTCGGCGGCTGGAACCTGTTCCAATCCCGCCGCTCCGCGGTGCTGATAGATACCCATCAGTTCATCGTCAAGGACGGCGGGAAACAGACCAGCTTCGAAATCGATCGGATCGAGAGCGTCGATCTCAGCAGGCTGCGGGGCCACGTCCGGTTCACGGACGGGACGTCGATCACCCTTCCCCTCGACGGCAACGATCTGCTGGAGGCCGGGTTGCTCCTGAACCCGAGCGGACGCAACCAGTAGCGTCGGTCAGGCGCCGTCCCGGTCGGTCGCAACGGGGCGGTCCGGGTCCTGGGACCATTCCGACCAGGAGCCGACGTACAACCGACCCGGCGGGAAGCCGGCGATCCTGGCCGCAAGAAGGTCGTGGCAGGCGGTGACCCCGGAACCGCAGCTGGCGACCAGCGACGTCTCCTCGGTCGCGCCGAGCCCCTCGAAGTCGGCCCGAAGCTGGTGGGACGACCGGAACCGGCCGCCGTCATCGACGTTGTCGGTCCAGGGGCGTGACACGCTGCCCGGAATGTGACCCGGCCGCTTGTCGATCGGGTTGTCGGCCCCGGCGAAGCGCTCGGCGCTGCGGGCGTCCAGCACCAGGGCCCCGTCGTCGACGGCGTCGAGCACATCGCCGACCGGAATGAAGCGGTCCGCCGGCCACGGAACCGGATCAACCGAATCGGTAAACGATTCGCTCTCGCCGGCGTCGAGGGCACCGTGCCAGTTGGCGAGTCCACCGTCGAGCACGGCCACCGGGTGGCCGATCGCATCCAGCATCCACCACAGCCGGGCGGCGGTCGGCCCACCCCGGTCGTCGTAGGCGACGACGGGGAGCCGTCCGGCGCCGAGCCGGGCTCTGGCCGTCGCAAAGTCATCCGGGGTCGGCAGCGGATGACGCCCCCTGGTCCCCGGCGGCGCCGAGAGATCCGCATCGAGGTCGCAGAAGACGGCACCCGGAATGTGGCGGGACCGGTACCGGTCCAGGTGGGGACCCTGCTCGATCGACCAGCCGACGTCGACCACCCGGACCTGGCTGAGGTTGGCCTCCAACCAGTCCGGGGAGACCAGCGGACCGGGTAGCTCGACCATCGATGCTCCTAACTTGGTCTGTTTGTGGGCGAATGGACCTCGGTGACCATACGCTCAACGATCGTGAGTAGTTCCTCGGCCGTACCAACCCCCGCCGACTCGCCGAAACGGGGAGGCAACCGGGACAAGAACCCGGACGGTACCCGCAAGACCGGCCCCGATACTGGTCGAACCCAAGCCCCGCTCACCGGCCAGTCCGGCCGAGACCCGATCGTACTGCTCATCGCCGGCACTTCGCTGCTTATGGCGTCCGGCTCGATGGTGTTCACCCTGCTGCCCGCCCTGCAGGACGAGGTTGACTTCCCGACGTGGGGATTCGGGGTCATCGCCGGGGTCTTTTTCGCCTCCTCCCTGGTGGCACAGCTGTTCCTCGCCAGATTCGCCGACCGCGGCCGGGCAAAGGCGATGCTGGTCTCCGCCGCCCTTCTTGCCGTGCTCGGCCTGCTGCTGATGGCGTACGGCAGCACGCTGACTCAGCTGACCATCGCCAGGGGCATCGGCGGCCTGGCCACCGGCTGCTGGGCACCGGCGGCCCGGGCCACGGCCATCGCCGGGCGCCCCGACCAAACCGCCCGCCGGCTGTCCTACATCGCCATGGGCGACACCAGCGGGCTGGTGATCGGGCCCCTTGTCGGCGCCGCGCTGGTGGCTGCGTTCTCGCTCAGGACCGCGTTCATCGTTTTTGCGGTTCTGGCCCTCCTGCTACTCCCGCTGATATTCGTCTCGAACATCGTGGAGGTGTCCCGCACATCCACCACGACCAGGTTGACCGACCTGGTCACCAGGCGGCCCGTCCTGCAGGCGGTTGTGCTCGGCGTTGCGCTGTTCCTGCCGGTTGGCATGTACGAAACCGTGTGGGGGAAACACATCTCCAACCTCGGCGGATCCACCTTTGTCATCGCCCTTTCGGTTGCGCTCTACGGTCTGCCGTACATGATCATGGCGCCGATCGGCGGCCGGCTCGGTGACCGACTCGGCCCGGCGAGGGTTGCCATCTTCGGTTCGGTCGCACTGGTGATCGTGACGGTGATCACCGGTGTCCCCCGGAACTACTGGATCCTGATCCCCGTCGGTGTGATCGAGGCGGGCATAGCGCCATCGCCTATCCGAACGCCCTGGCGGCGGTCTCGAAGGCCGCGTCCCGGCAGGAACAGGCGACGGCCCAGGGCCTGGCCGGCGGGGCGAGCATCGCCGGTGCCGGCGTCATGGCACTCATCTCCGGACCGGTGTTCGAGTTCGCCGGTCCGTTCGCCACGTTCTCGACCGCTGCGGCACTGGTTGCCGTTGGGGCCCTCGTTGCATTTCGGATGGACCCGGCGGCGTTCGCCCCGCAGGTGGGTGCACCGGCAACCGGTGACGGTGATGTGGGGGGCGCTACCGGTCGAGGGTGAATGTCAGCGTGGCTTCCTCCCCGACCGCGGACTCCCGCGGTACCAGGTGGACATGCTGCTCATCGCCACTGAACCACAGCGTCAGGCTTTCCACGCCGTAGGCGGCGGCCCCGAGGTCGAGCGGGATCAGCCCGGTCCCCAGTTCAACGAGGAGGTCGTCCGCAACACGGGACCCGCCCGCCTCGTAGCGCAGCTCCCCGACAACCCCGTCGCCGAGTATGACGGCCGCCAGGTCGTTGTGCCACGGCCCCTCACCGTTCACCACCTCCAGCTGTCCCGCCCCCTGGCACACGATGGCACCATTGAGCAGCGAACCCTTTGACAGGTCGAGCGAGCACTGCGCCGGGAGGACCGGATCGCCACTGCCGAAAATCACCCCCGGGCCGGACGGTACGGCACCGGCACTGACTGCCGGGCCGGCAGCAGCCCCCGCGCTGTCGTCGCTCTGATCAGCCGGTTGTGTCGGGACGACCGGCGTGGCACCGCTGAGGGCATCACCGACGTCGGACATGACAACAACGCCCGCCTGATCGCCACCGCTGTCGTCATCGCCGCCGATCAGGTTCGAAAGGGCAACGATCAGCGGGATGGCGGCGGCCAGCAACACGACGCCGACCAGAAGCCAGGGGATGCGAAGGGCGGCCGAGCGGGCCTGGGTCGGGATCGGCACCCGCTCGTGGAGGTCCCGTTCCTCAGACGGGAACGCGGCACCGATCTTGTTCAGCACGTCGTTGAGGACCAGGCCCGGCCGGTCCGGCGGAAAGCGGATGTAGCTGACGCCGGAATCGGCGGAAAGCCCGTCCACGGTGTTCTCCACCAGCAGGACCACCCGGTTCATGCCCATCTTGCCCTGCATGACACCGGCCTCACGAAGCAGTTGCTGGAACGGCCGAACCGCCCCGCCGGTCTCCAGGCCGTCCCGTTCCCGGACCACCAGGAACGCCATGTCGACCTGATTGAGAAGATCCGTCGCCGAGCGGCCGTTGCTGTGGGCGCCGACGGCCGACGACTCCTGTTCGGTGACGTGGTAACCCTGCTCCCGGAGCGCGTTGATGAGCGGATCGAGTGGGCGGCCGTTTCCGCTCCGTCCGATCAGGATTTTCGGCGACTTGGTCTGGCGAGCCATAACCACACTCAAATCCTAGTCAATCGTGTCAAACAGCGGGGATTCTCTTGCCACAACCATGGGGCCGCGATCGGTCGGCCGGCCTGGGGCGACCGCACCGCAACGCCGACCGATCGGCTGAGCATCGGAGGCCCCGACCGGCAATACTTACCGGCGTGGGACCAATTGACGTCATCCTGCGACGGGGGCTTGTTGTCCTGTCGATTCTCATCGTGCTCGGGCTCAGCGCGGTTGCGATCTTCAGCCTGATAGACGGCACAACCACCGACGACGCCGACCTGTCGGAGAACCCGGCGCCGCCGGGGCGGGCGTTCCCCGGTGAACGCATCCAGGTCGAGGATTCGTCGTTCCCGCTTTCGGTTGGCTGTCTGCCGACAACCGACGGCGAGCCCGGGCAGGACAACGTGTTCTCCATCGTGCTGCGGAACCTCGGTTCGACCGACGTCGACTACGTCGTCGCCGCCGTGCTGGTCAACGAGGACGGCGGGTCCGAGCGGGTGGTCGTCGACGTTCCCCGGTTGCAACCGGGCCAGGAGGTCGAGCAGTTCGTGGTACCCGGTCGGGCGATCGGCCAGGTCGAGAGCTGTGCGGTCACCGCGGTGCAGACCGGTAATCGGCTGCTCCTGTTCGAGGCGGGCTGACGACGTTCGAGCCGACTCAGCACCCGCCACCGGGTGACGGGCGGTCGGGAATCGACGGATCGACAAGCTCGATGTGGACATGGGGCCACGCCGGGATGGCCGTGTGCTGGTCGACCTGGGAGTCGAACGGCAGAATCGTCGCCTCCGGGGCGATGATCGACACCCCGGCATCGACCCGGTCGCCCGCCGCCACAAGCACGCCGTTGACGTGAAGGACTTTCACCTCCCAGCCGGGATGGCTGTCCGGCTCGATCACGACGAAGTGGTCCTGGTGGTCGCAGTAGAGGACGTACCCGCCGGACCGCAGCACCGTGCCGGTCACCGGCGACCGGATCTCCGTGCCCGGTTCGACCACGATGTCCGCCGCCGTCCGTGAACCGGTCCCCCGCTGCCGACTGGCCAGCACGATCGGATCGATCGCGTCGGTCGTCGGTTCGAGCTGGCGGGCACCGTCGTGGTTCGACTCATGGAACCCGATCCGTTCGACCCGGATCGACGGGTGGACCAGGGTGACGTCGGCGAACGTGGCAAACGGCGCATAGTTCTGGCCGGCGGGGATCCGACCGTCCTCCGCCGCGCCCGCCCCGATGACTTCCAGCGTCGGCCGTTCGGCGTCGACGATCGAGGGCGCTCCGTCCCCGTCCTCGGCGGACCCGCCCGCCGGCTGTTCGTCCGGTTCGGCGCTCGTCGAGGGCTGGTCGACGGGTTCGGTGGTCGACGGCGCAGCGGTCGATGACGAAGAGGCCGCCGTGCCGATGGTGGTGAGGCTCATCGACGGGTCCGCTGTCGGTAGCGGCGGCGGTTCGGTGGAGGATCCGACGAGAGTCGTCGTCGCCGCGTCGTCCGCCGGCGGGACGGTTCCGGACGAGGCCGCATCCGACGAATTGCCACCGTCGGTCGAGACCGCCGGTGCCTCGGACCCGACCGTCTGGCCGGCGGCGATCGGCCGGTCCGCGGCACATGCCGCCAGGGCCGCGGCGCCGCACAGGACCACCAACGGAACCAGCCGGAACGGGCCGCCGGGCCGGCTCAAACTGGCCGCTGGACGGCGCGAGGAGGCCGGGAGGCAAAAGCCGCAACGACCGGATGATCGGGTAACCATGGGCTCCATTCCCGGCCACGCCACGGCCGTAACCCAGGACCGTAGTCGGCCCCGGATCACTTGGGGGGTATGGGCTCGGCCGCTGGGCCTGCAAGCCGGTCTACGATGGTCGGCCATGGATTGGTTTGGGAACAACTGGCCCGTTCTTCTGGTCGGGCTCGCCGTATTCATCGTGGTGACCGGCCTGATGCGAAGGGTCGCAAAGCTGGCCTTCTTCGGTGTCGCGCTCGGTGCCCTTGCGCTGGTCCTGTGGCCGATGGTGAGCGAGTCGTTCTAGCCGACAGACCGGTCGAGGGCGGAGCTCGGCACGGCGGGTGCGCTGACCCTCGTGGCAGCCGGATCACGTCGGGCACCCGGTGGGCATCGGCTCCCGCGGGGCACCTCGGCCGCCGACTTCGGCGACGGGGATTTCGCTAAACCTCGGTTTGTGGCGCGCCGATCAAACGATGTGGTCGAGCGGCGCAGCCAACGGACAACAGCATCACGCCTGGCTCCCCTTTTGCCGCTGGCGGGGATCTGGCTGCTCGGCTGTGCCCTGATTCTCGGTCTGGTGGCCCAGCGTCGGGTTCCCTACGACCAGTTGCTTCTGGATCCGAACAGCCTGAACAGGGTTCCGTGGTACACCGGCCTGGTCTCGAACCTCGGCATCCTCGGTTGGACGACGGGGACCGCCACCGGTTTCTTCGGATCGTGGGTCGCCCGGTACGGGGGCCGGCCCGGAGCGGCATCGATGCTCCGATGGGGTGCCGTGCTGTCGACCGTCCTGCTCTTCGACGATCTGTTCCAGCTGCACGTGGTGGTCAAACCGCTCGGTCTGTCAAAACCGATGGTCTACCTGGGGTACCTGGTGGCCACCGGTCTATGGGTCCTGCTGCAACTCCGGGAGATCCGCAGAACCAGGGTGGAGCTGCTGATCGCCTCCGGTGGGGCGTTCGCCGTCTCGGTCGTGGTCGACCAGTTGGGACCGTCGCTCCCGCTGCTGACCGACCAGGGGTCGCTTGTCCTTGAGGACGCCTCGAAGTTCCTCGGTGTGCTGGCGTGGGCCCAGTACTTCGCCCTCACCTCGAGCGACATCGTCACCTCCATCGTCAAACGGCAGGCCGCCGAGCGACCGCCTCGCAGCCGCCGGGGCGACACCCCTGATCGTCGGGCGACCGCCGACGGTGATCCGTTGGACGGGCGTCCGGAAGACCGACCGGCCTACGATAAGCCGATGGGTCCCGTGACCACTTCAGCCGCCAACCGAGCAGGCCCGGCCGGACACCCGGGCCGACGGCACGACCAGCCGGGCGGATGAACCGCACCGACGATTTCTCGCCGCAGGCCGCCGAGCGGCAGCGGCTGTACGCCGATGTCGATGCGCTGGCCGAGACGGTCGGCGAGCGGGCCGCCGACTGGGAACGGGACAGACAGCTGGACCGGCAGGCGTTCCGGGACGCCGCAGCGATCGGTCTGACCGGCGTCGAGGTACCGAAGTACCTCGGTGGGCTCGGCCTCGGGTTTCGGGAGAAGGTCACCGCGGCCGAGATTCTGGGCCGCCGATCGATGGCCTATGCGTTCAGCATGATCAACACCCACAACGTGGCCTCCCGGTTGGCGGAACACGGTGCGGTCAGCCACAAACGGGAACTGCTGCCGGAGCTGCTGGCCGGCACGCGCGTTGGCTCGACGGCGCTGACCGAACCGGGAGCCGGGAGCGACTTCGGGGCCATCACCACCCGCGCGGTCCGGGACGGAGACGGCTGGGTCCTGAACGGCGAGAAGGCGTGGATCACCAATGCCACGGTCTCCGATGTGATCATCTGCTACGCCCAAACCGACCCGGAGGCCGGGTCCAGGGGTATCGCCAGCTTCCTCATCGACGGCACCCGGCCCGGCTTTCACCGGGTCACCCCCTACCGCCTCAGCGGCAGCCACCTGATCGGCACCGGCGGATTCCGGCTGGAGGACTACCGGGCGGAGCCGGAGGACCTGTTGACCGAGCCGGGGTCGGGGTTCCGAACCGCGCTTGCCGGGGTCAACGGCGCCAGAATCTACGTTGCCGCGCTGTGTTGCGCAATGGTCCACGCGTCGCTGGTCACCGCAACGGCGTACGGAGCGGAACGGCAGGCGTTCGGGCAACCACTTCTGAAGCATCAGGGACTTGCCTGGTCGCTTGCTTCGGTGGCCAACAAGCTGGAAGCCGGCCGCCTGCTCACCGACCGGGCCATCGACCTGATGGACCGGGACGATGGCGACGAGATCATCCTGGCCGCCGCCCATGCCAAGAAGTTCGCAACGGAGATGGCCGAACCGGCGATCATCGCCTGCATTCAGGCCATGGGGGCCGAAGGCCTTCGGGATCGATACCCGCTCGGCCGCCACCTGGCCGATGCCCGGGTGGCCAACTTCGTCGACGGGTCGACTGAGATCCAAACGGAACGAATCGCCCGGTCGCTGACCAGGGTCTACCGGCACCCGACGTACGAACAGCCCGCGGACGTACCGGACCGTCGGGGCCACGCCGTCGACCGGCAGACCGCTGCCGGACCGTCCACGGCGGGCGACGGCGACCAATCGGAGGCGACACAAAACTCCGATGGGTTGTCCAATCCCGTTGCAACCACGATCGACCCGTTGCCGACGACCGAGCCCGAGCAGACAACAAGCGCTCGGCCTGCCGGCGGCTGGTTCGGTGAATCGGGCGAGCCGTCGGACGAAGGTTCGGACGAGGCGGCTGCTGTCGGACCCGCCGGGGCAGGCCAGGAGGATGGACCGCCGCTCCCGCCGGACTGGTTGCGAACCGACCAGCAGGCCCCCTCGGACTGACCCTCGCCCACGGTGGTCGCCGTAGGCCGTACGGCTCACGATCTCCGCAGGTTTGCTCATCGGTCCGGTGACGTGGGCCTCTTCGCCAGGACCGGGTCTATAGATACGTTCGGCGGGGGTGAGGCCTCCCACCACCATCTCCCCCGCCACCGGGCTGACAAAAACGGACCGGCGTAGCGTTGAAGCGGCCGTTGCCGAGTACGTCGAGCGGCCAGTTCGGACACGCCCGGAGCCTTCCGGTGCCCTTCTGGCGTACGGCCTGCTCGAAGAGCTGTACCGCAGACGGCGGGCCGTCACGGCCGCCTTGGTCATGATCCTGTGCCTCATCGCCGCGGCGGTCGGGGTCCGGGTGTGGGGTGTTGCGGGGTCGGCGAGTACGGCGCTTGACACGCCTGGCTACACCGTGTCCGACTCGTCGGCCGAGGACCGCGGCCCGATGGGAACCTGGCAGCGGTGGGGGGATCTTGGCTCGCAGAAACGCTCGGCGCCGTCTCTCGTCGATCCGTCCGGCTCCTCGACGACGACCTTCACCTCCGGTGAGGACGGCAACGCCACAACCGGAGGCACACCGACCGCGATCTCTGAGGGATGAGCGGCCGGATTTGGGCCGCCGCGGTGTGACTTGTGGTTGAACAAGCAACAATACGGCCATGACCACTCCCCACCAGCCTCCGCAGGCCGCCGCCGGCCATCCTCCCGGATGGTACGCCGACCCGTGGAACATGAAGCCATGGCGCTGGTGGGACGGGGAGACGTGGACCGCCCACGTTGCCGAGGCGCAGGAGAACAAACCCCGGCTCCCGTCCTGGTTGAGCGTCCCGGTACTGATCGGCATCATCCTGACGGTTCTGTCGATGTTGTTGCTCCTGGCCGCCAGCCCCGGCCCGACGTTGGTCGGTATCGCGCTTGGATTTGTCCCGTTGTTCATCGTCTTCCCGGTCCTGAGTTGGCTCGACCGGGTCGAGCCGGAACCACGGGCGTCGCGGATCCACGCCCTCCTGTGGGGCGCGGCAGTCGCCGGACTCGTCTCCGGCATCGTCAACTCGATCGTGGCCATCGGCGCCGGTGAGGCGTGGGCGGCGGTGGCCTCCGCGCCGCTGATCGAGGAACTGACAAAGGGACTCGGCGTCTACTGGGCCCTTCGCCGCCGAGAGGTCGACGGCGTCATGGACGGCATCGTCTACGCCGGCTGGGTTGGGCTCGGTTTCGCCATGATCGAGGACGTGCTGTACTTCGCCGACGCCGTCGAACAGGGCATCCTCACCCAGGTCTTTATCCTCCGGGCCCTCCTCACCCCGTTCGCCCACCCGCTGTTCACCGCCTGGATCGGTCTGGCCATCGGGCTGGCGGTCGCCCGTCGTCAGTCTGTGGCGGCAAACGCGTTCTGGGGGTACGGGCTGGCCGTTGCCAGCCATGCGGCGTGGAACGGCACGTTGACGTTTGCCGACCAGACCGGCAACGAGTGGGCCATCGTTGTGGCCGGACTCTGCTTCATGGCGCTGTTCTTCGCCGCCGTTGTCACCGTGATCCTCATCAGGCGGTCCGAGCAGCGGCATTTCGTTGCGCTGGTCCCGATGCTGGCTCAGCGGTACCAGCTGACCGCCGAGGAGGTCGGGGTGTTCGGGAACTGGCAGCGGATGCTGGCCACCAGACGAGCGCTCCCCCGGTCCCGCCGCCCCTCCTTCGACCGGGTGCACGCGGCATTGGCCCGGCTTGCCCTGTTCTATCGGCGCGACGGCGGCTCGGATCCGGCCACCGAACAGCTGCTGGCGGGGCAGCTGCACCACGCCCGACAGGCCCAATTCGCCGCGGAGGCCGCCTCCGGCTGAGCGAGTGTTCTCGGGAATTCGGTAATGCCGGACGGCAAATCGTCCGATACCAAACGGTATGGCGGTTGCACCGGAACAGGGACCGAGCCTGCACGCTCCGGCGACCATCGCCGGCCTTGGCGTGCCGGAGGGGTTGGCCGAAGATCTCTTCATGCGGCGGGTTATGGCCGAACGGCTGACGACGATAAGTCGCGCCGCGGATGCAACGGCCGTTTCCCATGCGGTCGGTGATCACCTTGCGGAGTCGCTCAGACAGAAGAACCTGATCGAGTACCACGGCGTCGAGGGCCGCGACTACCGGGTTTCGCTGACCGAGGCGGGCCAGAAGCTGACAACGGAACGGATGCGGGCCGGCCGGCACGTCGCCCCGATGCCGGTGCCGCTTGCCGTCTACCAGCAGGTGGTTGAGCTGCAACGCTCCGAGGTCAAGCTCTCCCGGGGCATGGTGCGGAAGGCGTTTGCCGATCTTGTGCTGGAGGACGGCCTCCTCGACCAGCTTGGTCCGGCGTTCCTCAGCGACGGTGCGATCTTCTTCTACGGCCCTCCCGGGACCGGCAAGACCAGCCTGGCGGAGCGGATGAGTCGGTTCTACGACGATCGGGTCCTGGTCCCCCGATACATCGAGGTCGACGGTCAGCTGATCTCCGTATTCGACCCTGCGGTCCACAAACCGGTCGACGAGCAGCCGGAGAACCTCGACCCCCGGTACCTGCTGTGCGAACGTCCGCTGATCATGGCCGGTGGTGAGTTGACCATGGCGATGATGGACCTTCAGTACGATCCGATCTCCGGGCTGAGCACCGCACCGATCCAGCTGCTGGCCAACAACGGCATCCTGGTGCTCGACGATTTCGGCAGGCAGACGGCGGCCCCGGACGAGATCCTGAACCGGTGGATCGTCCCGCTGTCCCGAGGGTTCGATTTCCTCCGGCCGAACAGCGGAAACAAGTTCACCGTCCCGTTCGAGCTCAAACTCCTCATCTCCACCAACCTCGATCCCCACTCGCTCGGCGACGATGCGTTCCTCCGCAGGCTCCGTAACAAGGTCTTTGTCGGGGCGTGTTCGGAGTCCGCCTTCAACTGGATCCTGGTCCGGGCCGCGGATCGCCACGAACTTGAGGTGACCCCGGAGGCCGCGGCTCACCTCTCGAATATCACCAGGGCCCAGCTCGGGGAGCTCCGGCCGTACGTTGCGAACGACATCTGTGAGCTTGCGGTCGGTGTCTGCCGGTACGACGGACTTGCCCATCAGCTCGATGAGCGGTTGATCGACCGGGTGGCCTCGCTGTACTTCGTCCGCTCGGCGGAGTACGAGGAAACGGACGCGGCGCCCAGTCCCGTGACCGAGCCGCAGACGGAGCTGAAGCCGACTCTGTACCAGGGCGAATCCCGCAACCAGTAGGGTCATCCTCGCTCGATTTTGGCGTCCGGGATTTCGACCGAACCGCCTCCTGACCTAACTTGAGGGTCATGAAAACGAAGATCTGCGAGCTGCTGGACATCGAGTTCCCCATCCTGGCCTTCACCCACTGTCGAGATGTGGTGGCCGCGGTGACCAGAGCCGGCGGCTACGGCGTGCTCGGAGCTGCGGCCCACACCCCCGAGCAGTTGGACATCGACCTCCGGTGGATCGCCGAGGAGGTCGGTGATCGGCCGTTCGGTGTCGACATCATCGTGCCGGCCAAGTACGAGGGCAAGGATGACGGCGGTCTGTCGGTCGGGGCACTGCGGGACATGATCCCCCAGACCCACCGGGATTTCCTGGACGACATGATGGACCGATACGACGTACCCCCGATGCCGCCCCGGGAGGACAACGCGCCGCGGGCGGGCGAGTCGGAGGCACCGATGACCTACAACCAGGCGGTCCCGCTCATGGATGTCGCGTTCTCACATCCGATCTCGCTGATCGTCAACGCGCTCGGCCCGCCACCGCCGGACATGATCGAGCGGGCCCATGAGAACGGGGTGAAGGTCGGTGCCCTTGCAGGCAAGAAATCACATGCGGTCCGTCACGTGGCGGCCGGGGTGGACGTCATCATCGCCCAGGGCCACGAGGCGGGCGGCCACACCGGTGAGATCGGGACGATGGTCCTGGTCCCGGAGATCGTCGATGCGGTGTCCCCGGTTCCGGTGCTGGCCGCCGGCGGCATCGGCCGAGGTCGGCAGATGGCGGCCTCCATGGCGCTTGGCGCCGACGGGGTGTGGTGCGGCTCGGTGTGGCTGACCACCCAGGAAGCGGAGACCCACCCCATGGTCAAGGACAAGTTCCTGGCCGCCACCTCGTCCGACACGCTTCGGTCCCGGTCCCGCACCGGGAAACCCGCCCGTCAGCTCCGGTCGGCCTGGACGGACGAATGGGAGGGCCCGAACTCCCCCGGCACTCTCGGCATGCCGCTGCAGCCGATGCTGATCGCAGAGGCCAGCCGGCGGATCGATCGGGCCGCCATGAACGAGGACAACGAGGGTGCCGTCAAGCTGGCCAACTACTTCGTCGGACAGATCGTGGGCTCCATGAACGAGTCGAAACCGGCCGACCGGGTGGTGCTGGAGATGGTCGACGAGTTCATCGATTCGGTACAACGTATAAATGACATGATGCAGTAGCCACGGTCTGCGAGACTCGATGGCGTGACCTTTGTCGTGTGGACACTCATCTACGCCGCGGTCCTGCTGGCGGTCAGCGGCCCCGCGCTCTTTATGGCGTGGCGCCGGTCCCGGATACCGGTACTCAAACGGTTCGTGATTGCCTGCGTTGTCGGTGGGGCGTTCTGCGGGATCGTCACCGCGGGCTCCAAGCGGCTTGTCGACCGATGCGAGGCGGAGGGGAACCCGTCGTGTTTCGACGCAGGGGCCGACGGCATGATCCTGCTGTTCATCGTCGGCTTCCTGTTCACCTCACTGCTCTTCACCTACATCCTGGCCACCGACTACGGCGGGCCCCCGCCGTAGTCACAACGCAACGACCCGCCACCCAACCGGCAAAACTTGGGCACACAGCCCACACACTTTGTGGTCTCGGTGCCCAAATTTCGTGAGGGTGAGAGTGAGGGTGATGGCGAGGGGGAGGCGGTCGTGCTGGTGGTCGTCTTGGTAGTGGTGGTCGTGGTGGTGGTGGCGACGGGGTCGGTTAGAGCGCCCCGGCGTCCCGCAGTTCGCCGATCTGGTCCCAGGTGAAGCCGTTCTCGATGAGCACCTCTTCGGTGTGCTGACCCAACTCGGCGACCTCGGTCCCCCAGCGGGTCGGCGTGTCCGACATGGCGATCGGACAGCCGATCATCTGCTTCTCGCCCCAGTCCGGATGATCGACCGTGACCAGGTAGTTGTTGGCCTCGGCCTGCGGGTCGGCGGCGACGTCCCGATGGCTTCGTACCGGGGCGAACCGCTGCTCCTCGGCGGCCAGCCGCTCGGTCCACTCCGCAGTGCTCCGGGTGACGAAGATCTCGTCGAAGACCTCACGCAGCTCGGCCCGGATCTCCGCCGTGGTGAAGTAGGCCCCGAACCGGGGGTTGTCCAGCAGGTCCGGGCGTTCGACGGCTCGTACCATGCCGGGCCACAGGTGCTCCGGGCAACCGGCCATGGCGATGTAGCCGTCCGAGGTGGCGAAGATGCCGTAGAGGGCGTTGACCAGGGGGTGGCCGCCGTTTGAACGTCCGGCTTCCTCACCGCTCAGCAGATAGTGGGTGTACTCGGTGGCCTGGGCCCATATCTGGCCACCCAGGAGGGACACGTCGACCCGCTGACCCCGGCCGGTCCGCTCCCGGGCGTACAGCGCGGCCAGTATGCCGTTCGACAGATTCTGGGACCCGCAGTGATCGGCGATCAGCGCACCGACGGGGGTCATCGGCCCGTTCGTGTCCCCCGTGGTGGAGATGAGCCCGCCGTACGCCTGGCCAACCATGTCGGCGCCCTCACGGGTGGCGTCTTCGCCGAGGTGCCCGAGGAACGAACCGGCCGCCCAGATGAGGCGGGGGTTTATCTCTTTGAGGTCCTCGTACCCCAGCCCCCATTCCTCAAGCGTGCCGGGTTTGAAGTTGGACAGCAGGACGTCCGCGTTCTCCACCAGTTTCTCCAGCACCTGCTTGCCGCCGGGCGTGCGGAGATCGACGGTGACACTCCGTTTCCCCCGGTTGGAGGCGACGTAGACCGCGGAGTGGCCGATCTCCGGCACGACCTCGACGTGACGGCCGACGTCACCGACCTCAGGAAGCTCGACCTTGATCACCTCCGCACCCAGCCCGTACAGCAGTGCCGCGGCCTGCGGCCCCTGCACCAGGGTCGAAAGATCGAGAACCCGTACTCCTTCAAGCGCACCGCTCACCGCGTGTATCCCCCAAATCGTTGGCAGGACCGCGCTGACCACGGTCCACCGGCCCGACGGTCGAGCCTTGCCAGAAACTAGCCAGCAGATCGTTCCGTTCGCCAGTGATCGGCCGTCCGCCGTGGCAAGTTGCATGCGGCCGCCCCTCATGGGGTACCTTTTTCGGGACATCGAGCAAGGAGTGTGCGGTGGCAGTCAAGCCAGGCGAAAAGATGCCTTTCGAAGACCTCGGCGTCGAGGTCATTGTCACCAAGGGCGGTGATGGTGACATCTCCGCCCAGGCCGGCGGTGACGGCCTGATGGTCGGCAAGCGGTACGAATGCGCGGATACCGGGGTGCAGGTCCTGGTGACCAAGAAGGGCGACGCAACGCTGCTGTGTAATGGTGCGCCGATGGCGCTCCAGGAGCCGAAGAAGACCAAGTCGGCCGACTGACCCCACCGACCGGGCCAGCGCGCCCGGCGGTGTGACCATCACCAAGACGACGAGCGATCGGGGCCCCGGTGAATCTGAGCACGGTCGAACTACGACTGGCGGACGACGGATTGTCCGCCGAGTTGGTGCTGCCCGGAGGTCCGCTCACCGCCGCCACAGCAAGAGAGCTAGCGAACGCAACGGTCGGGCTGATCGAGGATCGGTCGCTGCGAGCCGTGGTGCTCCGCGCCGGCGACCGGCCGTTCTGCAGCGGACCGGCCGAGGATTTGCTACCGCACGAGCTGCGGCCGGACCCGGCGAGTGCGGTTGCGTCACTCCGGGTTCCGGTGATCGTTGCCGTCGACGGTGCCTGCCGAGGTGAAGGGCTAGAGATCGCCCTGGCGGCCGACATCATCGTGGCGACTCCGGATTCGGTGTTTGCGCTGGATCACATCCTGAGTGGACGGCTGCCGGTCTGGGGCGGCACCCAGCGGCTGCCCCGGGCGATCGGGGCCGGACCGGCGACTGCACACGGACTGCTCGGGTCGGACATCGACGGGCCGCAGGCCCGGTCGCTCGGCCTGGTGTACCAGCTGAGCGACAACCTCGACGAGGCGGTCGCCGCCCTGGTCGGGACGCTCTGCGCCAGAGGACCGCTGGCCTTGGAGTTCACCAAGGAGGCGGTCCATCGAGGGAGCGAGCTGCCGCTGCGGGACGGGCTCCGCCTGGAGGGGGATCTGAACCACCAGTTGGCGGCCACCGACGACCGGGCGGAGGGGCTTGCGGCGTTCTTCGCAAAACGGCCACCGGACTTCGGCGGCCGATGACCATCCCACCCGGCATCCCGGACGGGGTGCTCGATCTGGCCGCCTCGATTCTCGGTGACCGGCCGCTCCCCCCTAGCCGCATCCACAGCGATGACGGCGACGAGCGGCGGGCCGCCGCTCGGCCGAAGGGCCCGGGTGACGGTGACCTGCTGTCGCGGCTCGGCGAAATGCTGACCGCACCCGCGGCGATCGATCCGACGTGGCCACGACCGGCCGCACCCGCGGCGGTCGGTGACGGCTGGGTCCACGTCGAGATCCTCGACGAGGACGGGCCGCTGTTCGACGCGCTGGTCGATCGACATCGGGACGGCGGGCCGGAGGTGGTCGCCGCAGCCTGCCAGGAGGCCCGGCTTCCGGTTTGTCCGTACCGATCTCGTCGATCTCATCGATCCCACGACTCCTCGGGAGGCGGCTCGGGCCCCCGGACCGCACCGGACAGTCCCGACCGGTCCGACCGATCCCACCGCAATGGTGCAAAGGCCGGTCGCCGGGTGGATGGAACCGTGATCGTCGATCTGACCACCCACTGGGCGGGGCCCTTGGCCACCAAGCTGCTGGCCGATGCCGGCGCAACGGTGATCAAACTCGACCCCACCCGCAGACCGGACGGCTTTCGGGACCGGCCTGCGGTGTACCGGCACCTCAACGGGTCGAAGGAGATTGTCGACCTCGACCTCACCAGCGCGGCCGGCAGAACCCGATTCGAGGACCTGGTCCGCTCCGCCGACCTGCTGATCGAATCATTCTCCCGCAGGGTGATGGGCAACCTCGGCTACCGGCCGGAACGGCTCCGGCAACTCCGGCCCGGCCTGGCGACCGTGTCCATCAAGGCGTTCCCCGCAGCGGGGCCGGAGGCCACCTGGTCCGCCTACGGGCCGGGGGTCCACGCCGCCTCCGGCCTGGCGGCGATGTCTCCGGCAGAGGAAACGGAACCGGCGAACGTGGCCGGCGTTCCGGGCAGGCCGGTGCCTGCGCCGGTGGCCTACCCGGACTTCCTGACCGGTGTCGCCGCCTATGCCGCCGCAGTCGACCTCCTCTCCCCGACCGACGACGCCAACGCCGCGCCCGATGGCCGACCGGCTTCCGGGGTCGACGTTGAACTGGCGATGGCAGACGTCATCCGGCCGCTCAACCCCACCATTCCCTGTCAGCCAACGGTGGCCGAAATCGGCGAGACGACGGTCTCACAGACCAGCACGGTCCACCGATGAGCACCGTCCACCTGGAGCTGGCCGACGGGATTGCGGTGGTCACCCTGGATGCCCCACC
>JBCCGJ010000092.1:0-17657 GCA_039029335.1 Actinomycetota bacterium | reverse complement strand
GCTGAGCGGAATCTGCTGGACACCAACAAGCTCCAACATCTGATCGAGGCACTGCTCCGACCGAGCGGTGTCCCCGAGCCTCGCCAGCCGGAACGCCAGCTCCGGGCTTGTCGACCGCTCCGCAAGAAGCTGATGGTGCTCGTCAGGGCCGTGCCCGCCCGTGAGGGGCGCCTTCCGCAGCAGGCGGACGGTCCGTCTCTGGCGAACCAACGGCACCGGCTGTGCGAGCCCACGGTCGCGCCAGGCCGCCATCGCTTCGGTGATCAGATCGTCGGCGGTTTCAAGCTGCCCGGTCCACAGCAGGTGCCTGGCCATCAGCTGCTTGGCTTCGGTGAGGACAAACAGGCCGACATCGGCGGCGAGTGCGTCATCGAGGAGTTTTCTTGTCAACAGCTCGGCGTCCAACGACCGGCCCAGCTCAAGGAGCGCCGGATACCCGAGTCGGACCTCCAGAACCCGGGATCGAAAGCCCGGCGCCAACTCGATCAACTCGGCGAGAAGCTGGAGCAGTTGTTGCGGCTCCAACGCCTCGGCGAATTCCGTGACGTAGACGGCCAGGACCTGGCTCAGCTCGGCTGGTGGCAGCTTTTTGCGGGTCGACGTGAGCAGCTTGGCCGCATCCCTCGCCGCCTTCCGCTGGCTGACCTGTCCCGGCCGGTGCTCCGCGGCTCTGGCCTGTAGAAACAGCTGGACGGTCCAGCGGGGGGCTCTGGTGGGGGCAAGCAGCTCGACGGCCCGCTGCAACAGTTCCTCGGCCTCCGGTTTCAGCGTGGCGAACGCACCGGTTCTGACCGAGCCGACCGGGTGGCTCGGCCGGCCCGCCACGGTCATGGCCGCCTCGCCGAGGCAGCGGTCCAGGTCGACCGGAACCGATGCGACCGGGGCGCCACTGAACGAATCGACCGTGGTCAGGGCCAGGGAGAGCGTCTCACGTGCATGGGCCTCCCAGACGTCCGGGGTGCCGTCGACCCAGGCCCGCCACGCCAGGAAACAGCCGATGTCGATACGGAGCGCATCCCGCCACGGGCCGGACTGCACCGTTGGGGCCTCCGCCATCGTCTCCTCGGCGACGGCCACGTACCGTTCGGCTTCGGCAAGCGCATCGGCGTCGGACGACGCACCCGCAGCCAGCAGATCAAGCGCGATCCGCGCCGCCTCGAGCCGGTCCGCCGGGTCCGGGCTGTTCGACAGGTGGTGCGCCACCTCGAAGCCGGGACCGTGAAGATCGAGCAGTCGGTGCCCGGCCGCCCGGTGCATCGCCGAACGATCGACCGAAAGCATGTCGGATTCCAGCACCTCGGCCACCAGCGGATGCCGGAACCGAAAGGAGCCGTCCGGTTGCTCGACCTCGTCGAGAACACCGCCCCGGACCGCTCGACCGAGCACCAGCTGCACCACGTCGGCTCCTCGGCCGGACAGCTGGGTCAGGAACTGCGGGGTGAACGGGCGGCGGGACAGCGCCGCAGCGGCCAGCACGGCCCGGGCCTCGACATGCAGCCGCTCAACCCGGTCGAGGACGACGTCGACAAGCGTCGAACGCTTCCGACCGCGGGCGGGCATCAGGTCCGGGTCCGCCAGCACCTCCTTCACGAACAGCGGGTTGCCGTCGCATCGCCGATGGACCGACCAGGTCTCTTCGGCCGAAAGCGGCCGCCCGACCGCCCGGGCCATCTCCAGAACCGCCGGGTCGTCCAAGCCGCCCAGTTCCACCCTGATCATCGGATGAAGCCGGGACAGTTCCCGGAGGTTGGTGGGCGGGTCGCCACCGGCCAGCTCGGTTTCGCGCCATGTCAGGACAAAGCCGACCGGGACGTCGGCCAGCGTGGATGCGGCGTAGTGCAGCACCGAGATCGTCTCCGGATCGGCCCAGTGGAGGTCCTCAAAGATCAGCACAATCGGTGTGTGGTCGGCCGCCCGCTTCAGCAACCGGGTCACCGCAAGCATGATCTCCGACGGGTCGTAGGCATCCTGCCCGGGTGCAGCCAGAGCGCCGGCGACCGACGGTCCCAGGCCGGCAAGGGGGAGCAGGTCCGGGGTCAGTGTGACGACCGGATCGTCCTCACCGGCCTCGAGCAGCGAGAGGACGACCTGGGCGATCGACCACAGGGGCGTCGACCGGTCCGGCATGCTGCGGGACCAGGCCGCCAGCACCCCCTGATCGCGAAGCGAAGAGGCGACGGAGCGGACAAGCGTCGTTTTGCCGATGCCCGGCTCGCCGGTGATGATCGCCGTTGCCGAGGTACCGGCTGCGAGCCGTTCCCCGATCGATTCAAGGGCGTTCAGCTCGTCGCGCCGACCGAACGGGGTCGGCGGCGCAGCCAGCAGGTCGAGATTCGGGCCGGGGGCGGTGGGCGCCGCCCGAGCGGGCGATGGGTTGTGTGAGTCTCCGGACGGCCCCGTAGGTCTCGTTTGCCGCTCCTCCGGCGCGTCGAGCGGTGGCGCATCCGGTACCAACGTCAATTCGACCGGTCTGCCGTCCTTCTGTGGTGCGCTGGGCGCCGAGCTCGGCGCTGGGCCGGAAACCGCATCGGTGCCGGTCGTCCGGTCAACGGTGTGGCGTGCTGACGCCCGGCCCCGTCCTGCAGTGCCTTCGCCATCACCGGACCGATCGGTCTGAAACACCGACGTTGGTAATGCGCCAAGCTCGGGAAGCACACCGATCCCCGGCCCCTCGCCGGAGCCGGCCGGACCGGCGCCTCCGGAACGAGCGGTCGGCATCGACGGCGGCTCGACCTCCGGGGCCAGGCTGCGGTCGTGGTTGAGGATCTTGAGCTCCATCGCCTCGATTGCCGGGCTCGGGTTGATCCCCAGCTCGTCACGGAGACGTGACCGGAGTAACCGGCCAAGGGCCAGGGCCTCTGACTGCATGCCCGCCCGGTAGAACGCCATCATGCCGAGCTCGGTGAGGCGCTCCCGGAGCGGGTTCTGGTTGATCGCCGCCTCGACCTCGGCCGTGACCGTCCCATGATCGCCCTGTCGGAGCAGCGCGTCGTAGAGAAGCTCGACGGCCGTCTCCCGTAGCTTGATCAGCCGACCTCGGTGGGCCGCGAACGTGTCCGACTCGGGCAGGCCGGCACACGGCTCACCCTTCCACAGCCGCAGCGCCGCCCGAATCTCGGCCACGGCCTCGGCAAAACGGCCGGCGTCCAGCTCCGTGCGGCCTCGGTTGACCATCGACTCGAACCGAACCCAGTCCACGGCGAGCGGGTCGATGGCAAGGCGGTAGCCCGGCGGTGCGCTGGCAAGGCAACTGTCCGCCGCCCGGCGTCGACGATTCGGTTCGATCGCCCGTCGGAGGTTGGACACGTAACTCCGGATGGCGATGTGGGGCTGACTCGGCTCGTCGCCGTCCCAGACGCTCTCGACCAGCTGGCCCATGGTGACCATCTGGTCGGGGGCGAGCATCAGCCGAGCCAGTACGGCCATCTGCCGAGGGCCGCCGACGGCGACCGGTTGACCGTCGACCGCAACGCTGACGGGGCCGAGCAGGCGCAGTTCGAGGGCGGGATCGGATTCGGGATGTGCGGCGGTCACGGGGCGGCGGTGCCCATGGTGTAGGTGGTCCTCACTTGTACTGGCGATCGGCGGCGCCGGTCGCCGCGGCGATTCGCGGTCGACCCATCTGTTCCGCCCATGCGGGAGTGTAGTACTACACCCATCTTTCCGCTCGTCCTACTGTCTAGTTTCGACACCAACCACCGAGCAGCGGTGAACTTGAACTAGCTGGACGGTTGGTCGATCATCGGCGTGGCCGCTCGAGCGCTATACAGGAAGCTCGCATGCGGTGTGTGAACGCCCCTGAGAACGGCTGCGGACCAGGCCGCAGCCGGCCTATCGGAAAGGACGGGTGACCGGTGTCCGGTGCTTCCTCTTCACAGACGGATCGTGATGCGCTGACCAACGAAACCGTTGAGCTGTTGCAGACGATGATCCGCAATAAGTGCGTCAATGACGGCACTCCGGAGTCCGGTGAGGAGGTACGCAACGCCGACACCCTCACCGCGTATCTGGAGAGCGCCGGGCTGGAGATCCAGCGATACGAACCGACACCGGGACGGACCTCGATCGTGTCCAGAATCGAGGGTTCGGACCCGGACGCCCCGTCGCTGTGCCTGATGGGCCACACCGACGTGGTGCCGGTCAACCCGGACGGTTGGAGCCGCGACCCGTTCGGCGGCGAGCTGGTGGACGGTGAGGTGTGGGGCCGTGGTGCGGTCGACATGCTGAACATCACGTCGTCCATGGCGGTCGCTTTCCGCCACCTGGCCCTCACCGGCTTCCGACCGACCGGCGACCTCATCTACTTCGGTGTCGCCGACGAGGAGGCCGGCTCGGCCCACGGGGCCCAGTGGTTCGCCGACAATGAGCCGGACGCCATCCGGGCGGACTACGTGCTGACGGAGAACGGTGGCCTGCACGGCGGCTCGCCGGAGCAGCCCTCGATCGGCATGAAGATCGCCGAGAAGGGTGTTGCCTGGCGGCGGCTGCGGGTACGGGGGAACCCCGGTCACGGTTCGATGCCGTTCCGGGCCGACAACGCCCTGATCAAGGCCGCGGCGGTTGTGCAACGGATCTCGGACTATGCGCCACCGGCCCGATTCACCGAGCTCTGGACCGAGCAGGTGGAGTCCATGCCGGTGGACGTCGAGACCAAGGCCGCCATGCTCAACCCGGACACGCTGGAACAGATGCTGGCCGAGATGCCGAACGCCGGCACGGCGAGTTTCCTGCACGCCTGTACCCACACCACCTTCTCCGCGAACCTGATCGATGGCGGGCTGATGAAAGCAAACGTCATCCCGGACCAGGTGGAGATCCAGGTCGACATCCGAACGTTGCCCGGGGAGGACGCGGCCGCCGTTCAGGATCACCTCGACCGGGCGCTCGGTGACCTGGCCGACCAGGTCGAGGTGGAGATCATCATGAATGACCCCGCGTCAATAAGCCGGACCGACAACCCGCTCTGGGAGAGCCTGCAGCGGGCGGTGACCAAGCCGTTCCCGTCCGCCAGGATCAGCCCCCAGTCGACGGTCGGGTTCACCGACGCCCGGGTCTACCGGAACATGGGCGCCGTCGCCTACGGCGCCGGTCTGTTCAGCCCGGATCTGGACACCGGCGACTTCTCCCGCCGGTTCCACGGCAACGACGAGCGGATCGATGTCGAGTCACTGCGGCTGACCACCCAACTGTGGCTGGACGTCGCCACCGACCTGCTCGGCTGAGCATGACCACCGACCTCGCGGCGACGATCACCGGACTCTGGGAACGTCGGTCCGGGCTGTCGGCCGACGCCGATGATCTCGAGGCGATCCGCGAGGCGATCGGACTCCTCGACACCGGTCGTGCCCGGGTTGCCGAGGTGGTGGAGGACCGGGTCGTCGTCCATGAATGGCTGAAGCAGTCGATCCTGCTCTTCTTCCAGACCCACGGGAACGAGCGGGTCGAGCTGGGACCGTTCGAGATCTTCGACAAAGTCCCGCTGAAGTCCGGCTTCGAGGATGCCGGTGTTCGGGTGCTGCCCGGCGCCGTGGCCCGGTGGGGGTCGTTCATTGAACCCGACGTCATCCTCATGCCGAGCTTTGTCAACATCGGGGCCCGGGTCGGCTCCGGGACGATGGTCGACACGTGGGCGACGGTCGGCTCATGCGCCCAGATCGGCCGGGACGTCCATCTTTCCGGCGGCGTCGGCATCGGCGGTGTGCTCGAACCACCCCAGGCCGCACCGGTCATCATCGAGGACGGTGCGTTCATCGGCAGCCGCGCCATGGTGACCGAGGGCGCCCGGGTCGGGGAGGGGGCGATGCTCGGCGCGGGCGTGATCCTGAACCCGTCCATTCCGGTCATCGATGCCGAGACCGGCGATGAGGTGGGCAGGGGCGCTGTGCCGCCGTGGTGCCTGGTGGTGAACGCCACAAGACCCCGGGAGTTCACCGGCGGGACGTACGGGCTGGCCTGTGCGCTGATCATCAAGCGGTTCGCCCCCGGAGAGCGCCATGACAAAGCAACGCTCAATGAGACCCTCCGCAACTACGGCACCGGACTCTGACGTCCGCTCCGGCGGCGCTGCCGTCGCTCCGGCCACTTGCGGCTGCACTGGCAGGCACAAGCGGCTGCGCACCGGTTCCGGTCAAGCGGTACGGTTGCCGAGGTGGCCGGGAATAGGTGGTCCGGCTGGTCTGTTACCGTGTTCAGCCACGGGGAGGTTGAATCGTTCCGATGAGTACCAAGACGAAGCAGATGGAAGCCAGCAGGAAACGCCACGATCGAGCGGCGCTGATCCAGTGGGTGACGATCGGTCTGGCGGTGGCGCTGGTGCTGACGGCCATTCTCCTGCTCACCGAGGCCGACGGCCCCGGCCACGGTGGGGTGATCTCCCTCCTGAGCTGATCGGCCGGTGACCGGCCCGCCGCTTGGTTGCGGCGCTTCGCTGCCGATGGAGAACGGTGAGCGAAGAAGTTCTCTGGTATGTGGCCCGGGTCTCCGGGCTCATGGCATGGATCCTGGCCGTCGGCGCGCTCACGGCCGGCCTGCTCGCACGATCCGGTGCGGCGGCGGGCACCAACGCCGGTTTCTGGGCGAAGGACACCCGAAACCTGCTCGGCCGCTGCTCGGTGTTGGCGCTTGCCGCCCACGCCGGTGCAACCGCCGCGGCGGCACGTTTCGATCTGGGTGTCGGTGCGGTGCTGACCGGCAGGCAGGATCAGGCCTGGCTCATACCGGCGATCGTTGTCGGTGTTGTCGCCGCCTGGGGTCTGGCGCTGGTCGAGGGGGTAAGGCTGGCCGCTCGCCGGCTGTCTCCCGGGGGTGATCTCGTGCTGCTCCTCATCTCGGCGGCCATCGTCGGCGGCGGCGCCTATCACGCGTGGCGGATCGGGAGCGACACCGGCAATCCGATCGCGGTTGCTGTTGTGGTCCTGTGTGTGTTGCTGCTGGCCGGTGCAGGGGCGATCGGTCTCACCTCGTTCCCCGAGCGTGAGTCGACCGACGACCACAACCGGCGACGGAAGGCGGATGCAGGCGGTCCGAAACCGGGGGCGTGGCCGACCGGGCTCCAGGACGAGCCGGTCGAACCGGAGCATGCCCCAGAACCCGCCGTGGTCATCGGCGCACCGGGCGACCCCTCGCCGCAACGGCCCGGACCATTCGACCAGCCGCTTGCGGTGTCACTGAGCCGGCGGGTCGACAGCCCGCCGCCGACGTCGGTGTTCGATCGCGGCCCGGAGATCTCCTCGGCCCCGGACGTACCGCGGACCCCGACGGACGAGGACACCACCTCGCCGGCCACCGCCGACCGCACCAACGGGCACCACGCCGCGGACGAGAACCTCGCCGGTACCGCCACCACCGCAACCGACGACGGAGGGGGAGGAGAAGACGACTATCTGGCGGCGTTCTCCGACACGCTGACCGGGTCCTGGTCGATGTGGCGGCTGCCCGACGCCGATGACTCGGCCGAAACGGACGACCGCCCGACTGGCGCCGCCTCGAGCGGCAGGTTCTCGAAGGGTGGATCGTCGAACGGCAGGTTCTCGAGGGGCGGATCCTCCGCGGATGACCGAACCAATGGCACCACGGTGAACGGCAACACCAAAAACGGCAACACCAAAAACGACAACACGGTGAAGGGCAACACTGAAAACGGCGGCACCGAAGGCGGCGGATCGAACGGCCGAAACGGCGGCCGGTAGCAGTCCGGGGCCGACAAAAGGTCACCGCCGGCACGGCAACGGTGCGTCCCGGTCACCGTCCGTGGCCGATCTTGGATAGTCTTGAGAAGCGGTGACCGTATCGGTCGCTCGGCGTTGGCGGAGGAAGCAAGACGGTGAAGCTACGGAGGCACCCGGCTCGGCGGGCAAGGGTGATTGTCGGTGCGGCCGGATCGGCCGGTTTTGTGCTGATGGTGGGCACGATCTCCCAGGCGTCCACGGTTGTGCTTGCCGGTGACCTCAGCACCAAGCTGGCGACAACACCCGGGACTCCGGGGATAGACCTGGAGGGTGGCGCACAACCCGCAACAGGGAGTCTCGAGGGCGCCGCAACACCGACGGCCGAAAGCCCGGACCGGTCGATGCCCGATGCCGGGGCCGATCCTACCGCGTCAACGGCGGCGGACGGCTCGACAACCGCAACAACGCCACAACCAACCACCGCCGAGACGAACCCGTCGTCCACCGCACCGCCATCCTCGGAGACCACAAGCACGGAGCCGGCACCGCCATCCAGCGCAGACGACGGAGCGGAGGAGACGACGACCACCACCGGCGAGCCGGAACCGACCACCACCGTGGTCACCGTTCCCCTGACCACCACCACGACAGCACAGACCGACACCACCAGTTCCGGCAGCTGACCGTGACGAGGGTCCGGGACCATCGCTTCCCCGTGATGGGGACCACGGCACACGTGGTGATCGTCGACGGCCCGGACGACCTCGGCGAACGCGCCCGCCAGACCCTCGACCGGTTGGAACGGCGATGGAGCCGGTTCCTTCCCACGTCCGAGGTCTCGGCGCTGAGCGGGAACGAGGGCGGGCCAACCGTCGTTTCGGCCGACACGTTCGACCTGGTGTCACAGGCCGTCGACGCCTGGCGGCAGACCGACGGCCGGTTCGACCCGACGCTCGGTCGTACGATGGCGGAAGCGGGTTATGACCGCTCGTTCGACCAGCTCGACCGGGGCGAGGTGATCGGCACCGACCGGCACCGGCCCGCGCCGACACCCGAAGACATCATCCTGGATCCGCACTACCGGGCGGTGACGCTCCCACCCGGCGTTGAGCTGGACCTGGGCGGCATTGCAAAGGGCGCAGCCGCCGACCTCGTCGGGGCGGAGCTGCTGGCCGACGGCGCGGCCGGATGCTGTGTGAACGTCGGCGGTGACCTCCGGGTCATGGGGGAGTCCCCGAACCCGGACGGGTGGCGGGTGTCCCTCGGGGGCGAGACCGGCGGGCCTCGGGTCGCCGTGCGGCTCGGGACCGGAGCGATCTGCACCTCGACCACCAGCAAACGGCGCTGGACCAGTCCGGCCGGACCGGAACACCACCTTCGTGATCCGGCCACCGGTCGACCGGCGGACTCGGGCCTGCAGACCGTGTCGATCATCTGCGCCACCGCCATCCAGGGCGAGGTCCTGGCCAAGGTCGCCCTGCTGGCCGGTCCGTCAACCGGTGGGGACATCGTCACCCGGGCCGGCGCCACCGGGCTGTTCGTCGACGACCGTGGTCGACGGATCGGTCTGCCGGACCTCGATCGCTTCACGATCGAAGAACCGCTGGTGTCGGCCCGCTGACATGTCGGATCAGATCTTCTGGTACGTCACCCGTTCCTCGGCGATGATCTCCTGGCTCGGCGCCGCGCTGTCGATGGTGGCCGGGCTGGTCACATCATCCCGGCTACTCGGCCGGCGGCCGACCATCCCGTGGCTGGTGGACCTTCACCGGGGCTTCGCCGGCCTGTCGATGGTGTTTCTCCTGGTCCATCTGGTCAGCCTCTACCTGGACGGGTACGTCCAATTCGGGATACTCGACCTGCTGGTTCCATGGGTTGCCACCGTCCCGGGCCTGACCAGAAGCTCACTGGCCTACGGGGTGATCGCCGCGTGGTTGCTGCTGCTGGTCCAGCTGACCTCCTACGCCAAGGACCGGCTGCCGAGCGACGTCTGGCGAACGGTCCATCTGACCTCGTACGCATCGCTGGGGTTCGGCACGCTGCACGCCGTTGAGGCCGGATCGGACATGGACAACCCGATCGTGCTGGCCGTCGGGGTATCGGTCCTTGCCGCGCTGTTCGTGGTCTCTGCGGTCCGGGCCGTCCGGCTGAAGACCGGCACGCTTCGCACCGTGCCGGAGGACGACCGGTCCAAGCCCACCAGACCCGAAATCCTCGGCGCCAAACCCGAGGAGGATCCCCTCAGGCCCACCAGACCAGAGATCCACCGCACGATGCCGGAAAAGCCGGTCAGGCCCACCAGACCCGGAACCATAAGTCCCCTGCCGGAGGAGAAGCCGGTCAGGCCCACCCGATCCGGTACCAGACCACCAGTTCCGCCCCCGCGTCGAGTGTCCAGGGGTTCCGGTTGAATATGTCCGGCGCCGCGGTCTGAGGTTCGACGCACAGGGCGTTGGCCGGTTGGTCGTAGATCACCCAGTGGTCACAGCTTGAGGAGATTTCCAGATCCAGAATGCCGGGCCAGGAGATCCTGGGGTTTGCGGGGAGTTCGGTGAAGCAGTTGTCCCACGGCCCGTCCGGCTGATCAACCAGACGACCGGTGGGGATTTCCACGTCGTCGAGCTCGTACATACGAGCCGGTCCGAACTCCAACCTGGCCGACACCGCATCGTCCGGCCCAGCAAGCGTTCGGTTGAACCACGGATGCCAGCCGGCCATCACCGGCATGGCCTCGTCGGCCTCGATCCGCATGGTTGTCGTCAGCCCCGACTCGTCGAGTTCGAACCGTTGGGTCGCCACACCTCCGAACGGCCACGGATCATCGAGCGGACAGCGGATGGTCATCTCGTCGATCACCTCCCACGCGGCGGTGAACCCGACCCCGTGGATGGCGTGCGGCGGCATGTTCCGGGGCAGCGAGACCTCCCGACCGTCGAAACGGAAGCGCCCGTCCCGAATACGACCGGCCCACGGAACCATCGGGTAGGACCCCCAACGCAGGCCGTCCCCGGCACCGTCGGTCACCAGCAGCTCGTGACCGTCAACAATCAGCGATGCCAGGCGACCACCGGCGGCTGCGCTGACCGACACCGATGCGGTCCCGGCACTACTCTGCAACTGGGGCAACGTCGGTCTGCTTTCTTCCGGGCCGGGGCGGCTCGAGGGTCGATCGGTCGTCGTGCGGCCGGGGCTGCTTGCGGCCGAACGGATCGGTCGACGTCCCGACGGCATCAGGCGATGATACAAACCAGGATGGGGATCAACCATGAGTGATCGGGCTGCAGGCAGGGACGAGCCACCGATCGGAGAACCCACAACGGCGGATGTGTCTGCGCCGACGTCGACGGCGGATCTCCCGCCACCGAGCCGCTGGCCGGACCCGGAGACACGCCAGACTGCGGCCGCCGAACGGATCGACCCGGCGCCGCCCCGGATCCCCACCTCGCTGCGACCGGCCTGGGTGGCGGCGGCGGTGGCTGCTGCGGTTGCGGTGGACGTCGGACTGCGCCGGGTGCCGTGGAACAACGTGGCCGGCACGACGATGGTCACCGTGGTGGCCGCCGGGCTGCTCGCCTCCGGGTTCATCAGGACAGGGACCAGCCGGGTGATGCTGGCGGGATCGGTGTTCTTCGGGTTGTTTCTGAGCATCAGGACAGAACCGAGACTCTCCGTTTTAATGCGCTGGCGGCCCTGGCGCTCCTCGTCCTGGCCGCGGTACACGGCCAGGGCAGGCCGTTCTGGGATCTACGGCCGCTCCGGGTCCTGAGCGACGGCGGGGCGCTGGCCATGGAGGGATTCGGCGGGCTCGTCGAGGTACCCGCCGAAGCCGCCGCCCGCTACCGGGTGATCAAGGAACGGTCCGAGGTACATGGCAACGGCACGCTTCAGGCGGTCATGCGGGGGTTGATGATCGCCGCCCCGCTTGTGCTGGTCCTCGGGTTGCTACTCGCCTCCGCCGACGCCGTCTTCCAGTCGTTCTTCACCGGCTTCTCCGGTCCGGATCTCGGTGTCATCGCCGGTCACGTCTTTCTGGCGGCCGTCGGGGCGTACACGATGATGGTGCTGCTCCGGCTGGCGGCCACCCAGGGCGGGACGGACCCGATCCAGCGTGCGCTTTCGCTCGGCCATATCGAAGCCGGTGTGGTGCTCGGTGCGGTGAACCTGCTGTTTGCCGCATTCGCCGTGGCCCAGCTGATGACCGTGCTGGGCGGGGCAGAAGACGCTCTGGAACGGGCAGGCCTTGATCCGAAGCAGTTCGCCAGGCAGGGTTTCTTCCAACTGCTGTGGGTGGCCGGCATCACCCTGGTGCTGTTGATGGCGCTGCATGCCGCAACTGTCGAGAACGAGACGTCACGGAAGGTCAACCGCCTCCTGTCGCTGCCCACCATTGCGCTCACGTTGCTCATCGTCACCGTGGCCTTCACCAGGATCGCCTACTACATCGACGACAACGGCATGACCCCGCTTCGGTTCTACAGCGCCATCTTCTCCCTCTGGGTCGGCCTGGCGTTTCTCATCACCGCGATCCGGATCTGGGGGGTTCGCCTCAGGCAGGCCTGGTTGCTCCCAGTCCTCCTGATGACCGGGCTGGCCACGCTGGCGGGGCTGAACCTGGCGAACCCGGAGCGGATCATCGCCATCGACAACATCGAGCGTGACCACGACCCGCTGTACTACCACGTCCTCGAGGGGCAGTTCAGCGGCGACGGCCAGGCGGTGTTGGCCACCGAGTTCGACCGACTCTCCCCGGGCCTGGCCGACCAGGTCAGGCAGCCGCTGTGCAACCAGTACCGAGGCACCGACTACGACGATCGGTTGTTGAACTTCAACCTCGGGAAGTGGCGGGCCGAGCAGTCCGTGCCGGACCTCTGCGGCTCATGAGTCCAGCTGGTCCAGGGTCACCGTGCCCTCGGCCAGATCCCGGTAGGCGGCCAGATTCGCCTCGATGTTCTCCCGAAACATCGCCAGGCGGTACTCGATGATGCCCTCCTCGTCCTCCGGCCGATCCTCGATCATCTTCCGGATGTTCGACCGGCCGGGACCGAACTGAACCCGCTGGGTCAGCGTTGTCGATTCGGCGTCGGCGGGGGTGATCACGAACGACCACACCGCCGCCGGCTCCTCCAGGTTGCCAACCGCCCAGGTGAGGAGCCGCTCCGGTTCCCACGCCGTCACATAGGAGGTGGTGGTCCACTCGCCAACGGCACCGATCGCATTGCGGCCCAGGATCCGAGCGCCGAGGCCGGGCGGCGGCCCGTCCGGGTCCCAACCGGCCTCCTGCAACTCCTTGCTGAACCTCGCCGGCAGCGTTGGGTCACTGACCAGCTCCCAGAGAACTGCGGGGGTGGCGGTCACCGGCATGGAGACCTCGAGGCTGGGGGCGTCGGCGAGCAGGGCCATGAGCCGGCTTCCTTCCGTCATCGCCCGCACACCGGTCGGTGCGGGTCATCGGTTCGATCGATCGCCTCGGACCATAGACCGGGGTCGGGGCCTCACGTCCGATCAGGCCCGCCGAGCCCACACGGCGAACAGCGGGTCGCCGGGGCCGGCCGCCTCGGCCAGGCCGGCCTCCGGTTCGGTCCAGGGACCGGACAGCCGGAAGTACTCGGACACGATGGCCACATGGGTCCGGTCGTCGGTCTGGGCCCAACCCTGGATCACCTTCGTCGGGAAGCAGCGGTTCGAAAAGGTGGTGCAGAAGACCGCCCCCGGTTTGAGGACCCGGGCGACCTCGTCGAACACCTCCAGCGGCCTGGTCAGGTAGTCGACCGAGACGCAGCACGTCGCACCGTCGAAGCTCCCGTCGGCGAACGGGAGCACCGGTGACCGGTTCAGATCCGCAACAACCGCACCGCTCGCCTGGCGGTTGGCCGCCAGCTCCTCGGGGTTCATGCCCAGAACGGTCAGCCCGTCCGGCGGCTCGTTGAAGTGGGAGATCCAGGAGCTCATGAGGTCGAGAATCCGCCCGCCGAGCTGCAGATGATCGTAGAAGTCGCCAACACCGGCGATCGCCTGATCGTCGATGTGGGTCACCAGCCGTGGCTGCCGGTAGAAGAGGCGATCATCGCCGTCATCCATTCTGGCGAAGAACCCCTCCGGGAATCGGCTGTAACGATCGAGGGGTTCGTCCGACGGGACGTCTTGTTCCGGATCCTGTGACACGACGGCCAGAGTGTAGGGCGTTGGCGGGACGCGTTGGGTGTCTAGGGCTCGACCACGTCCAGCTCACCGTCGGCGAACCGCCGCCGCAGGACCTTCTTGTCGAACTTGCCGACCGATGTTTTCGGCACCTCGTCGATCACCGCCCACCGTTCCGGCAGCCACCACTTGGCCACCCGGTCCTCCAGGTACTGCTTCATGGAGCCAAGGTCCGGGTCCGCCCCTTCGGCCGGAACGACACACGCCAGCGGTCGCTCGTCCCAGCGATCGTCCGGCACACCGACCACGGCGGCCTCCAACACCCCGGGGTGACCCATGAGGGTGTTCTCCAGGTCGACGCTGGAGATCCACTCACCGCCTGACTTGATCACGTCCTTTGCCCGGTCGGAGATCTGGATGAAGCCGTTCGGTTCCATGGAACCGACATCACCGGTGCGCAACCAATCATCGTGGAACTTCTCGTCCGTCGGGTCGAGGTAGTAGGAGCCGGTTATCCACGGACCGCGGATCTCGATCTCTCCCTGGGCCTGCCCGTCCCACGGGAGTTCCTCGCCGTCGTCACCACAGATCCGCATCTCCACCCCGGGCAGCGGGCGGCCGGTCCGCTCCCGCCAGTTCATGGCGTCCGCCGGGTCGGTCCCGGCCGGAACGTGGGCAATGGCCGCCAGCGGGCTGGTCTCGGTCATCCCCCAGGCCTGGACGACCGGAACCCCGAACGTCTCGTCGAACCCCTCGATCAGGCTGCGGGGCACCGCGGACCCGCCACAGACCACCTGCCGGAGGGAGCTGAGGTCGGCGTTCGGCTGGTTGTGCAGGATGTCGTTCAGCACCGTCGGTACCGCACCGGAGTAGGTCGGTTTTGTCCGCTCGATGATCTCGACCAGGGGAGCGGCCTGGAGGAACTGCTGGGGCATCACCAGGTCCGCACCGACCGACCACCCGGCGTACGGCATACCCCAGGCGTTGGCATGGAACATCGGGACGATGGCCAGGAGGCGGTCCTGTTCGGAGAACGCCATGGCCTGGGCAGAGGCGATGCCGAGGGTGTGGAGGTAGGTGGAACGATGGGAATAGGCGACGCCCTTCGGGTTGCCGGTGGTGCCGCTGGTGTAACACATGGCCGCGGCGGCCCGCTCCTCGATCTCGGGGTAGTCGAAACCCGGCGTTTCGGCGGCAAGCAACTCCTCGTAATCGAGCGTCTCGCCGAGGGCGCCCCGATCGCCGTCGCCGACCACGATGATGTGTTCGACGGTTGTCAGCTGCTCCCGGACCTTCGCCAGGAGCGGTATGAGCGAGCCGTCGACGATGATCACCCTGTCCTCGGCGTGATTGATCACGTACTGCAGTTGCTCCGGAAAGAGCCGGATGTTGAGGGTGTGCAGAACGGCGCCCATGCACGGCACCGCCAGATAGGCCTCGAGGTGGTACTGGTTGTTCCAGCAGAAGGTCCCCACCCGGTCCCCGGCTCCGACGCCGAGCCTGGTCAGCGCGGCCGCCAGCTGATCGGCCCGGTCCCCGACTTCGGCGAAGCTCGCGCTGACGGGACCGTCATCGGTCCAGGTGATGACCGTCGAGCCGGCGTGCACCCGCCGGCCGTGCTGGAACAGCGAGGTGATGGTCAGCGGAAAGTCCTGCATGGTGCTTTCGATCATCGGCCCATGGTGGCCCAGCGGCTCCAGAAGGGCCAAAACCCGGCCCGGAGCCGCATCGCGGAGGGCTTCGCTGCGGCGCAAGTGACCCGATTCTTACGTCCGGAACCGGCCCTCCGGATGCAGAAATCAGGAATCTCCGGAACCTTTTTGAAACTGCATCCACAACCGTGTCTCTGTGCGTAGGACACCGGTAACTGCACACATCGGCCACCCATTCGGCCGCACAGCGAAACGTCTGAAAGGCGAAGAAACATGCACGCACGTACCTCCCGGAAGTCACGGTTCTCCATCAAGATGATGGTTGCCGTGCTCGCCGCGGTTCTGACCGCTCCGTTCCTGATGGCCGGCCAGGCTTCGGCCGACGACGCCGCCAGGATCCACCTCATTCACGGCATCCCCGGCGTCGACGTCGACGTTGAGGCCGGCGGCGCCAACGTCTTCGAGAACTTCAAGTTCGGTGACACCCAGGATCTCTCAGCCCTCGCCGGCGCCACCCTCGAGGGTGTCAAGGTCAAGGCTGCAGGCACCGACACCGTCGCTATCGACGCAGGCGACCTGACCCTTCCGGCCACCGGCAACTTCACGGTGATCGCCCACCTGGACGCCGAGGGCACCCCGTCCATCGCCGTCTTCGAGAATGACGCCTCCAACACCGCAGCCGGCGAAGGCCGGCTCACCGTGCGCCACGCTGCGGCCGCCCCGGCGGTTGACATCCTGGCCAACGGCGACGTTGCGTTCGCCAACGTCCCGAACGGCAACGGTGGGTCGGTTGACCTTCCCGCCGGCACCATCTCCGCCTCCGTGGTCCCCACCGGTGAGACCGAGCCGGTCGTGATCGGCCCGGCCGACCTGGACATCAACGAGGGTGAGCACCTGCTGGTCTACGCCGTCGGTTCGCTCGGCGACGACACCCTCACCGTCCTGACCGAGACCATCACCGGCCTGCACACCGCTCCGGCCGAGGTCAACACCGGTAACGCACTGCCCAGCTCCGGCCTTAACGCCGCTGCGCTGGCCCTGATCGGCGGCTTTGTCGCCCTCAGCGCCGGTGGCGCCGTCGTTGCGACCCGACGGGTCCGGGCCTAGTCACAACCGGTCCGAACGGACAGGATCCCCACCATCATGAACCGTCACGCCGCAGTACCCGTCAACCGATCGGTCCTGCGGCGTGTCGGCGTTCTCGGTCTACGCCGGTCAGCAGCACTCCTCCTCCTTGTGCTGCTGGTCGGCGTAGCCTGTGGTTCCGCCACCGATCTGGCGGACGGCCCCGGGCCACAGACCCTCTCGGCCACACCCGTCATCGAAGGTGCCGACGATGCATCATCCGGCCTGGCCGGTGACGGCGAAGGCGGCGTCGCCTCGTCGATTCGCTCCTCCGGCAACGCCGACTTCAACATCGCAGACAAAATCAATGCACTGCCGCCGGCGCAGGTCGGTATCCCGTTCGCCGCTCCGCCCGGCCCCCAGCCCATCGGCCTCACCATCGAGTCCCTCGGCGTCTCCACCGCCGGTGTCCTGAGCGTCGGTGTCGAGGACAACGGGGACATGGAGATTCCCCCGGCCGATCGGGTCGGCTGGTATCGGTTCGGCGCCAGCCCCGGCGACCCGCAGGGTTCGGCGGTTCTGGCGGCCCACATCGCCTTCGACGGCCAGGACGGGGTGTTTGTCAACCTGGACAAGCTGGAGCTCGGCTCGCTGATCCAGGTTCAGTACGACGACGGAACCGTGGTCGACTTCGTGGCAACCGCTCTCGAACAGTACGACAAGACCGAGCTGCCCAAGGACAACATCTTCGACCGCAGCGGCGAACCCCAGCTGGTGCTGATCACCTGCGGCGGCGACTTCAACCGCGAGGTCCGCTCCTACGAGGACAACGTGGTGGTCTACGCATCACCGGTCGACCAGGCGTAGCCCGCGATCTCCGGGCGTCTGCGCCGGCCACTGCGCCGCGTCCGCATGCGCAACAACCGCAGGCAGACAACCACACGCTCGGTAACCGCCCGCTCGGCAGCGGCGAGGCAACACACAGGCGGCCGGCAGTCCTTTGCCATGATGGAGGGGTGAGCGAAACCGCAAGCGGGCGCTACAAGCCCTCGTGCGACCGGCCGATGACGCCGTGACGGTTCGAGCCGTCCTCACACCGCCGCAGGAGCAGGCGTTCCGGGAGGTCTGTGGTGTG
>JBCCGJ010000091.1:0-17834 GCA_039029335.1 Actinomycetota bacterium | reverse complement strand
GTCCGACAGCGGCACGCGCCGCGGGGTGTAGGTGGGCAGCATGGCCCGGAGCGTGCCGGGGATGGCGCCGTTGCTCCAGTTCCGCCGCACCGCCTGCGAGAGCGTTCGCCAGGTCCGGGCCTCCGGGCCGACGGTCTCACGCTGCAACACGGTGGCCATGCGGAGCAGCATGCGGAGGAAGTGGAGCTGGCTGTATGAACCGACGGCAACTCGATGGGGGTACCGGCCGACAACGGCGTGGTACGCGTCGAACGTGACGGTGCGGTGTTCGATCTCCTCGGCCAGATGCCAGGCCAGCAGGTTCAACCACCCCGGGTCCATCGTGTCGGCATCGGAGATGTGCATTGCCGACCGGGCCAGGGCGAAGGTCATCGCCTCGAACCCCTCGGCGTATGCCAGGTTGAACGCCAGCGATTTCTCGGCCGAGAACCGTCGGTAGTCGGCCTCCAGTTCATCCTCCAGCGCCCGCATCGCCGCGGCGACTTCGGGGCGGAGCTGCGATCGAACGATCTCGTTTATCCGCGAGTGGTTCTGGAAGTGTTGGGCTTCCTGGCCGGCGAAGGCCTTCATGTCGGCCCGCAGGACCGGGTCGTCGACCTGTTTGGCCGCGACCCGCATGGTCCTGATGAGATACGGCTCAAGATAGGGCAGGGTGAACGACAGGGCGACGAGCTCGCATGACCGTGACGGGTCGTCCGCCAGCGGCAGCACCGGAAGATCGTCCGGCCATTGGAACTGCGGCCGCCGGACGGTTATCTGCGTCATGAACCGAGCCTACTTCAGGCACCCTTTAAGAGAAATCTCGTGCCGCGTCCCGGTCGGTAAACGGGATTTCCCCGGCCGCACCAGGTATTGCCGTTCTGTGGCGTTCTGCCACTCCAGGTGCCGCCACCGTGACGGCCGGTGAGGTGGTCGGGGGCCCAAAACCGGTTGTCGTTGTGACGTTCGGCGGTCGGTCGGTCGAATGGAGAACCTTCTGCGGAACGTCTCACATCGGTAACGTCCGGTCCGATGGAAAGACGCGTCGGGTATGAGCGCAACTGACGCAATCACCGAATAGAGTCTTCTGCATCGGCGGGTTACTGATGTCTGTGGATTGGCGAAAGCCTCGTACAAAGCTGCTGGCTGGAGCCGCAGTCGTCCTTTTGGGCACCGTGCTCGGACTCGGTGTTCTCCTGCCGCCCCTCAGCGGCCCCGTCACCGACGGTGGCCGCGTCGAAGCCGGGGCGGCTGCGCAGCAGGACCAGCCCATCGCCGCCGATCCGGCGGGCTCGCTTGACGGGGAGGACCAGGAGCCGCTGACGCCGCTTGTCCAGGAGGTCACGGTCGCCGGGGAGCCGGCGCAAATCGCCACGGATCTCGAAATCCCCCCGTCCGGTGCTGACGTGCCTGCCGTTGGGACGGACGGCCAGCCCATCGAAACACCCGACGGGTCCGGTGGCGAAGCGGCCGAGACCGGGACCGACGCCGCCGACACCGACGGACAGACCGCTGCAGCGGACGAAACGGCCGACGAGAGCACGACAACAACGGCCCCGCCGCCCACCACCGTCGCCCCCACCACCGTCGCACCGACAACCGCACCGCCCGCGCCGCCGGCAAACGACAGCGCTCCTGCTCCGGGCTCGAACGTCCGGGAACTCTACGTCGACCGCAACACCGGCTCCGGCAGCAACCCCGGCACCAAGGACCGGCCGTTCCGTCGCCCGATCGAAGCAACATCCATCGCCGAACCGGGAACCACCATCTACCTCCGCGGCGGCACCTATGACACCGCTCGTGACGGGGCACTCAGTATCCGCCGCAGCGGTACGGCTCAGAACTGGATTCGGATCGCTCCCTACCCCGGGGAACGGGTGGAGCTGGTCGGCGGTGGGGAGTACGGGAGCGGCTTCGAGTTCCTCGGCGCCAGCTATGTCGAGCTGTCCGGTTTTGTCATCCGGGGCCGAAACGACAGCATCCACGGATCCGGCGTCTTTATCAAGGACGGGGCCCACGACATCCGGGTCATCGGTAACCAGATCAGCAACTTCGGCGGCGCAGGCATCTCCGCGGTGGGCTCGTCGAGGATCCACCTCGAGGGCAACGAGGTTCGGGACAACGCCTTCCGCAGTCACTACCAGGGCAGCGGCATCACGCTCTTCAAGCTCGCCGGTCCGGTCGCCTCCGGCGGCAACTACAGCAACATCATCCGGGGCAACTACGTGGTGCACAACTACAACGCAGTGCCCCACCAGGGTGATGGCCGCATCACCGACGGCAACTGCATCATCATGGACAAGCTCGACGAGGTCGGGTACCAGGGCAGCACCCTGATCGAGAACAACGTCTGCGCCGAGAACGGTGGTCGAGGGGTCCACACGTACCGGTCCAGCAACATCGTGGCCAGGAACAACACGCTGTACCACAACATGTGGACCTCGGAGGTCTCAGCCGGCCGCGGCGAGCTGACTGCCGGGGAGGGACGGAACATCGTCTTCTACAACAACCTCGTCTTCAACCGTCCGGGCGTTGCCTCGTTCATCAACAACAACAACCAGAACACCTACTTCCACAACAACTACGTGGCCTCCGGTCCACCGCCGGGGGAGGGCAACGTCGTGCTCTCGCACGGGGCGAGCCACTACTTCAGCTCCACCAACCGGGGCGGTCCGGTCAGCCAGTGGCGGCCGCTGCCCGGGTCCGGGCTGGCCGGCCTGGCCAACAGTGATCGGCAGTCGGCAACCGACTACTTCGGTGCCACCCGATCGAGGCCCGGCACACCCGGCGCCATCGAGGAGTAATCCCGGCGTCGGTCGGCGGACAGCCTGCCGGCCTGCGGCCCGTTTGATGGAGATCCAGGTCGCCGTTGCCGTCTGTTCGGATGGTTGCGGGTTCGGCCTGCCTGGTTCGGGGTTGAGGACTCGACTCAGGCGGTCCGGGTCGGGGTTTGGTCCGCCCGGTCGGCGTCGAGCGGTGGCAGACGTCGCGTCAGCAGCCAGGTGATCACCACAAACGCCGTTGACCCCCAGAGCGCAGCCGCCAGATCCCCGGCCAGGTACAGCACGCCGGAGAGCAGTGTGCCGATCAGCCGACCTGCGGCGTTCGCCGAGTAATAGAACCCGACGTCCAGCGACACATCCTCTCGGTCCGTGTACGCCAGGATCAGGTACGAGTGCAGCGACGAGTTGAGGGCAAAGACGACCCCGAAGACGAGCAGTCCACCGACCACTGTTGCCGTTACCGCCGCGGTCCCCAGTTCGGCGGTTATCGCCGCGGCGAGCACGGCGGACACCACGGCCAGCGCAACCGCGAGAAACCCGGCGGTCCTGACCTCATCCCTGTCACGAGTTTCGGCAGCGACCGCTGCACCGGTTTCGGCTGCGATGGTGATCGGGCCGCGGCCGCGGGCTCCGGTCCGGATCAGTTGCGGTGCCACCGATTGCACCATGCCGTACCCGATCACCCACGCCGCAAGAAACGCGCCGATCCCGGCAAAGGTCCAGCCGAGCGTCTCGTCCAGAAAGATCGGTAGCGCAACGACAAACCAGATGTCCCGGGATCCGAAGAGGAAGAGGCGGGCTGCGGACAGACGGTTCACGGCCGAGGACTTGGACAGAATCGACCGAAGCGGCGGTTTCCTCGACGCCCGGCCGATGTCCTGGTCGAGGAGCAGCGAAACGGACAGCAGGGCGACGCCGACCAACCCGGCCAGGACAACAAGTGCCGCGTCGTACCCGACGGCCGCCAGCAGCGCGGCGCCGACAAAGAACCCGACACCCTTCAGGGCGTTCTTCGATCCCGTCAGCACCGCGACCAGCCGGAAGAGCGCCCCCTCACCGTCGCCGGCAACGAACTTGACCGCACTCTTCGAGCTCATCTTGGTCAGGTCCTTGGCAACACCGGACAGCGCCTGGGCGCCCATCACAAACGCAACCGCCACCCACTCCCGCCAGGTCTCCTGATGGAACGTCAAACCCACAAGGGCGATGATCTGCAGGGCGAGCCCGGCCACCAGTGTTCGGTTGAGTCCCGATCGGGCGCCCACCCACCCGCCGATCAGGTTGGTGACGATGCCCATGAACTCGTACAGGAGGAACAGGAAGGCGATCGAGACGGGGGAGTAGCCGAGGTCGTGGAAGTAGAGCAGGACCAGCATCCGCAGCGCACCGTCGGTCACGGTGAAGGCCCAGTAACCGGCGGTGACCAGGGCGTAGTTTCGGACGTTCATCGGACGTGGCCGCTCACGGGAGGGTCGCCGCAACCGTGGCCGCCAGGTCCGCCATGCGGCAGGCGTACCCGTACTCGTTGTCGTACCAGGCCATGACCTTCACCAGGCGGTTGTCGACCACCATGGTCGACGGCCCGTCAACGATGGACGAACGCGGATCGTTCACGTAGTCGGCGGAAACGAGCGGACGTGTCTCGAATCCAAGGATGCCGGCCAGCGAGCCCGCCGCTGCCGCCTGGAACAGGCCGTTGATCTCCGCAACGGTCACGTCCCGGCCAACGGTGAACACCGCATCGGTGAGGGAGGCGTTGAGCAGCGGAACCCGAACGGCGACGCCATCCAGTTTGCCTGCGAGCTCCGGGTAGATCAGGGTGATCGCCGTCGCCGAGCCGGTTGAGGTGGGGATCAGCGAGTTCAGCGCGGCGCGGGCCCGGCGTAGGTCGGCGTGGGGCGCATCGACCACCACCTGGGTATTGGTGACGTCGTGGATGGTGGTGATGACCCCGCGCTCGATGCCCACCCCTTCGTGGATCACCTTGACCACCGGCGCCAGACAGTTCGTGGTGCACGACGCTGCGGTGATCACGTGGTTGGTGGCCGGGTCGTATCGCTCGTCGTTGCAGCCGACCACGATGTTCAGCACGTCGTCACTCTTCACCGGCGCGGCAACGATCACCTTTCTCGCACCGGCGGTCAGGTGGCCCTGAAGGGTTTCGCTGGTCCGGAACCGGCCCGAGCACTCCAGGACGATGTCAACCCCGTGATCCCGCCACGGGACGTCCGCCGGGGTTGGGTGGCCGGTGTGGTCGACGGTGTGGCCGTCGATCGTCAGGCCATCCTCCGCAACCGTGACCGAGCCGTCGAACCGGCCGTGGACCGTGTCGAACTCCAGCAGATGAGCCGACGTGACGGCGTCGGACCCCGGGTCGTTGATCAACGCGACCTGCAGATCTTCGCCGGCCCCCTGGTTCTCCCGGGTGTACAGGGCCCGGAGCGCCAGCCTCCCGATGCGGCCGAATCCATTGATGCCGATTCTTGTTGTCATCTCGGGCGGACCCTACCGACGTCGCCCCCGGCCGTCAACGAACGTCACCGGTCGGCTCGGTTACATCGAGATCCGCATACACCCCGAAGTGATCGGACGGCCAGATGCCGTTAACCGGCTCGTCACCGAACAGGCCGATCTCCCGTGGCCGACCGAGGCGATCCGCTCCGGCGATCCCGAGGAAGAGGTAGTCGATCCTGGCGTTCGGCTCGTTGGTGGCGTCGACGTGGGGATTGCGGCGGTCCCAGGTCCAACCCGGCTCCAGCGGCCGGAGGAATTCCCAGGCGTCCAGGAGGACCAGCTCGTCTACCAGGGGGACGCGTCTGCCGCTGAGCGCCCGGATCTCGTCGAAGTCCGGGGCGGCGTTGAAGTCACCGCAGAGGATCGGGGGGAACGGGGCCGGATCGTGGGTGGCCACCAGATCGAGCGCACCCCGAAGCTGGGCCTCCCGGATCGCCGACTGGCCCCAGGCGGAGTTGACGTGGGTGGTGGTGAACGGCAACAGACCCCATGGGGTCGCGATGGTGGTCCCGAGCGCCATACGGCCCTCATCCCGGGCATCGCCGGCCGGTAGCCTCGCTTCCGCCGTGGCGGTGATCGGCCATCGGGAGAGCACCGCGTTGCCGATCCCGACAGACGGGTCGCCGATCTTCTGCTGCCACTTCTCGGGCCTCGGGGATGCGGTGAAGGCGAGGTGGAGGCCGAGAGCGGCGGCAAGCCGCTCGGCCGCGCTGTTGTCCTCGGTGTGCCAAACCTCCTGCAGCCCGATGACATCCGCGTCGAGGCCGACCAGGGTTCGGGTTATGGCCTCCAGCCGCTGCTCCCAGTCGCCGTAGCGCCACCACAGGTTCCAGGTTGCGACTCTCAACGGACCATCCCTTCGGTGGTTGCTCGATGTACTCGGAGGGGATCGAGGGTAGGGCGACCGGCCGTGCGTGGAACCTGACGGATTGTTAATTGAACACGTTCAAATAATTGGCTAGGGTGAGAGGAAACGCTGAACAGACCGGAGTCACCATGTCGGAACCAATCGTTGACCGGACCTTCGCCGAGAAGTTCCTGACCGCCGTCGATCGGCCGTTCGACTACGGCGTCTACTTCCTTTTCCACGACTGGTGGGCCGAGGCTCCCCAGGACGCCATCGACGCCTACCACCAAAACCTGCTCTCGCTCCCCGGTGCGCCGGAGTTCCTGGCCGCCCGCTACCTGAGCGACCCGATCGCCCTGGATGACCTGGTCGACTGTGCGCCCGGCACCCTGGGCGACGGTTACCGCCGGTTCATCACGGAGAACGGGTTGGAGGAGAATCTGGCCACCAACTACAAGCAGTTCAACGAGAAGCTCCAGTCGACCGGTGCACTCGATCGGTTGCCGGAGGACATCAGCTACATGATCGTGCGGGGCTTCCAGATCCATGACTTCCTGCATGTGCTTACCGGGTTCAGCTCAAAGCCGCTTGGGGAGTTGGCCCAGGCCGCGTTCCACTTCGCCCAGATGCGGTTCCCGTATCACGCCATGCGGATCGCGGTGACCACCGGCCACCTCGCGTTCGTCAAGCCGGGTGAAACGATCAAGGTTATGGATGCCATCGTCGACGGCTGGACGGTCGGCCGATCAAGTGAGAACGCCCACTTCACCCACTGGGAGCAGGAGCTGGACACTCCGTTGGAGGACATCCGGGCCAGGCTGTCGATCGAACCGGCCCGCCCGGTCGCCGCCTGAGGTCCGGCGGCCGGCCATGACACCGGCCCGTCACCGCAGCGACCACCGATAGGTCTCCGGGGCGTTCGCCGTGCGGGTGCCGCCCGCCCGATTGCAGAGGGCATGGCCTGCCGGGTCATCTGGCTCGGTGACGAGGAAGAGGTGGTGGCAGCCCTGCCTGCCGGCGTGGGCGATGGCGGCATCGAGCAACGCCGTCCCGATACCGCGCCGCCGCTGTTCAGGAAGCACGGCCAGGTCGCCGAGTCGACAGTCCAGCGTGCCGTCGGGCTGGTGGGCCGCGGTGGCCCACACCCACCCCGCCGGGTCATTGTCGGCATAGGCGCCGATGGCGAACGACCGGGACTGGGCCAGAAAGGCCGTCGGCCCGGAAGCCCCCGGCGCCAGATGGTCCGTCCAGCCGGGGGTCAGGGTGTCCAGCAGCTCGCCGAGCAACAGGCTGTCCGCCAGGCCGAGTTCTCTGATGGCGATCGACATCGGCCAAGCGTAGGTGTTGAAACGGTTTGGTCCGCGGCGGCGACGGTGCAACACTGGCCGCGTCCAGCACGGAGGAACACCATGGGAACGTCGATCGATACGCTGACCAACGAGACGGTTGAGCTGCTGCAACAGCTGATCCGCAACCAGTGTGTCAACCACGGCACTCCGGAATCGGGGAACGAGGACACCAGCGCCCGCCTGCTCCGCGATGAGCTCGAAGGCCTCGGTGTCGACTTCCAGACCTACGAGCCGTCTGCCGGGCGAACCTCGTTGATCGCCCGTCATGAAGGAACGGATCCGAACGCCCCGACGCTCTGCCTGATGGGCCATACCGATGTGGTGCCGGCCAGTCCGGAGGGATGGCAACACGACCCGTTCGGCGGCGAGCTGATCACCTCGGCGGACGGGACGCCGGAGGTCTGGGGCCGCGGCGCGGTCGACATGTTGAACCTGACCTCCTCGATGCTGGTCGCGTTCCGGGAGATCGTCCGGTCCGGCACCCGCTACCCGGGCGACATCATCTACTTCGCCGTCGCCGATGAAGAGGCGGGCGGTGTGCTCGGGGCGAAGCAGATCATCGAGGACAACTGGGACGACATCCGGTGCGACTACGTTCTGACCGAATACGGCGGAACACCGACCTTCGGCGACGACGGGGTGACCGTGCTGCTGACCAGCGGTGAGAAGCGGGGTGCGTTCCGCCACCTGGCGATCCAGGGAGAGCCGGGCCACGGTTCGATGCCGTACGGCACGGACAACGCCCTGATCAAGGCGGCGAAGATCGTCAATCGGATCGCCGAGTACGAGATCGCCCCCCGGATCGACGAGCTGTTCATCGAGCGGATCCGGGCGCTCGGCCTCGAGCCGGACATCGAGGCTCGGCTGCTCGATCCGGCCCACATCGACGATGCGCTCGCCGAGCTGCCATCCGGCACCGCCCGCAACATCCACTCCTGCTGTCAGATGTCGTTCAGCCCGAACGTGCTGAACAGCGGGGACAAGGACAACACCATTCCCGGCTACGCCGAGCTCTCGGTGGATATCCGTATGCTCCCCGGCGAGACCCAGGACGATGCGGACCGGCATCTTCGGGACATCATCGGTCCCGACCTGCTGCCGTCAGTGACCATCACCCGCAAATACGACGACGAACCGGAGGGCCCGTCGCTGTCGCCGACGGATACGCCGCTGTGGTCGGCGCTGACCGACTCGATCCAGATGGCCTATCCCGATGCGCGGGTTGTCCCGTCGATCGTCACCGGCGGCACGGACGCCCGGTTCTTCCGGGCCAAGGGTGTGCCTGCGTACGGTGCCGGCCTGCTCAGCAACAAGATCTCGTTCTCGGAGTTCCAGAGCCGGTTCCACGGCCACAACGAGCGGATCGACGTTGAGTCCCTGCGGTTGACCACCGAGCTCTGGCTCAACGTCTGTAACCGTCTCTGGCGCTGAAGGGTCAAGGCGGGGCCGGTCACCCGCGGCCGATGTACGGCTACCGAAATGCGCAACCGGTATGTTGCGCCCCCAACGCGCAACCGTTATATTGCGCGTTGTGGTTCACCCGTTTCGTTTCGCCATCCAGACCGCCTCGTTCGAGACCCCGGAGGCCTTTCGGGAACTGGCGAGGAAGGTGGAGGATCTGGGCTATGCGGAACTGTTCAGCTCGGATCACATCAACGGTGGTGGGCTGACCAACCTCGACCCGTTCCTCCCGCTGCTCACCGCTGCCGAACATACGACGACGCTGCGGTTCGGACCACTGGTGCTGAACAACGAGTTCCACAATCCCGTCCTGCTCGCCCGGACGGCGGCGACGTTCGATCTCCTCAGCGGGGGTCGGCTGGTGCTCGGTATGGGAACCGGGTACGACCGCTCGGAGCACGACGCGGCCGACATCGAGCTGCGTGCGCCGGGACCACGGGTGACCCGGTTCGGCGAGTCGATCCTTGCCCTGCGGTCTCTCCTGGACACGGGCGCCTCGGAGACCGACGGGACCCACATCACCCTGTCGATCGAGGACCTCGGTGTCCGACCCGCCCAGGCCAGGGTGCCGATCCTGATCGGGGGCCACGGGAAACGGGTGGTGACCATCGCCGCCCGGCACGCCGACGTCTTTCAGTTCACCGGACTGACCCACGATCCGGAGACCGGGGCGCCGGCCGCCGCCGGTTTTGCCAGGGACGACATCAGGATGCGGCACCGCTGGCTTGCCGAGGCAGCAGGCGATCGGCTGGAGGGGCTAGAGCTGTCCACCCTGGTCCAGCAGACCAGGATCGACGGGGATGCCGCCGAGTTGCGGCTTTCGGTTGCAGAACGAATCGGTGCGGAACCGACACTGATCGACGAGACGCCGTTTGTCCTGATCGGCTCTCGGGGTCAGATCATCGAGAAACTGCACAGCCTGCGGGAGGAGTTCGGCATCCATCACATCGTGTCCCGCGACCCCGACGACCTGGCCTCGATCGTGGCGGAGCTGGCCGGCACCTGACTCGACCTGCGGCCGCCGATGACGTCCTGACCGGGACCGGGCCCGGTCGGCCCGTCGCCGTGATCGTCTCCGGGAACCGGTTGCCATAGGCTTTGACCATCGCCTGTCGAACGCCAGCACCGTGACCGGGACAGCCGAACCGGATGCGGCGGAGTTGAACGACGACGGCAAGTGGTTGGCGTTCTCGGCCATCGGGATCGCCTTCGTGACCAACGTGGCGGCCTGGGGCATGGTGTTCGTGTCGCTGCCGTCGATCGCCGAGGACTTCGGCATCAGCCTCCGGTCGGTCGCCTGGGTGGTCATCGCCCAGTCACTGGTGATCAGCTCGTTGATGCTGCCGATGGGTCGGGTGGCCGACATGACCGGCCGCCGTCGGATGCACCTGACCGGGCTCACGCTTTTTGGTGTCGGCGCCGCCTCGGTGGCCCTCGCTCCCGGCTTCGGGTTGGTCATCGCGGCTCGGGTGATCATGGCGGTTGGCAACGCGATGATGCAGTCCGTCGGTACCGCCATGGTTGTCGCCGTGTTCCCCGACGAGGAGCGGGGCAAGGCCATCGGTAGTCAGACAACCGCCGTGGCCGTCGGTGGGGCTTCCGGTCCGATTCTCGGCGGCCTCATCCTGCAGGTCCTGCCCTGGCGGGCCCTGTTCGTGCTGCTCCTGCTGCCGGTCTGTGTTGCACTGGTGTTCGGGTACCTCGTGCTTGACGAGGAGAAGGTCAGTCCGGTCGGTGATCGACGGGAGGTGGGGTTCGACTGGGGCGGCGCGGCGCTCTCCGGGCTGATGGTGATCATCCTGGTGCTCACGATCAACAACCCGGTCGGTCTGCCCTGGGGCTCGCCGTTCATCCTCGGGGGGTTGATCGCCTCGGCCGGCCTGTTTGCGGCGTGGGTCCGGTGGGAACTCCACACCGAGCAACCGATGCTGGAGCTCCGGCTCTTCCGTAACCGGGTCTTCTCCTTTGCGGTGGGTGCACGGTATGTCGGGTTCATGGGCGGCACGTTCGTCTCGTTCCTGGCGCCGGTGCTCCTCATCAGCCTCCGTCAGATGGAAGCCGCAGCGGCCGGGGGTGTCATGTTCCTCAATGCTGTCGGACTTGGGGTTGCCGCCCAGATATCGGGGCGGCTGTCGGACCGGTTCGGGTCTCGGCCGTTCTCGGCGGCCGGTTTTGTGCTGCACCTCACCGTTGCGCTTGTCCTGTCGACTGCGGCCGAGTCGACGCCACTTGTTGTGGTCATGCTGCTGATGTTCGGCGCCGGGCTGTCCGTCGGGCTCTGGAACGTCCCGAACAACAGCACGATCATGGGCTCCATGCCGCCCAGTCGTCACGGGGTGATCGGCGCCTTCACCAACCTGGTGCGAAACCTGGGAAACGTGACCGGTCAGGCATTGGCCTCCGCGGTTGTTGTCGGGGTGATGGTGTCCCGAGGATTCGACATCCCGCTCGACGAGATTTCGGAATCCGCGGCAGCCGGTGATGCGTTTCTCGGGGGTTGGCGGTGGACGTTCCGGATCTCCGCAGCGCTCGCCCTGGCCGGGCTGGTGCTGACCGTGGTGGCCCCGTCCCCGTCGGAACGGCGTGTGGAGCCCTCGGCGGGGGAGGAGGACTCGGTGGCGGAGAAGTCCCCTGCAACGGAGGGGGATCCGGCGGTGGAGGAGCGCCCGGTGGCCGACGGTTCGATGCGGAGCGGCCCGGTCACTCCATGATTGGTTCGTCGTCCTGCTCGAGGAGCCGTTCGGTTATCGCCGGGTCGATGAAGTGGCCGGACTTCCTGGCCTTTGTCCTGAGGTAGTCCACGTTGTGTCGGTTCGGCGGCAGGAGGTGCGGCACCCGCTCGGATACCGTCACCCCGTACTCGGTCAGCTGCTCGACCTTCGACGGGTTGTTGGTCATCAGCCGGATGGACTTCACCCCGAGCGAGTGGAGCATGTGGGCGGCCACGGCGTACTCCCGCAGGTCGTCGGCGAAACCGAGGGCGAGGTTCGCCTCAACCGTGTCCAGTCCCTTGTCCTGCAGGGCGTAGGCCCGGACCTTGTTGGTGAACCCGATGCCCCGACCCTCCTGCCGCAGGTACAGGACGATCCCGACCTCGGCCTCGGCGATCTTGACCAGGGACGCTTCCAGCTGATCCCGGCAGTCACACCGGAGGGAGCCGGCAACGTCCCCGGTCACACACTCCGAGTGCAGCCTGACCAACACGTTCTCCGCCCCGCACGGGTTGCCGTGGATGAACGCCGCGTGGTCCTCCTCGTCCCGGTTGTTCCAGAAGCCGGCGACCTGGAAGTCCCCGAACCGTGACGGCAGATCGGCGACCGCCGCCACAACAACGCACACGTTGGAGCCTCCGACGCCCTCACAGTCGTGCTCCCGTCCGGCGTCGATCAGCTCCTCGATTTTCATGGCCGGGATGGTCATTTGATCTCCTTGTAGAGTTTCGGCGCAGACCTGACGATGGAGCGTCATGACCGAAGCCACACGAATCAATCGGCCGCACGTCGTTCTGAGCGTAGCGACGAGCATCGACGGCTTCATAGACGACGCCGGTCCGGAGCGGTTGCTGCTCTCCAACGACGCCGATTTTGACCGGGTCGACCAGGTTCGGGCCGAGTCCGATGCGATTCTGCTGGGGGCCGGGGCGATTCGGTCCGACAACCCCCGGGTGGTTGTTCGGGACGCCGGGCGCCGGGCGGCCAGAACCGCTGCAGGGCGGCCGGAACACCCGCTCAAGGTCACCATCAGCGGCTCCGGCAACCTCGATCCCGACCTGCGCTGGTTTCACACGGGCGGGGAGCGGGTGGTCTACACGACCGAAGCCGGGGCGATTGCCCTGAACCAACGGATCGGCGATGTTGCGGACATCGTGCCGCTCGGTCCTGAGGTCGGTCTGGCGGCCGTCGTGGACGACCTCGGCGATCGAGGGGTCGAACGGTTGATGGTGGAAGGCGGTACGCAGGTCAACACCGCTCTGTTGGCCGACGGCCTCGTTGATGAGCTGCACGTTGCGGTCACCCCGCTCCTGGTCGGGGCCGGTCCGCGCATCGTCGACCGGGCCACGTACCCCTGGCCGTCAAACACCCGCTGGAACCTGGCGGAGACAACGGTCCTCGGCGACGTGGTTGTCCTGCGGTATCTGGTCGACCGAAGCCGCGTCGGGGATGTGGCCTGGCTCGAACGTGCGGTCGCTCTCGCCGAGCGTTGTCCACCGAGCGATACGGCGTTCTCCGTCGGTGCGTGCATCGTCGGCCAGGACGGGGCCGAGCTGTCGACGGGTTACTCCCGGGAGACCGACCAGCACGTTCACGCCGAGGAATCCGCCCTGGCCAAGCTGACGGAGGCGGAGGACCTGACCGGGGCGACGATCTACTCCTCTCTGGAGCCATGCGGGGCCAGGGCGTCCCGACCGACGCCGTGCGCCAACCTGATCATCGAGAGCGGCATCAAACGGGTGGTGATGGCATGGACGGAGCCGTCGGATTTCGTCGATGCACCGGAGGGGATCGCCGTACTGCGCAACGCCGGTGTCGAGGTCCTGCAACTGCCGGTCGGCCGACCGCCGAACTACCGGCCCACTCAGCGGTAGGCCGGACCGTGCCCGTCATCGACGTCCGCGGCCTGTCGATCAACTACGAGATCCACGGTGACGGATCCCCGGTTGTGCTTATCAGCGGCACCGGCGCCGACCTGCGGCAGAACCCGGCACGGGGCCGCGGTCCGCTCGAGCGGAACTTCCGGGTCCTCATGTACGACCAGCGGGGCCTCGGCCGGACCGGGAAACCCGACGTGCCCTACACGATGGCCGACTACGCCGCGGACTGCGTCGGGTTGATGGACGCGCTCGGTATCGAGCGTGCCGACATCGTCGGGGTCAGCTTCGGTGGCATGGTGGCCCAGCACGTCGCCGTCGACTTCCCCGACCGGGTCGGCCGGTTGGTGCTGGCCTGCACCTCGGCCGGCGGGGCGGGCGGTGCATCGTTCGATCTGCTGTCGGTGTTCGGCATGGAGACCGATGCGAGGAACCGAATCGTGCTGCCGCTGTTGGACACCCGGAACGACCTGTCGGTCGATCCGCCGTCATTCGCCCCGATGTTCGACATGCTGGTGCCGGTCTCGTTCGCCGGGAAACCGCCGCTCAACGCCGACGACCCGGCCTGGGCGGTCGGTGCCCGACGACAGCTTGAGGCCAGAGCCGATCATGACCTCTGGGACCGGCTGGGCGAGGTTCGCGCCAAGACGCTGGTCGTCGGGGGCCGGTTCGACGGGCAGGCTCCGCCGGAGAACGTGGTGCGCCTCGCCGGTCGGATCCCCGGTGCCCGGCTGCAGTTCTTCGACGGCGGCCATCTGTTCCTGTTGCAGGATCGTTCGGCCTGGCCCGCTGTCGTGGCGTTCCTCGCCGACTGATGGGCGGTCGTTCGTCACGTTTGTGGCCGTTGCCCGTAACATCGGGCAACGTGGGACAGGGCGGATTTTGTGTCCGCCGGCCGAGGATTTGATCCATCGAGGGTCCGGTGGTTCTGGGTAGATCTCTGCTTTGATTAGTCCCCTCGTGAGTCCCGAAAAGCTACAAATTTAAAGGTTTTGGGAATGATGTCGAGGTTGTTGGCGACGCGATACGGCGCTCTAAAGGGTGCTGTGGAAGGCAAGTGACAAAAAGGTGACGACCTATGACAACAAAGTTAGCTAAGCTTGTCCTCAGGGAGAGGAGCGCTGACCGCGTCAACACGCGCGGCGTTCAACCAGCATTGGAGCTTGCCATGTCAGGATCCGCAAAAACCGTACGACTTTGTTCCGACCCGAGCCTGAGCAGTCGCCTCTGACGGCAGACGCCAACGCAACGAAGTATCCATGGCTCGCGTCACGACACCATTCCCCACACACGGCACCGGGCAACGCCCGATGCCGCAACGGCCCGGCTACCAGTCGTTCTTCTGGAGCCGTAGCACCGACGCCGTCTTTAACGTCCTGATTCTCGGTGCACTCTGGGCGGTCTACGCCGCCGTCCGGTCGATCCGATCCGACGTTGAGGCCGAGGCGCTTCGCAACGCCGAGACCGTGCTCCGATTGCAGAGCTACGTCGGCCTCGACATCGAGCGTGGCGTGCAGGCCGCGTTCGACTGGGCGCCGGTGCTCATCGGCGCAAACACCTACTACCTGGTCCACTTCCCGCTGACACTCCTTGTGCTCGCAGTGGCCTTTGCCAAGGACCGGACCGAGGCCTTTGTGTCCTTCCGGAACTGTCTGGTGGCCGTCACCTCGGCGGCGCTGGTCATCCATCTGCTCATCCCGCTCGCCCCACCCCGCATGCTTGACGGGTTCATCGACGCAAGCGCCCTGTACGGGCCAAACCCGTACGACTTCCCCGGTAGTCACACGGCAAACCAGTTCGCCGCCATGCCGTCCCTCCACGTTGCCTGGGCGTTCCTGGTCGGTCATGCGATCCATCGTTTGGCGCTGGCCAGAACCATCCAGACCGCAGCCATCATGCACGGGCTGCTGACGGTCTTTGTTGTGGTGATCACCGGTCATCACTTCCTGGCCGATGTCCTGGTGGCCCTGCTGATCGTGGCCATCGTGTTCCAGGTCGAGAAGCGGTGGCGTGCCGCTCACCCGACCGCCACCTCGGCCCCGGCACCACCACCGTCCCGCTCGCTCGGCTGACCAGACCGCGTTTCAGGTGACAGGCCGCCGACCGGTCGGCGGCCGGCGTACCGATTTGGCGCGTACCGAGGCGGCGTGGACCTGTCGGGTTCCGGTCGGGGTCCGCAGTCGGCTCAGCGGTGGCGGTTGAGGCCGCCCTCGGAGTCCAGAACCTGGCCGCGGATCCAGGACCCCTCGTCGGAAACCAGGAAGGCAACCAGGTTTGCCACGTCCTCCGGCGTCCCCCAGCGGCCGTCGGGAAACATCGAGGCCACCGCGGCACGGACCGCCGCCGCGGCGTAGCCGGTGTCGACCGGACCGGGATTGATGCAGTTTGCGACGATGTGCCGACCGGCCAGGGCGGCCGCCACCGATGCCGTCATCTGGTGGAGCGCTCCTTTGGTAACGGCGTAGGCCAGTTCCCCGTCCATCGGCTGGAGATGCTGACCGCTGGTGAACCAGATCATCCGTCCGACCGGCGGGGTGCGGTCCGCAGCGGGCTCGTGCAGCTCGGCGAAGCGCCGGGCCAGCAGCAGCACGCTGCGGACGTTGACCGCCCAGGACCGGTCCAACTCCTCTGCGGTCAGATCGAGGAGGCCCTGGCTGGAGGACCTGGCGTGCACTGCGGCCACGATGTCGATCCGGCCGTGGGTTCGGTGGACGTCGTCGATCAGCGCCGCCGGGGCGTCGGGGTCGGCAACGTCATGGCGAAGGACCGGCATTGGCAGCACGACATCCTGCCCGCCCCAGGGCATCTCCTCGTCATGGGGCGGCCAACCGGTGGCGTGAACCGTCGCCCCCATCCGATGGAGTCGCAGGGCGATCGCCGCTCCGATTCCAATCTGCCGGGAGACGCCGGTGACCAGCGCAACCCGTCCGGTCAGCGGGCCGTGGACCTGATCGCCGTCTCGGCGCGGCTCAGCGGAGTTCATCGTCGGTGGCCGCAGTCCGTCTGGCTACAAAGACGAACTCCTTGCCGGGCCGGTCCGGGGCATCCCGAACCTCATCGGTGGAGAAGCCGGCGGCGGCCAACGACGCCGAAACCTCGTCCCGCTGCCGGAATCGGAGGGTTGACGACGAGGTCAGGGTCAGGTCGTCGGCCGAGAACCGGTAGGTCGCCGTGAAGCTCACCAGCGGAAGCGACACATCGGTCACCTCTATCCACGTGGTGACCGGCCCGATGTCCGGTACGTCGATCTCCTTCCTTGTCCTGTCCGGGGTCCACTCCAGCCACGCTTGCCTGGCCGGGTCCCGCACCTCGAAGATGAGGTGGCCGTTCGGTCTGACAACGTCGGCCAGGGCGGTGAGCGTGCCGGACCACGATTCGTCCGTGGTGAACACCTGGGCGACGTTGCCGGTCATAACCGCTGCGTCAAGCCCCCGTTCGGTCACGGCCGCGGCGTCACCGTCGATCCACCGGATCCGGTCCGCACCGGGTTTGCTCCTGGCGACCGCCAAGGACGCTGTAGCCGGGTCGACCCCGATCACCGTGAAGCCGTTGTCGGCCAGCAGGTGAGCCAGGCTACCGGTCCCGCAGCCCACGTCGAGGACGGAGGTCGCCCCCAGCTCCACCAGCAGCGCGTGATAGTGGTCCAGGTCCGGGCGAGGGTTGTCGAAGACGTCGTACAGCCTGGCCAGTCGAGGATCGGCGAAGAGGGCGTCCGGCATTCCTGCGACGTTAGTGCCTGATCCGGCGAGGCGTTGCGGGGTTTTCGCGGGCCAGGCGGCTCCGACCCCATCCGGCCTGGGTCGCGCACGGTCCTAGTCGAGCGTGAGCAGCTCGGCCGGTTTGGAGCCGTGGTCCTGACCCACCGTCTCCTGCATGAGGTCGTTGAGCTGATCGATGCCCTGGATGATCGGCAGCATGGTCCGGGCCGCGGCGTCGACATCCTCGTGGGTGCTGGCCATCTGTTCCCGGTGTCGGGACATGTGGGCCTCGATCAGTTGATGCTGGGCCCCGATCTGGTCGACGAACTCGGCCAGTGTTTCGACCCGTTCCGCCGAGGCACCGATCTTCGCCTCGATCTCGTCCGTCAGGACCCGGATCTCGCTGGTGACCTCCGCGGTGCTCTGGGCCAGGCCCTTCACCTCGTTGGCCACCACCGCAAAGCCGCGGCCCGCGGCGCCGGCTCTGGCCGCTTCGATGGCCGCATTCAGCGCCAGGAGGGTGGTGCGGCCGGCGATGTCGGTGATCATCTCAACCATCCGGGTGATCTCCTGGCTCTGGGCGCTCAGATCCACAACCGCGGCGCGGGTGGTGCT
>JBCCGJ010000090.1:0-17872 GCA_039029335.1 Actinomycetota bacterium | reverse complement strand
GGAACCGGCCGGCGGTGCGTGCCGCATCATCAGCACCGCCGTCGAACGGCTGAGGGTGTGGGCCACAACCAGGGCGATCAACCCGTCCATCGGGTCGAGGGCGGACAGCGCGCTGATCTCGGTTGCGAAGGCCAGGATCAGTGCCGACGTGCCGTAGGTCCCGAGCCGGGAGTCCTTCATGATCGTGAGCCGCTGCTCGACGGTCCAGCCGCCGCCGAACGCGTCCGCCATGTCGGCGAGCCCGTCGTGGTGGAAGGCACCGGTGACCAGCGCCGCGGCGGCCACCGCCACAACCGCAGACGGCAGCGGCGGCAGCAACTCCCGCAGGCCCAGGTACAGGCCGCCCTGGGCCAGGCCGATCAACAACCCGACGAACGGGAACCACGGGGCCGCATGGCCCATGACGACCCGAGGGGCGCCGACCGGCACCCGGGTGAGGAACCCGATCGCCGCTCGCAGTCCGTCGACGGCCTGTCCGATCGGACCGGGCGGATCCACGTTTACGTCTACGTGGGCCTCCTCGCCCGGTTCACCCATCTGCCCCGAACCACTCGGTGAAGGTCGGCACATCGGTGGCCAGCTTGCACGCCATCTTCACCAATGGCAACGCGGCCATCGCGCCGGATCCCTCGCCGAGCCGGAACCCCAGATCGAGGAGCGGGTCGAGGTCGAGTGCGTCCAACACCAACCGGTGGCCGGGTTCGGCCGACCCGTGCCCGGCAAGCAGGTGCTGTCCGAACCGGGGATCGAACCGCTGCATCGCCAGCGCCGGGGCCGCGGTCACGTAACCGTCGAGCAGCACGGCGATCGACCGCCGTCTGGCCTCGACAATGGCTCCGGCCATGCCGGCCAGTTCCGTGCCCCCCAGCTGCCGCAGCACGTCGATCGGGGCGTCGGGGGTTGCCCCTTCGGCCGCGGCCCTGACGACGGCCTCGTCGACAACAGCGATCTTGTTGGCCAACCCGTCGTCGACCACGCCCGTCCCGGCACCGACGGTGACCGATCCCGGTTGCCCGAGCAGGCCTGCGGTGACGGCAGCCGCTGCGGTGGTGTTGCCGATGCCAAGCTCACCGATGACCAGCAGGTCGACCGACGGGTCGAGGTTGGTAACGGCGTCCCGTCCGGTCTGGATCGACCGGTTGAACCGGTCCGGTTCCATCGCCGGTTCGGTTCGCAGGTTGCCGGTCGGTTCCCCGACCCCGAGATCCACCGCCCGTACCTCGGCACCGGCAATGGCGGCCATGGCCGACACCGATGCCCTCTCCTTCTCAAGGGCGGCCAGCATCGCCGCGGTCACGTCGGCCGGGTAGGCGCTGACCCCGTCGGCGGCCACCCCGTGATCACCGGCGAAGATCAGGCAGGCCGGGTTGTCGACCGCCGGTGACGCCGTCTGCTGCCACCCGGCCAGGAAGACGGCCACTTCGTCAAGCCGAGCAAGGGCTCCGGTCGGCCGCAGGATCTCGGCGAGGCGTGCGCTGATGGCCTCGATGCTCTCCTGGGAGGGTTCCGGAAGCGCTTCGGTCCAGGATTCCGGGGAGTGGTTCGACGCAGCGGTGTTGGTCACAGTTGTACATCTCCGATACCGGTGATCGGTGAGAGGGGAAGGGCTCGACCGGCCACGATAAGCAGCGCGTCGTCGCTTACCTCGGCGACCAGGCGATTGGCCCGGCCAAGCTCGTCCCGGTAGATCCGGCCGAGCGAGGTTTCGGGATGGATCCCCATCCCGACCTCGTTGCTGACCACGATCGACGGGCCGTCCCGTTCGGCGAGCGCGGCGGCCAACGCGGTGACGTGTTCGGTGATCGGTTGTTCTGCGAACAGCAGGTTCGAGACCAGCAGGGTGAGGCAGTCGAGGATCAGCAGATGGTCACTCGGGATCTGGGCCGTATCGTCCGCCCCGAACACGGGCTTCTCAACCGTCGGCCAGGTGGCCGGTCGGTCGAGTCGGTGCCGCTCGATACGGTCCGACATGTCCTCGTCGAACGCCTCGGCGGTGGCAACAAACGTTACGCCGCGGCCGTCGGTTCCGGCACCGCCCGACGGTCCCGCCCAGGCCAGGCCGAGGTCGACGGCCAGGTCGCTCTTGCCGCTCCGAGCGCCGCCGACGAGGAGGGTCAGCCCGGTTCCGATCTGCATGGGACGACGCGGTTCGGTCAGCCGTCGTTTCGACGGGTGAAGACCGGCCGCTCGAGGGTGGATCGCCCGGCATCGAAGGTGTAACCCATGCCGTCGAATCCCTTGAGGTCGTCGACGGACTTGACCCGGTTCCTGATCATCCAACCGGCCATCGCGCCCCGTGCCCGCTTGGCGAAGAATGCAATCACCTTGAAGTCGCCGTCCCCCTTGGCGTCCATGAACACCGGTGCAACGACCGGGGCCTCCAGCACATCGGTCCGGACGGACTTGAAGTACTCGACCGATGCCAGGTTGACCAGGACGTCCTCACCGGGGCTGGCCGAAATGTCGGCGTTGAGTTGCTCTGCGATGCGGCCGCCCCAGAAGCCGTAGAGGTCCCTGCCCCGCTTGGTTTTGAGCTTGGTGCCCATCTCCAACCGGTACGGCATCATCAGATCGAGTGGTCGCAGCACCCCGTAGAGGCCGGACAGGATCCGCAGTGTCTTCTGGGCGTGGGTGAAGTCCCGCTGGTTGAGCGATGCGGCGTCAAGCCCCTGGTAGACGTCACCGTCAAACGCCAGCACGGCCTGGCGGGCGGTTTCGGTGGTGAACGGGACCTCCCAATCCTGGTAGCGCTCGAAGTTGAGCTCGGCCAGCTGCGGCGAGATGCTCATCATCTTGCCGATCACCTTCGGCGATTTCCCGGCCATCACCCCCACCAACTCCGCCGAATGGTCCAGCATCAGCGGTTCCGAGGTTTTGGTGGTCGCCAGGGGCGACTCGTAGTCGAGGGACTTGGCCGGGGACAGAACAGTGATCACCCCTCCATTTTTACTCGAATCCCGTCGGTTCGCGCCGGTCGAGCGTTCGATCGAGATCGGCGTGACCACACCGGACCGGTCGAGAGACGCACCACATGGCTCGCTTCGGTCGAGACGGCGCTCACGCCGTGAGCAGGAGCCAGAGCCCGAGCGAGCTGTAGGCCACCATCACAAAAAGCATGGCGAACTGGCTCTGCAACGATTTCCCGACGGGGAAGATCTCCACCGATCGATCATGTGCCACGGTCACCGCGCCGACGTGCCCGAAGAGGATGGCCGCAACCTGAATCCACGACACGATGTCCGGGTCGATCCGCCAGATCAGCCCGTCGCTCCCGCCGAACAGGTCCCAGCCCCGCCCGAACGGATCGGAAAGGCGGAACACAAACGACTGGCTCTCGTCGGAGAACAGCTGGAAGTAGTGGGCAACCGCGTACCCGAAGGCGATCGGTACCAGCGAGGGGGCGAACTCCTGCCACGCCCGGCCGAAGCCGATACCGGTCACCCGATCCGTCCACCACATGCCGATGGCGTACAGCGCGGTGACCAGCGCGATGGACAGCAGCAGGCCGCCGAGCTCCCACCACGCCAGCTCCCAGCCGAAGAAGTCACCGAAGACGTCGCGGCCGGTCTCGCTTTCGCTGAACCCGTCGAACGAGGTGCCGCCGATGGCGGCCAGGATCAACATCACCGTTCCCGGCCGGACGTCCATCACCGCCAGGCCGGACATCGGCTGGCGCGCCTGGAGGGTCCGACGACCGCTGTCCGGGTCGGTCCTGACGTAGAGCGGAGCGATGGCGCCGACCTTGGCGAAGAACACGGTGAACGGCTCGTGAGCCACCACCCATTTCGCGCCCCACAGCGCGCCGGCCACGATGGTGATGACGGCGTGCACCAGCAGCAGCCAGCCGAGCGTTCGGGGGCTGGCCCCGCTGGGATGGGAGAGCTCATAGAAGAGAAAGATCACCATGCCGAGCGTCGCCGGCCAGTGCCCCCAGTTCTGCGGCCCGGCAGTCGGGACCCGGCCGACCAACCGGCCTGCCCGTTCCGCAAGTTCGGCCAGCGTGGCCAGCGGGTTGATCGCCCCCCAGATGTCACCGATCAAGCCGCCGATGAGCTGGGCGCCGACCCACACCACCACGTACAGCGTCACGGGCAGGATGTTCCGATCCTTCGCATCGATCCCGAAGAACGCGGCGTACAGGCAGACCAGGTACAGGACGAACGCGGCGATACGGCCGAGCCAGTGGACGACCGCAACCGTCCGATACTCGGCGATCCGTCGGCCCCTGGAGGCGGTGGCGAACCGGGGTTCTGTCCACAGCACACCAAGGGCGACAAACGAAATGACCAGCGCCAGCACCATCGCCCAGGTGAACAGGTAGAGGGGGAGCGGGAGGTCCCCCCGTTCACCGATGCCGTGTGCCAGCACCATCAGCTGACTTGGATCTCGAAGAGGAATCGTCCGGTGCCCTCGATCTCAACCTCGAAGGTTCCCGGGCTGTCGGCCAGGAACGCCAGGTCGGCCGTGACGCCCGGACCGACGTCGGCCAGGATGTCGTAGCCGTGGACGTGAATCTCGTCCGCTTCGTCCGAGGTGAAGATCACCCCGACAGTCTGGCCTTCGTCGACCTGGAACCGACGCTCATCGATGGTGAGGTCCCCGTCGCTCAGTGACGCTTCGATGACCACGTCCGCATCGGCCGCGGCGATGTCCAGCGTCTCACCGGTACCGCCGTGGGCGTGGTCATGGCCGTCGCCGTGATCGTGACCGTCCTCGGCGTCCTCCTTCGCTGCGTCCTCATCGCCATGATCATGTTCGTCGCCATGCTCATGCTCGTCGTCCTGGTCATCACCGTGATCATGATCGTCGTCTTTGGCCTCCACATCGATCGTGGTCATCGCCATGATCGGGCTGCCGCCCGTGCCGTAGGCCACGTGGTCGTTGCCGCTGACCTCAACCGCGATCTCGTGGGTGCCGGGATCGAGTGAGAGATGGGTCCACGGCCCGTACAGCCGACCCGCCTTCTTCCCGTCGATCAGCAGGTGCAGGTGGCCCTCGCCGTCCACCGCGTCACCACCGACGTTCTCCGGGGCGAACTCGAAGTTGGTCACCTCGACGAACAGGTTGTGCCCGGAGAGGGGATCCTCGGTGACGGTCAGGCTGAGCTCCGGTGGGTTTGCCGACTCGAACACGTCGCCATCGCTGTGGTCGTGGTCGCCCTCGCCGGCCTCCACGGTGATGGTGGTCATGGCCCGGATCGGCTCGCCGTCAACGGCGTACGCCGCGTGGTTGTTCGCGCTGACCTCGACCATCACCTCATGCTCGCCGGGCTCAAGACCGTCCAGGTACAGGGCGGTGTTGTAGAACCGGCCCTGCCGCTTTCCGTCCACGTACAGGTGCAGATGGCCTTCGCCGTCAACGGCGTCCAGGCTGGCGGACTCCGGTGCGATCTCGAAGTCCTCGAGGGTGATGAACAGGTTGTGGCCCGACGTCGTGTCCGCCTCCGCGGTCACCGAGATGGTGGGGACGGCCATGCCGTCCGGCACCTCGAGCGGCTCGCTGTGGCCGTGATCATCGTGGCCGTCGCCGTGGTCATCGTGGTCGTCGCCGTGCTCCCCGTCTTCCATGGCGTCGTCCATGTTCTCGTCATCCATGGCTTCCGAGGAGTCTTCCATGGCGTCGTCGTCGGTTGCGGCGGCTGATTCCGTCGTTGCAGAGTCGCTGCCGCAGGCGGCGGCAAAGAGCAGGAGCAAGGCGAACAGCAGCGCCTTGGTCATGGCCGAAAACGGCCAGGTGAAACGTTTCATCGTGAGTCCTTTCCTCCCGGCTGCGCCGGGGTCCTTCCTGGCCTCGGCACCGTCGGCCGAGGAGCATGCTTCGAGCTGAAATAGATGTCAGGAACGAAGCCGGGAAGGCGGAGCCCGCGGCCGGGACCGGCCGCCGACAACCTGTGAACGGACACTGACCGGCACCGGGACAAGCCGGGGACCGGAGAGGGGGAATGTCAGCGAAGGCCGTCCGGTGACAAACCGGGCGGCCAGCTCCGTGACGCCGGAGAGCAGCCGGGCGATGAACCAGGCCACGATCGGGGCGATGGCGATGCCGATGAGGATCGCGGGGTGGGTCATGGTGGCGACCGCTGACCGGCCGCTGACAAACCCCTCTATCAACTCCTGGACGACAAAGAACCCGCCGACCATTGCGCCCATGGAGCGGGCAGAAAGGTTGGAGCGGAAACCGAGCGACCGGAGTTGCCAGATGATGAAGAGCGCAGCGGCGGCGACGGCCACCGGGGTGACGACGGCCCACTGGACCGACAGATGGCCGTGGTCCGTCACCGCGACGTTCCCACCGGCGACGGCGCCGGCCAGCAGGTAGGCGATCTGGTGGGTGACCAGCGCACCGAGCGCGGCAAGCAGTTTCTCGACAAGCGGCCGGTAGATGATCAGGGCCGGATTGGAGCCGCCGTACGGGGCGTCACCGGGATGGGTCACTTGCCTCATGCTATCGGCAGGGGCGCCCCCGGGCTGAGCGCGGCGACGGGCGAGCGGTGAATCCGGGCGCACCGCCGACCAGTGCTGACCCCGGGCCGACCCGAGCCGACCAGACCCGATCGGGCTAGTGTGCGCCAGGTGAGTGCCATCGTCACCAGAGACCTCAGAAGAAGGTTCGGCGACGAGGAAGCGGTCGCCGGGGTCGACCTTCACGTCGACCGGGGCGAGATCTACGGTTTCCTCGGTCCGAACGGAGCGGGTAAGTCAACGACGGTTCGTATGTTGTGCACCCTCCTCGCCCCAACCGCAGGGATGGCCGAGGTCGCCGGCCTGAACGTGGTCGACAACGCCGACGAGGTGCGGCTCCGGATCGGCGTTGCGCTCCAGGAGGCGGCCCTCGACGACAAGCAGACAGGCCGGGAGATCCTTGAACTGCAGGGCCGACTGTACGGCATGTCCGGCCCGGTCCTGGCAAAGAGGATCGACGCCGTCCTGGAGTTCGTGGACATCGGGGACGCCATCGACCGCCGGGTCGGGACGTACAGCGGCGGGATGAAGCGGCGGGTCGATCTGGCCAGTGCGCTGCTCCACGAACCGGAGGTCCTGTTCCTCGACGAACCGACAACCGGCCTCGACCCGGTCAGCCGGAGCAAGGTCTGGGAGGAGGTCAGCAGGCTCCAGGCCGAGCTCGGCGTGACGATCTTTCTCACCACCCAGTACCTGGAGGAGGCGGACGCCCTGGCCGAGCGGGTCGGCATCATCGACGAAGGTCGGTTGGTGGCGCAGGGAACCCCGGAGGACCTCAAGCGGGACGTCGGACAGGACCTCGTCGTCGTTGAGATCGGCGAGGAATCGGTTGACGCCGTTCCCGACCTCTCCCGGCTGGCCGGTGTCACCGATGTTGCCGTTCACGGGACTGAACTGAGCGTCTCCGGTGCGGACGGTGCGGCGCTGGTCAGCGATCTGGTGGTTGCGCTCAACCAGGCAGACGTGCAGGTGACCAGCCTGACCCTCCGCACCCCGACCCTCGACGACGTGTTTCTTGCGGTGACCGGACACCGGATCGAACCGGGGGAGGACAGCGCGGCGGTCGCCGCCGGTGCGACAGGGGGTGCCCAGTGACAACGGCGCAACCGGGCAGTCCGGCAACACCGACCGCAGGAGCGACACCGCCAGGTCGGAGCCTTGCCAGGCCGAGCGGGTTCGTCGGTGACACCGCGGCGGTGGCCCGTCGGGCGCTCCGGTCGCTGCTCCGGGAGCCGGAGGCCATCATTCCCGCACTGATCATTCCGGTCTTCTTCTACGCGGTGAACATCGGCGCACTGCAGGACCTGGCCGAATCCGGACCGGCGGAATTCGACTACAAGGCGTTCCAGCTGCCGGTGGCCATCGTGTTTGCCGTCACCGGCGTGTCTCGGGCCAGTGTTGTGGTCACCGACATCCAGAGCGGCTACCTGGACAAGCTGCTGGTGACGCCGATCAAACGGGCGGCGTTGCTGCTCGGGATGATGATCGCAGACATCGCCCTGGTGTTCTGCCTGTCCGGCCTGGTGGTCTTCCTCGGTTACGTGGTGGGGGTACGGTTCGAGAGCGGCCCCGTCGGTGTCCTCGTCTTTCTGCTGATCTCGGCAGGGTGGGGGCTTGCGTTCACCGGCTTCCCGTACACCGTTGCCCTTCGAACCGGGAATCCCGCCGCGGTGAACTCCGCCTTTGTGATCTTCTTTCCCTTTGCGTTCCTCACCACCTCGTTCGTGCCGAAGGAGGCGATGACCAGCTGGCTCCAGACCATCGCGGTGTGGAACCCGGTGACCTACCTGCTCGGCGGCCTCCGATCGTTGGTCACGGTCGGCTGGGAAGCCCGGCCACTGCTGGAGGCCGCGGGGGCGGTGGTCGGCGTTGGGGCGGTCAGCTTCTTCCTGGCGTTCACATCGCTGAGCAAGCGGGTGGCGACCGGATGACGAGCTGCGCCGGGGGACGTCAGTCCGAGGCGACGAGGGCCACTTCGATCCGGTCCTGACGCCACTCCCGAGCGGAGATCAGCGCCGCGTCCGCCGCGGTCAAAAGATCGTCCGGAGAGAAGGCGTGGGCCGGGTAACACGCAACGCCGGCCCAGAGGGTCAGGTTCGGATTGTGTTCCGCCAGGTGTCTGCGGATGCGTTCGACGGTCCAGATGGCGCCGTTCTCCGGTGTGTCCTCCAGCAGCAGGGCGAACTCACCCTTCTCCAACCGGCAGGCGGTGTCCGACTCCCGTAGGGTTGCGGAGATCGCCTCGGCCACGATCGTTGCGTCGGTCACCTCCGGTGCGTCGGCCGGGAGGCCCTCGACGACCTCGATGAGGATGACGGCCACCGGACGGAGGTGGCGGCGGGCGGCGGCCACCCGGGAGTCGAGCGCAACACCGAAGAAGCTCTCGCTGAACAGGCCGGTGAGATCGTCGGTCAGCGGGTCGAGGCCCGGGGCCGGCAACGACGCGTCGAAGTCCTCGTCACGGTTGGCCTGCTCGAGCCTGATCCGACTGGCCTCCAGCTCCTGGCGGAGGTCGGCCTCGGTGGCCTTCGCCTCGCCGCGGACGGTCCGAAGCTCCTGTTCGATGAGGCGCTGCACCTCGGCCTGTTCGTCGAGCCGTCTGCCGATGCCGGCCGCCAGCAGACCGGCCAGCAGGGCGAACGCCCCGGCCAGAAGGCCGATGATCGAGGTGTTGATCGTCATGCTGAACACACCGAAGACCAGACCGACCAGGCCAGCCATGAGCGGCGGAATGGACGCCCGTCTCGGGGTCATCGGCGGTACCGGTCTGCTGCGGTCTTGGCGTGGTGCACGGTTGGGCTGGCCTTCGTCGAATCTGATGGCGAGTGGATCACCGGCCACTCGTCCCCGATCGTCCTATCGGATTCCCGGGGGACGAATAAAGCTAGTCTATGTCGCTGTTGCGGGAGGGGAGGGCCCGTCGGCCAGGGCCCGATGGACGTAGTCCAGGTAGTCGGCCCGCGAACGGTTCTCCGCCCCGAGGCTTGCCAGATGGGGAGTGAGCCACTGCACGTCGATCAGCGCATCCGGTTCACCGCCGACCAGGTCGACCAGATGGGCCAGCGCCACCTTCGACGCATCACGACGCCGATGGAACATCGACTCCCCGGCGAACAGCGGCCCGATCGCCACGCCGTAGAGCCCGCCGGCCAGCCCGTCCTCATCCCACACCTCGACCGAGTGAACCCACCCCATCCGGTTGAGGGTGGTGTATGCCCTGCGGATCCGCTGGTCGATCCAGCCCATGGGTCGCGACGGATCGGCACAGGCGGACAGCACCTCGTCGAACGCCCGATTGACGGTCACGTCATATCGTTTCATCGATTGCCGCAACGATCGGGTGACCCGCAGCTTGTCCGGCTGCAGGACGCCCCGGGGGTCGGGGCAGAACCAGCCGATGTGCCTGCGGTTGATCGGCATCGGAAAACAGCCGGCGGCGTAGGCCCCCAGCACGGTGCCCGGTTCGAGGTCGGCGCCGATGGCCACCAGGTCGTCGTCGCTCGGCATGTCGTCGACGTCTGGAAAGTGCCACCGGTTCGGTTCCGGCACAACGAGGTGGTCGATGCTGAACATCAGCGGTGGCCGCCCCGGCGATCCTGGGACGGATGATGGAACGGGTGGCAGAGCACGTAGCGCAACAGTGCAGAAACTACCCGCTTGTGGCCGGAACGTGGGTTGTACGGTGAGGGAACGATGACCGACGCCTACCTTGCGCCGACCGACCTGACCGATGCCAGACGGCGTCTGGAGGAGCTGGTGAATCGGCGCGGCGAACAGCGGGGGTTCTCCCCGGACGACCCGGAGGCCGTTGTCCGGCTCCGGCCTCGCTCGGTGGACGAGCAGCTGCGCTCGTTGCCGACCGGTACGGCGTGTGTCGTCGCCGACCTGGCACTGTGGCGGGCCGAGGCGACATCGCTCCGTGCGCTGGCCGACGCCCTGCACCCCGACGGGACCCTGCTGTTCATCGAACCGACAGCGGACCTCGGGTGGCGGTCCGCGTTACACCGTTTCGGCCGCCCACTGTGGCGGCTGCGGTTCGGGCACGACTTCACCGCGGACGTTCCCGCGCTCCTCCGGGCCGCCGGGCTCATCGTCACCACCACCGACCGGTTCGGTGTCGGGTTTCGAGGTCTCCGGAGCTATGTGCAGGGCGAAGCCAGGCACTTCCCGAACCTCTGAGCCGATCCGGAAGGGGTGATCCGGTCGATCAGGCCTCGGTGATGGTGATCGAGTTGACGATGATCTCCTCGGTGGGGAAATCGGTTTCGTCGGTCGGCAGGGCCTCGATGCTCTTCACCACGTCGAGCCCCTCGGTCACCTGACCGAACAGGGAGTACTGCGGGGGCAGCGCCTCTCCGGCGGCGCCCGTGACGATGAAGAACTGGGCACCGGTGGTCCCGGGAGCAGTCCGTTTGGCCATGGCCAACGAGCCGACCTGGTACTCCCCGGCGTTGGGGACCTCTTCATCGATGGTGTACCCCGGGCCGCCCGTTCCCGGCGGATTGCCGGTCGGGTCGCCGCCCTGGATCATGAAGTCCGAGATGATGCGGTGGAACGCCGTTCCGTCGTAGTAGTGGTAGCGGGCAAGGTAGACGAAGTTGTTGACCGTGGCCGGTGCCGTTGCCGCATCGAGCTCCGCGGTGATGGTCCCCAGGTTCGTGTCGAACGTGGCCAGGTAGGTCACGGTCGGGTCGGTGCACTCGGGCGGGGCGGCGGGGAACTGGAGCGTCTGCGGCGAGGAACCGTCGGCCTCGGGGCAGGGAAGGGGCTCGCCCGCGGCGGGTGCGTCCGTGGATTCGGCGTCGTCGCCTTCCGCTGCGGCCTGTTCGGCCAGCGCCTCCTCGAGGGTGCCGACATCGCTCCCGTCCGCAGCTTCGGTGGAGTCGTCACCGCTGGAGAACGACCACAGGGCAAGACCACCGATCAGGACGACGGCGATGATGGCTCCCATGTAGCTGTACTGGCGGACCCGATCGCGCCGCTCGGCGCGCTCCAGCTCTTCCAGTTTTGCCTGGCGGTTTGCTTTCTGTCGGGCTCTTTTGTCGGTTCCCACGGCTCATCAAGGTACCAAGAACGGTGGTGTTTTGGGCCTCGGGCCTCCCGGCAATATCCCTGAAATGACGGGCCGCGGCCGGTCCAAGCGGCCGACACCAGCCCCGTCGGCGGGCCTGAAAATGGGGGGAGACCGTCCCCTTCGGCCGCTACCGTGACAGGGTGCCTTTGGTCGTTCAGAAATTCGGAGGAACCTCGGTCGCCGACCCGGACCGCATGCGGGCCGTCGCCGACCATGTCGCCCGGTGCCGCCGCCGGGGCACCGACGTTGCCATGGTCGTCTCGGCCATGGGTAAGGAAACCGATGAGCTGCTTCGGACGGCGGCGCTGATCTCCGACCAGCCCGCTGGCCGGGAGATGGACATGCTGATCACCGCCGGTGAGCGCAAGGCCATCGCCCTCATGTGCATGGCCCTGAACAAGATGGGTGTCCCAGCGCAGTCGTTCACCGGCAGTCAGGCCGGGTTCAAGACCGACACAAACCATCAGAACGCCAAGATCCTGCAGATCACCCCCTATCGGGTGGAGGAGTGTCTGGCCGAGGGGATCGTGCCGGTGGTGGCCGGGTCCCAGGGGGTCTCCACCGAGAACAACGTCACCTTCCTCGGCCGCGGCGGCAGCGACACCACCGCAGTGGCGCTGGCCCACGCCCTCAAGGCCGACAGCTGCGAGCTCTACACCGACGTCAGCGGGGTCTTCAGCGCGGACCCTCGCCTGGTCCCGGCGGCCCAGAAGATGGCCTCCATCAGCTTCGACGAACTACTGGAGATGACCGCCACCGGATGCCCGAAGCCCGCCATGCGCTCGGTCGAGGTGGCCCACAACTATCGAGTCCCCCTTCACATCCGTTCCGCCTTCACCTGGGAGCCGGGGACGTTTGTGGTGGAAGAAACCGAACAGGAAGATGCCATGGAACAGCCAATCATCCGCGCCGTGACCCACGACCAGTCGGAATCGAAGGTGACCGTGACCGACCTGCCGGACAAGCCCGGCATCTCGGCAAGGCTGTTCCGGGCCCTGGCCGACGAGAACGTCAACGTTGACATGATCGTCCAGAACGCGTCGGAGGACGGCACAACCGATATCTCGTTCACCGTCCCAACCGAAGATCTCGGCCGGGCCACCGAGGTCCTGAACGGCGGGGTCATGACCGACCTTGGCGCTCGGACCATGGTGACCGACGATTCGATCGGCAAGGTTTCCATCGTCGGTGCCGGCATGAAGTCCAACCCCGGTGTTGCGGCGAAGATGTTCGAGGTCCTGGCCGACAACGGCATCAACATCGAAATGATTTCCACCTCCGCCATCCGCGTGAGCTGCGTCGTCAAGTCCGAGCAGACCGAGGAAGCGGTGCAGCACATCCACACGGCGTTCGGCCTCGACGGCTGAACACAACCAGCAGCTCAAAGAACTCGGTTGAACAAGAGGAAAGGCCAAGCGACATGACAGGTCTACACGTTGGAGTTGTCGGTGCGACCGGACAGGTCGGCACCAAGATGTTGGAGATTCTGGAGGAGCGGGACTTCCCCGTCGCCTCCCTCCGGCTGTTCGCGTCGGCCCGCTCCGCGGGTCGGTTGATCGACTGGAAGGGCACCCAGATCGAGGTCGAGGATGCGGCAACCGCCGACTATTCCGGCCTGGACATCGCCCTGTTCTCCGCCGGCGGCGGGACCTCCCGGGAGCTTGCTCCGAAGGTTGCCGCACAGGGACCCGTCGTCATCGACAACTCGTCCGCATGGCGGGGCGACCCGGAGGTGCCGCTGGTGGTCGCCGGGGTGAACGACGCCGCGGCCGGGACCCGGCCGAAGGGCATCATCGCCAACCCCAACTGCACCACGATGGTCGCCATGCCGATCCTCCGGCCGCTCCACGCCGAAGCCGGTCTTGAGTCCCTGGTCGTCAGCACGTACCAGGCCACGTCCGGCGCCGGCCTGTCCGGAGTCGAGGAGCTGTCCGGCCAGATCCGTAAGGCGGGCGAGGCCGCGTCCCTCACCCATCGGGGCGACTCCGTGGACCTTGGTGAGCCGCAGTCCTTCGTCGAGCCCATCGCCTACAACGCGCTGCCGTGGGCCGGTGACCTGGTCGACGACGGCAGGGGTGAGACCAGCGAGGAGCAGAAGCTCCGGTCCGAGAGCCGCAAGATCCTGGACATCCCGGAGCTCGCCGTGTCCGGCACCTGTGTTCGGGTACCGGTGTTCACCGGTCATGCCCTTGCCATCAACGCCCGGTTCGCCAACCCGATCAGTGCCGAGCGGGCCAACGAGCTGTTGGCCGACGCGGCCGGGGTGCAGATCGAGGATGTGCCAACACCGCTGAAGGCGGCCGGCATCGACGCCACGCTGGTCGGTCGGGTTCGGGCCGATGAGACCGTGGCAAACGGGCTTGCCATGTTTGTGGTCGGCGACAACCTCCGCAAGGGCGCAGCCCTCAACGCGGTGGAGATCGCCGAACTGCTGCTGTAGCGCCGGGCGGTCGGGCCCGTGCGGTGCGCACCGTCGACCCGGCCCCCACGAGTCGGCCGGTGAAATCGGCAGCCCGGCCCACCAAACGATTGGTTCAGCCGGCCAGGTACGGCCGGGCGACATCGGCATACCCGTCCAGCCCGCCGAGGCCCGGATGGCGGAGCTTTGCCGCGGCGAGAGCCATGCCAAGCTCCACCCCGGTGGCCTCGGAGACCCCCGGGCTGGCCAATGCCCAGAGGAACCCGGCGGCAAAGGCGTCACCGGTGCCGGTGTCGTCAACGATCTGATGCGGCGGCAGCACCTCCGGATTCCAGTGGACCGTCACGGCAGCCTGGTCCGCCGTGGAGGTGACGACCTGGACCGTTTTGGTGTCCTTGACCACAATTCCGCCCCGGGAGGGGCCGGTCGGTGAGCGCTCGGCCAAGCCGGTCAGTTGATACTCCTCGGCGTTGAGCAGGATCCAGTCTGCGGCGGTCAGCAGCTCCGGCACCCCGGCGGGTACCGGGGGAATCGACCACATCGCCCCGGGGTCCACACAGACGATCACGTCCGGCGCTGCGGCCCGTAGCCGCCGGACCAGGGCGACCAGTGGAGCGATGTCGTCAAGGCCGGCGAAGGACGTGATGAGCACCACCGTTGCGGAGGACAGCGATCGGACCAACCGGTCGGCTTCGGCCGCGACGTACCCAAGGAAGCCGGCGTTCGCCCCGTCGGTGGTCAGTAGGGACCGACGGCCGGCGTCGGTGACCGAGACACAGGTCCCGACCAGCTCGTCGACGAACCGCACGTGTTCGGTGTTGATACCGAGCCCGGCGAACCAGTTCGGGAACGAGAACGGAGCGGCGGACCCACCGGGATCGAACCCGCCGGGATCGGATCCGCCGACGGTGGACCTGACGGCGGTCGCCCGCCCGCAGACACCGACGTACCCGACGGAGCGACCGGTTTCGGCGGCGGCGAGCGTTGCGATGGTGTTCAGAGCCGATCCGCCCGGGCTGAAGATCGGGTTGAGCGGCGCCAGGTCCGCCAGGAGGTTGGTGGCCTCGGTCGCGGTGAGCGCCCGCTCGGACCCGAACTCGAACCGGTTACGGATGTCCGACATCTCCGCCGACCGTTCTTCCGGAAGTCGCACGATGTAGTCCGCGTTGACCGCACCGATCCCGACGATCTCCGGGCCGGTCGCCCGCGGCCCGGTCGAACCGGTCATCAGGGCGGATCGGTGACGTATCGGTCTGCCGCATCCTCCAGCGACAGGTCCAGCTGGTTGGCCAGCGACGCCAGCCAGGCGAGCACATCACCGAGCTCGTGCAGCTGCTGCTCCGGCGTGCCCTTCCGGACCGCCTGGGCCAGCTCCCCGACCTCCTCACACAGCCAGGCCACGGTCGCCGCCATGCCCCGCTCCCGATCCTGCGCCCCGTAGGTCTCTTCCATCAACGCCTGAAAGGCCGACAGCTCCATGGGCCGAATGTACAGTCCCGGTGGCTCACGATCGCGTCGACAAGTGAATGGTCGGCCGAATCGTCGGCGTGCGCTCGGGGTCAGTCCTGGCGTTGGAGGCTGGTGATGATCTCGGCGAGGTGATGGTCGTGGGTCGCGGTGGCGGTCGGCGCGTCCCCTGCGGCTATCGCGTCCCGGATCGAGGCATGTTTCGGCCAGCCGGAGGGGAGGACGATCGGAGCCACTCTGGCGAAGACCAGGCAGGTCCGGTAGTGCAGCGGTGCGAGGGCGATGTCCGCGGCTTCGTTGTGGGCCGCACCGGTCATCGTTCGGAGCAGCTGGTGGTGGGCGATGTTGAGCGCCCCCGGATCGGCGGCCGCCATGGCCGCCTCACCGTCGGCCAGTGCCTGATCGATCCTGTCGAGGTCGGCCTCGGTCCGGCGTTCGGCCGCCAGGCCGAGCACCCACGGTTCGATCCGCTGCCTGGTGGCGATCAGGTCCACCATCTCGTCGGCCGGAAGTCCGTCCGGGTCGATGACAAAGGCCCCGCGGTTGCCGTGGACCACCACCAGCCCGAGCGCGACCAGCTCCCGTATCGCCTCTCGCACCGGCGTGCGCGACACCCCGAGCCGAGTGGCCAGCTCTGCCGCCGCCATGTGGGAGCCGGGCGGAATTTCCGTGGCGATGATCATGCGGGCGATCGTCGCCGTGAGCGTTGACTCGTTCATGGTGACCCACGACGCTACCGCGGCCCGGTCGCAGCCACCGTCACGTGGATGACGTCGTCGACGATCCGGGCGGCGTCGGTATCGGAGTGGAGGGCCACCGCCACCGGGGTTCCGGCCTCGACGACCCGCCGCAGAGCAGCGACGACCAGCGCACCTGCGTCGTCGTCCAGATGGGCGAATGGTTCGTCGACCAGCAGCACCGAACGGGTGGCCAGAATCGACCGGGCGATCGCCACCCGGCGCCGCTGACCGCCGGACAGCTCAGCGGGCCGACGGTCGTCGAGGCCCTGCAACCCCAGCGTGGCGAGCAGATCACGGGCCCGGCCCGTCTCCTCGGGTCCGGGTCGACGACCGAGGCCGAAGGTGACGTTCTCGAGCGCCGACCGCCAGCGCAGCAGGCCGTCGTGCTGAAAGCACACAACCGGCGGCTCCGGCCCCCACTCGACGACGCCGGCAACCGGTGGGACCAGGCCGGAAAGGGTTCGGAAGACGGTGGTCTTGCCCACTCCGGACGGGCCGACAAAACCGACGATTCGGTTCCCTTCGACCGCTGCGTCGAGGGGAGCGGTTCGATGTCCCCCGACTCCCGCAACGAGGTCCCTGGCCCGTAGGTGGGTTGTCATCGGCTACACCAACTCCGCCGTGTGAATGAGGTAGCGGTCAACTATGGCGACCCCGTCACCGTGGCCTTCGCAGCGGGGGGCGAGCACGGTCCGCAGTTCGGCCCGAGCCTCTGGCCACCGGCCCTCCTGCTCCAGTTGGCGTCGTAGCATGCGGAGGCCTCCTGCCGCCTCGCTCAGTTCCTCCACCGCGGCGTCCACGTCGGTGAACGTCCAGCGTAGGGTGCCGGCCTCGGTGACGATGCGGCCGAACCCCGCGGCGGTGAGAAGACGGGCTGCGTGCTCCCGCTCGCCGAGAGTTGTCGGGAACCGGGGCAGCCGCCGGTCGAGTTGATCGGCCAGCGCGGTCCTGGCCGGTTCCGGCCAGCCGTCCGGCTCCCAGGCGCTGAACACCAGCAGGCCCCCCGGCTCCAAGGTGTCGGCCAGCTGCGCGAATGCTCGCTGGTGATCCGCGGCGAAGATGATGCCGAAGTTCGACGTGGCGGCGGCCAACGAGCGGGGCCGGAACGGTAGGTCAAGGGCGTCCCCCCGGACCTGCGGCGCACCAATCGGTCTGGCGGCGGCCAGTTGCTCACTCGATCGATCGAGTCCGACCACCGTCATCCCCGCCTCGGTCAAACCGGCTGCCGTCGCCGCCCGCAACCCGTTGCCCGATCCGCTTCCGATGTCGATCACGACGCCCGGTTTGACCTCGATCCGGGTTGCGAGAGCACGGGCGACCGGAGCCAGGTGCGCCGCCATTCGGTCGTAGTAGGTCCAGTTCTTCGCCATGGGTGCCCGGTCCTGGGAGTCGATCATTGGTTGGTTGCCAAATTTGTTAGGCAATACTAACTTAGATTGCATGCAATCATCAACCCCTGTGAACCCGATCAGACTCTTCTCGGTACTCGCCCTCTCGGTGGCCCTCCTCCTCGCCGGGTGTGGCGATGACAACACCGCCTCGGACGACAACACCGCTTCGTCATCGCAACCCGCGTCCTCATCCGAACCCGCGTCCGGGTCGGCCACGGCGTCCGGCAGCGCATCTGGATCGGAATCTGCGTCCTCATCCGAACCCGCGTCTGGTTCGGCGTCCGCATCGGCGCCCGCCGACGAGTCCGAGTCCGCATCGG
>JBCCGJ010000089.1:0-17875 GCA_039029335.1 Actinomycetota bacterium | reverse complement strand
CGCCGACGACGAGGGCGGCTTCGACGATGATCACGCCAGGAACCTGATCTGGCCCCGACACATCGATCGGATCGGTGAGACCTTCGGAGATCTGATCGGCGGCTGGATTCCGCAGCGCGAACCGCTGCACTGGGCTCTCTTGCGGAACCTGACCGGGGCGGCACCACCGGGGAGGCGGGACGTGGTGCGGGCGGCCAAGGCGGTGCAGGCGGCGATGCTGGCCGACGGTGAAGCGTGGCGGCTACTCCGGGGCACCGCACCGGTTGCCGCGTACCAGACCGGGCGGCAGATCGCGTTCGATCGGGACGACGTTACGGCATCGCCACAGGCGGCGGGACTGGAGCGGCTGCTGTGGCATCCGTGGGTGTCCGCCCTGACCGAGGGCCAGCTGGTGGTCGGCGATCTACCGGTGAAAACCGTCGATCACCTCCGGGACGCCTTCGATCGCATCATCGTCGAGCTGCGGGCCCCGATCCGGGTGGACGGCACCGGTGCCTGGTCGAGCCACCCGGCCGATGGGACGCCGGGGCCGACCGGACTGGTCGCCTGGCCGGAAGCGGACGCCGAGGTGATCCATCGGGTGACGGACGAGCTCGACGGACGGGAGGTGATCGCCGCAGGCAACCTGGCCGACGTCACCGACGACGGGCGGGCGAGACCGGACCACCAGCAGACCATGCAGGCGCTGGTCGAGGATCATTCGCTGGCCGGCTGGTGGCAGTCGAGCCCGATCGACGGTTACCACTTCGGCCACGGCTTTTCGGTCAACCCCGGTCTGATCACCACCGATCGGACGGAGACCACGGCGGCCCAAAAATACCGAGAGGCCGCCCGCTGATCGCCGACCGATCGATTCGGGACACCATCACCCCTCGCCGATGAACGCCGGACAGTGGCTCAGGTGGACGATGTCCGGGTCCAAGGCCTTGATCCGCCTGATCGAATCCACCGCCGCCTCCTGCAGCGTCGGGTCCGGGTCGACGTTCTCGGCTCCGGCCACCTCGGCCGCCAGCTCGTCTGGATGCCAGACCATCTGGGCGCCGATCACAATCCGCCGACCACCACCCTCGACAACCACGGACTGATGGCCTGCCGTGTGCCCGGGCGTGGCCAGGATGGTCACCCCGTCGGTGAGCTGTTCGTCACCGGTCACCACCCGCCGCTGCTGCTCCGGGGCGAGCGCCCAGGCGGTGTCGGTGTAGTAGGGATCTCGAGCGATCGTCTCGTACTCCGCCGCCTGGGCCAGGAAGACCGCAGGCCCGTCGAACAGGGACGGATTCTGGCCGCAGTGGTCGAAGTGGAGATGGCTGTTGACGACGGCAACGACCTCGTCCTCCTGAATGCCGCGACGCCGGAGGAGATCACACAACCGACTACGTTGCGGGTTGTAGAGCTGGTCGATGAACTCGTTGCCGAACCCCACGCCGGTGTCGACGAGAATCGGCCCGTCGGGATGCAGGATGCAATACCCGTAGACCGGAACCGTTCGACCCCGATGGGCCGCGGGGTGGGCATCGGGGAGCTCGACGACCGCAAGGTCGAGCCGAAGGATCTCCGGCATCTCGGTCAGGCCGACCATGGTCCCAGTGTCGCACCCCTGGCCGCCCACCGACGTCATTCGGCCCAACGACTTCCGAAGCGGTGCCGCAACTGGCCGGTGGCTACTCTCGGAGCCCATGGAGCACGGCAGATATGACCTGGTGATCGTCGGCGGAACGGCCGGTGGCCTCTCGGTGGCGATTTCATCCGGACGCTCGGGGATCGAGAACGTCCGGATCGTCGAACCGGGCAGCACGGTGGCGTTCCCCGAGTTGGTGCCGGAGAACCGGTTGGACATCGGCTACGGCGAGACCCTGACGTCGGTGGATGTTGCCCCAGACGGCGACGATCTGGTGGTCACCACCGACCACCACGCATACCGGACCTCGGGGGTGCTGGTCGCCCAGCGGGAACGGGACCCGGCGTGGACCGCACCGATACCGGTGCCGGACAGCAAACGGGTCCACGTCGACACGCTGCCGGACCACGTGGACGACACCGACATCATGATCATCGGCATGTCCGACAACGCCGTCGAGCTGGTGGCCAACGCCGCCCACCGGGGCGGTCGGGTGGTCATGGCCGCCGGCGGTATGGATCCAGGACGGCTCTCCCCCGCCGGTGAGAACATGCTGCGGCGGCTGGAGCGGGAACGCCGAGCGACCATCCTCTATCGCTCCGTCCCGAACCAGATCGGCGAGATCGGGAATCCGCAGGGTTCCTCGAGTTCGGCTTCGCCGAACGGCGGGGGGTTCCCCATCGCCTACTTCGCAGACCGGCGGACACCGGACCTGGAGTTCGACCACGTGGTTTTTGCCACCACCCGCAGGCGGCCGGATGCGGTCAGGGCCGTGGTGACCGACGCGGCGGTTGCGACCGGGCGGGTCATCTTCCTCGGTGTGCCGGACGAGGACCCCTCGGTTCCGACGGCCGGCGGTTGGGAGGTGGGCAACGTGGTGGCCGACGCGGTGTTCCCAGACCTGGAGGTTGCGCCTGCCCGCTCCAAGCTCCACCAGCGGGCCCGATCCGGGGCCATCGACGAACTGCGGGAAGAGCACTACAACGCCACGATCACCCATTTCGAACCGACCCACTCCGACCTGTGGGTGTTGCGGGTGAGGCCGGACCACGGGGACACGTCCCACATGCCCGGGCAGTACGCCTCGTTGGGGTTGGGATTCTGGGAGGAGCGGGTTGACGACGCCGTCGACGACAACCTCGACGACCGGTGGACGAAGCTGATCCGCCGCTCGTACTCGATCTCCCATCCCATCTTCGATCAGCACGGGTACCTGGCCAGTCAGGTCGACAGTGACGAGCTGGAGTTCTACATCGTTCTGGTCCAGCCCACGCCGGACAACGTGCCAGCCCTGACACCCCGGCTGGCGTTGAAGCGCCCCGGGGATCGGATCTACCTGGGACCGAAGGTGGCGGGCCGCTATACGCTTGCGTCGGTGATCGACCCCCGGTCGACGGTGATCTTCCTATCCACCGGGACCGGCGAGGCGCCCCACAACTCGATGATCACCGAACTCTTCCACAAGGGCCACATGGGGCCGATCGTGTCCGGGGTGACGGTACGGAACTGGGTGGATCTGGGCTACCTGGAGAAGAACCGGGCGCTGGAGGAGCGGTTCACCAACTACCGGTATCTGCCCATGCCGACCAGGGAACCGGACGTCCCGAAGCGGTACCTGCAGGACCTGATCACCGACGGGGACCTTGCCGATGCGGCCGGAGGATCGCTCGACCCGACGAACACCCACGTGTTCCTGTGCGGGAATCCCGCCATGATCGGCCTGCCGGAGACCGTCGACGGCGAGACCACCTATCCGACCACTACCGGCGTTGTTGAGCTGCTGGTCGAGCGGGGCTTCAAGCTGGACGCCAGGAACGACCCGGGCAACATCCACTTCGAGGAGTACTGGTAGGTCTGATCAGCGACCGCCGAACTCGGTGACCCAGGGGCTGTCCGGTCGGATGCCGAACGCCTCGATGAATTGCTGCCAGCCGGACGCGACGGCCAGAGCGGAGCCGAGTTCCAGGATCTGCCCGTCCGTATAGTGCTCCCGCAACATGGTCTGGAACGACTCGTCGACCACCGGTGTGTCGCCGGTCAGCAGATCGGCCAGCCGAAGAGCGGCGATCGTGGCCGGTGGCAGGTCGGCCTGATCGAGATCGCCGAGGGCGGCCGCGACCATCTCGTCCGTCAGGCGGGTGCTCATCAACGATGAGCTGCGGACGCTGCTTCAATGCACACACTCGTTCCGGTTGGCCAGGCGGATACGGCACAGCTCCACCATGGCCGGATCGAGCGACGATCGGTCGGTGTAGATGAATGCCGTCCAGTCGAGGAACATCCGCAGCACCTCGGGCTTTTCGGCCAGGGTGAGAAAGAGGTTGTCGTCCCTGTACGCCTTGTCGAACCAGACCTGACGGCGCTGGGCCAGCTCCGGCGACAGGGTGTCCGGATCGGCCTTCGGCAGGTGTCCGTGTTCGTTTGCCATGATCATGCCTTCCTTCGCGTTGGCGATTTGCGATGTTCGCCGAAGGCGAACTCGTCGCTCCCGCTTGCGGGAGCCCCGTACTCCGGGGTGGCGGGCGTGTTCTCATCGAGGGGGTAGATCGGTCGCCGCACGTTCTGAAAGTCGAACAGGGAGTTGTCGCTGCTGGTCACACCAACGCCGTTGCACGGAATGTCCCGGGTGGAGATGTCGGAGAACCCGGCCCGGTAGTGGATGCGTGACTTCAGGATCAGGTACCGCATCTCCGTCGGCTCGATGCCGACGCTGCGGAAGCAGCCGGGATCCCACGGCTCGACGTTGCGGGAGCAGACCACGATCTTTGTCGAGCCGACTTCCAGCACGGCGGTCGGTCCCATGTCGGCCTGGGTGCCACGGCCCATCGGCACCGTGATGGTGAAGGTCCCGTCCGTCACCGCGGTGACCCGGCCGGTGACCGGGAGTGGCTCGCCGGTTCTGCCGATCGCCGGCATGTCGAGCTTGCCACCGAGCTCCAGGCTGATCTCGGCCCCGACGCCGGCGTCGGTCATCGCCGCCACCGCGGCGGGGTCGCAGATCCCGAACATGGCAACGTCGGGCAACTCCTGGCGAAGCACCTCCGCCAGCACCGCAACGGTGTCCTGGGTGCCACCGGACGCCGCATTGTCCGCATGGTCGAGCAGGATGATCGGGCCGTCGGTCATCGTCTTGGCCTCGGCGATCGTCTCCGCCAAGGGAGCGGACTCGAAGACGAACTCGGCCCGCTCCGCCCAGGCGGCGTCCAAGATCTCATCCCTTGCCCGTTCGGCGTCGGCCCGGTTGCCGTCGCTGACCGTCACCACCGAAAGACCGGCATGCCAGATGTCGGCCAGGGGAAAGCCGCCGAACACCGAAGACGCCAGCAATCCGCCGGCCTCCTGTCGGCGGGCCATTTCCAGCAGCGGGCCCATCGGCTCGTCCTCGTGGCCCATCCGAAGGGTCTGGGCCAGAATCGGCCGCGAGCCCCAGACCATCACCGGGTCGATCTCGCCATTGAGCATTCGGACCAGCAACCGTCCCGCGTGCTGTCCGGCCTCGTACATGTCCAGATGGGGGTAGGTCTTGTAGCCGACCAGCACGTTGCAGTTGTCCACGATCGCATCGGTCATGTTGGCGTGGAGATCCAGGCTGATGGCGATCGGTAGATCCGGGGCGATCGACCTGATCCTGGCCAGCAATGACCCCTCACCGTCCGCCGTGGTCTCCGCGACCATCGCCCCGTGGAGATCGAGGAAACAGGCATCACAGCCGGCGGTGACCGCATCGCAGATGGCGTCGGTCATCTGCCGGTACGCCTCGGCCTGGACCTTCCCGCTTGGTGCGGCGTTTGCGGCGATTGGGCTGACCACGTCCATCCCGGCCTCCGCTGCGACATCGAGGAACGCCCCGATGCCGGTGCCCGTGCCCTTGAACCGCCGTGACACCTCGGGGCCGGTCGGCACCCCGAACCCGCCCCGGCCGAACCGTTCGAGCGGGGTCGGTACCGGGGAGAACGTGTTGGTCTCGTGCTCCATCATGGCCACGACGACCCGCTTGCCGGACTGGCTGCTCATCCGCCGATTCTTGCCCAGCGCCCGCCGGGGCCGCAATCGGCACGGCCAAGCCACAGTCAACACGACGAAGCCGCAATCGGCACGACGAAGCCACAGTCAACATGACGAAGCCGCAATCGGTCATCCTCTGGAGCCGGGCGCGGCGGGCACGGTACTGTCCTGCCATGACCGCAGACGGAATCGTCGAACCGCACGCCCCCGGCCACCTCTGCCTCTCGTTCGACTTCGACGGGCCGTCGCTGTGGATCATGCGCAACATGACCTCGGCGACACCGGTTTCCCGCGGCGAGTTCGGCGTGGTGGCGGTACCCCGCATCCTGAAGATGCTGGCGGCCCGCTCCATCCCCTCCACGTTCTTTATCCCCGGCCACACCATCGAGACGTACCCCGACGTGTGCCGGATGGTTGTCGACCATGGCTGCGAGGTCGGCATCCACGGCTATGCCCACGAGATGAACAGCCTGCAGACCGAGGATGAGGAACGGGCGGCAATGAGCCGTTCCGTCGAGCTGGTCACCGCACTGACCGGGTCGGCACCGGCCGGCTACCGGGCGCCGGCCGGGGACCTGACCAACCAGACGATCCAGCTGCTCCTGGAACACGATCTGCGGTACGACTCCTCGATGATGGGTCACGACTACCGGCCGTATCAGGTTCGGGTCGGCGACGAACTCCCGGAGGACGGGCCGGTCCGCTGGGGCCAGGAGACCGGCCTGATCGAGCTGCCGTGGTCGTGGACGAACGACGACTACCCGTACCTGGAGTTCGTAGCGTTCCGCCGCATGATCATGCCGGGGCTGGCCAGACCGGACGACATGTTCGACAACTTCCTCGGCGACGTGGCCTGGATGGTTCGCGACGTGGCCGCCGGAGTCCTGACGCTGGTCTTCCATCCGCAGGTCATCGGCCGAGGACATCGGCTGCTGGCGATGGAGCGCTTTCTCGACGCGGTGACCGATCTGGGCGTCCGCTTCGACACCATGGCCGATATCGCCGCGGCGGTGGCCGCCGGCCGTACCTTCGGCATCGAGACCTCCTAGCGCCCCTTCGGGGCCGGACCACTCCTCTCCGACCGCACGGCGCAACCCTGTACCCGGACGCGGTTCTTTGCCCAGCCGGAGCCGACGGGCGACAATGGTCATCGGATGCAGCAGACGATTGGTGGTACGGAGCGGCTGTCCGGGATCCGGGTCCTGGAGATCGGGGAAATGGTCGCCGCGCCGTACGCGGCGAAGCTCCTGGCCGACCTCGGCGCCGATGTCATCAAGGTGGAGGGGCCGGACGGAGATCCGGCCAGACGGCGCGGCCCGTTTGTCACCACCGACCCCGCGCCACGAGCCCAGCTCTTCACACCGGGAGAAGCCGGAGGAGGGTCGTCGACCGATCGGGATGAGGACGCAGGTCCGGCGCACGATCGCAGCGGCCTCTACCTGGCACTGAACACCGGTAAGCGGCTGTCGGTTGTCGGTGATGACACCGAAGGCCGGACCAGACTCGATGCACTGGTCGCCGACGCGGACATCATCATCACCAACTACCGCCAGGACCAGCTGGCCGAGATCGGCTTCGACCCGGACCGGGCCCGGGCTGACCGGCCGGAGCTGGTGGTCTGCTCCATCACCGCCTTCGGCCGAACCGGGCCGTACGCCGGGTACCGGGCGGAAGAGCTGACGGTCTCCCACGGCGGCGGTTGGGCATACCAGTGCCCGGGTGCGTCGGCCGACGTCGACGAGCCACCGCTCAAGGTGTTCGGCCACCAGACCCAGTTCCACGCCGGCATGGCGGCCGCCATGGTCTGCCTGGCCGCCTACGACCGGGCGGAGCGCAGCGGCGTCGGTGACCACATCGACTTCTCATCGATGGCCCACACCGCCGGCATGCTTGAAGCCGCCCTCATCAGCGCCAGCTACCTGGACGAGGACCCGAACCGGCTCGGCTCCCGGCTGCTGAACCCGTGGAAGATTTTCAACTGCGAACCGGCGACCGGACTCTTCGGCGACGCTGCCACGGCAGATCGGATGGAAGCCCTCATCTTCCTGGTCACCGTTGAGCAGGATCAGTGGGAACGGCTGGTCGCACTGATGGACCACCCCGAGTGGACAAAGGATGGTCTGTTCGACACGGTCGAACTGCGGTTGGAGAACGAGGACCTGTTGGTCCACTACATCGAGGAGTGGACCAGGCAGCATCGGGTCGAAGACCTGTGGCACCGGGGACAGGAGCAGCGGGTCTGTTTCGCCCCGGTGCTGACCATGGCCGACATGGAAGGACAGGACCACCTGATCAGACGGGGGTTCTTCGTCGACATCGACCACCCGGTGGCCGGCACGGTGAAACACCTCGGACCGCCGTTCCTGTCCGAACCGCAGCTCTGGGAGCAGCCGGCGCCCGCCCCGGTCCTCGACGCCACCGCGGATCCCTCGTTTCTGCCCCGTCGACCGCGGCCGGCACCGGCCGGCCCCATTGCCGACCGACCCCTGGAGGGTGTCCGGGTCCTTGACCTGTCCTGGGTCTGGGCCGGGCCGTACTGCGGCATGCATCTGGCATACCTGGGAGCCGAGGTCATCAAGGTCGAGTCGGCGAAGCGGCCGGGCCTTGGCCGACGGTTGCCGCTCCACCCGCCGGACGTCACGCCAACGCTGAACACCTCGGCGTACTTCAACCAGTGGGATCAGGGGAAGCTGAGCGTCGAGATCGACCTGGCAACGGTCGAGGGGCGGGACCTTGTGCTCGACCTGGTGGCCGAAAGCGACGTGGTGATCGAGAATTTCGCCACCGGAGTTCTGGACAAGCTCGGCCTGGGGTACACGAAGCTGCGGGAGGTCAATCCGGCCATCATCATGGCCTCAATCTCCGGGTACGGCAGCGCCGGACCGCTCAAGGACTACATGGGGTACGGACCGACCACCGGGCCGCTGTCCGGGCTGACGTCCCTCACCGGCTATGCCGGCGGCCCGCCGCGGGAACTCGGGGTTTCGATCGGGGATCCGGCCGCCGGCATTACTTCGGCGTTTGCCGTCACCGCCGCGCTGGTGGCCAGGCGGATCAGCGGCCAGGGATGTTTCATCGACACCGCACTGTGGGAGAGCACGGCGTCCAACGCCGTGGAGGGGTGGATGGCCCACGCCATGACCGGCAGCCAACCGGCGCGGTCCGGCAACCGTGACCCGCTGATGGCACCGCACGGCTGTTATCGCACCGGGCACCTGTTCACCGAAAAGTCGGGTGCGACCGGAGCGACAGACGAACCCGACCCCGGTCTCTGGGTGACGATCGCCTGTACGGACGACGCCCAGTGGCGGCTGCTGGCGGCCGAGATGGATTCGGCCCTCGTCACCGATGCCCGCTTCAGCGACCTGGCGGCCAGGAAAGCGAACGAGGACGAGCTGGATCGGCTCGTCGGCGAGTGGGTCAGCGGTCAGGACCGCTGGGACCTGACCGAGCGGCTGCAGGCACTGGGCATCGCCGCGTTCCCCTCCCTCAGCACCCAGGACCTGCTCGTCGACCCGCATCTGATCGAACGGGGTTTCTTCGTCGAGCTTCGCCACCACGAGGTCGGCGTTCGGAAGCACACCGGTATGCCGTGGATCTCCGCAACGGCGTCGAACGAGGTGACCCGGCCGGCCCCACTCATCGGTCAACACACCGGCCAGGTCCTCGGCGAACTGCTCGGGTTCACCGACCCGCAGCTGGCCGAGCTGCGAAAGCGGGGCATCACCCGATAGGCGCCCCGTCAGCTCCGCCAGCGGGTGGTCGGCTACATCCGGCGACCCGTTGGAGACCGCTGTGTCTCCGGTTGCCCCCGCCGGGCCGTCACTCCAGACCGCCGGTGGCCGCCAGGTCGGCGATCTCGTCAACGTCGAATCCGAGCAGATCGGTGAGGATCTCATACGTGTGCTGGCCGAGCGTCGGTGCGGCTGATCTCGGCCCGTTCCGGTACCCGTCGATCCGGTACTGGTGACCGGCGTACGGCAGCGGACCGAGCTCCTCGTGCTCCAGGGTCCGGTAGAACTCACGGTGCCGGTACTGAGGATCGGCCAGGAGGTCGCTGCTCCGTTGCGGAATACCGGCCGCGATGCCGGCCTCCCGCAGGACCCGTTCCGCGTCGGCCTCGGTGTGCTGCACCGTCCACTCGGCGATGCCGGTGTCCACCGCGTTCTGGTTGTTCCGTCGGCCCTCGACGGAGTCCAGGACCGCTCCCTGGGACCAGGTCGGGTTGCCAAGCACGGTCTTGAACCGGCCCCAGGCGTCGTCGTCGGTGATCGACAGGGCGATCCAGGTGTCCTCCCCGGCGCAGGGGTAGACCCCCTGGGGGGCGACATCCGACGAACGGTTTCCGATGCGGCCCGCCACCGTCCCCGCAACCTCGTAGTCGAGCAGCTCGGGCAACAACATCTGCAGGGCGATCTCCAGCTGTCCGGCCTCAATATGGCAGCCGGCGCCGGACCTGCGCCGCCGGTCGAGCGCGGCCATGATCGACGGCGTGATGAATCGGGGGCAGATCGTGTCGGTGTAGGCCAGCCACGGTCCGTCCGGTGGATGATCCTCGAACCCGACCAGGTCGAAGAACCCGGCGATGGCCGCCGCGTGATAGCCGTAGCCGGCCATTGACGAGAACGGGCCACCCCTGCCGAGCAGCGACGTGGTGACGGTGATGACCGACGGGTTCGACCGCCGGATCTCCTCCGGTCCCAAACCGAGCCGGCTCATGGTGCCGGGGGTGAAGCTGTCCAGCACCACGTCCGCCCAGCCGGTGAGACGCCGGGCGACGGTCAGCCCGCCCTCGGTCTTCAGATCGATCGAAAGGCCGAGCTTCGACGTGTTGAACGTGCCGTGGAAGTGGGACCGGTTGGTGCCCGCAACGCCCTCCCGAAACGGGAGTTGGCCCCGCAGCGGATCCGGGCGATTGATCGATTCCACCCGGACAACGGTTGCGCCGTGGTCGGCCAGCGATTTGGCGGTGATCGGTCCGACACCGACCCAGCTGAAGTCCGCCACCTTCAGCCCCTCAAACGGCAGCGAGCCGGTCGAACCAACCCAGAACCCGGGATCGGTGGGACGCTCCGCCGGCTGTTCGGAACCCTCGCCGGGCTCGTCCGGAGCCCGATCATCGCCGGGTGCCGCCGAGGCGAAGGACACCGACGGGTCGACCGAGGGACCGAGCGGCCGCTCGGAGAAGGGCCGCTCGCCGTCAACGGTCAGGAACGAGCCGGGGATCATGACCGGTCCATTGACCGCGGCGAACGGGTCGGAAGCGGGCGGGTCCGCGTCGGTGGTCAGCGGTCGCCAGAACGAACGGGCCTCCAGGTGGTCGAACGCCCGCAGATCGGCGACGGTGTTCAGCGGGGCGATCGTCACCCCGAGTTCGTTACCCCGCTCGAGCAGCTCCCGCTTGGTCTTTGTCAGGCACAGCCTGTCCGTGGCGTCGATGACCTCCGCATGGGAGATGGCCATCTCCTCGCCGTCGATCAGGCGGTGGTCGTAGGTGTCCCAATCCTCGTCCGCCCACGACGGGTCGACGATGCCCTCCTCGATCAGCCACGGGATCAGCTGACCAGCATTCCGGCCTCGGGGGACCAGCACGACATAGCCATCCGCGCAGGCCCGACGGAGAGGGATGGTCATGGCGAGGTGCAGTGTTGCACCGGTCCGCTCGAAGTCCCGGCCCTGGATGGCATGGGCCTCCATCGCGTTCAAAAGGGTCCAGGTCATGGCGGCCTGGGCCGACACGTCGATGAACTGCGGTCGGGGCGCCGCTCCGGTCATGGTGTCACCGACCGCCCGGTGGTGTCCCACCATGGCCGCCAACGCAGCTTCGGCGCCGGCGTGCCGCCACACCTGAGGCACCGAGATCTTCACCGGCGGCCGCTCGGGACTGCCCTGGATACGGACCGGACCACCGAGCGCGGCGACGGTCAACTCCGACGCCGGGGCGTCGGCCCGGGGTCCGTCGCTTCCGAATGGCGTGACCGTGACCACAACAACCGACGGGTTCAGCGCCTCAAGCGTCGCCCGGTCGACGCCGAAGGCCGTCAACAGACCGGGCGGACCGGAGTCGAAGACGATACGGGTTTGACCGAGCAACCGACGGAGGGTCGACCGGTCCGCTGCGACGTTCGGGTCGAGGGTGACCGTCCGCTTACCGATGTTGTAGGCCAGAAACTGGAGGCTCTCGCCATTGCGTATCGGCGCCGACCGGCGGGCGGCGGTACCTCCCGGCGGTTCGACCTTGATGACGTCCGCCCCCAGCTCCGCCAGTAACCACGGGCCGATCTCACCGCGATGATCGGTCAGGTCCAGTACCGCGAGGCCATCGAGCATTCCGCCCAACCGTAGCTTCCCGCCCATTCGCCGTCATGCTGGCGCCTGTCGCTCGGCCCTGCCCGACCGGTGCGGTGAGGATGCCGACGGCAGGAGACAGGGAAGGGAGACGTGCGAGGAGAAACGGTCGCGAGGAAACGGTCCAGAAGAGACAGCGGAGGTGACAATGTGGAAGCGGTGGACGGCGGATGCCACAGTGTGCGAGTGACCGAGTCTTCCCCAGAACAGCAGGACCCGCCGCGGGACCGCACAGCAAACCGGGACGCTCCGGCGGCCGCCTCGTCGCCGACGGAACCGGAGGTCGGCAAACAGGTCACCGGGTACAACGAGCCCTGGTCGCTGCGGGCCGGCGAACCGATCACCCTTCGAGCGTCAAGCCACTCCCCCGGTCCGGCGTCGCTGTCCCTGGTCCGTATCCACTGCGGCGACCCGACCCGGTCCGGGCCGGGCTTCTCCGAGACCGCAATCACGCTCCCGTCGTCCGCAGGGCTCCCGGCGACGGTGGCCTTGACAGACCAACCGCTTCGGCCCGGGTCCTACGGTGCTGTCGACCTGGCCGGTCTCACGGCAACCGAGACGATCGCCCTGTCGTTCTTCGTCATGCCGACCCGGCCGTCGGAGCATCAGCTCATCGCCTCGGTCATCGGCGAGTCACTGATCGCCCAGGTGGTGCTGGAGAACGGCATGCTTCGGGCAAAGGCCGGCGGGGCCGACGTGGCGCTCCGATCGACGCCGCTTGCCGGCTATCGCTGGTACCGGGTCGAGCTGACCATCGACCTGTCGGCACTGGCGGCGGCAGGCGTTGCGACGATGACCGGCAACGCAACGACCGACCCGTCGGCGTCACCGGGCCGTGATCTGCTGGAGCCGAACAGTGAACCCGTCAGCAGCCGGGTCACGCTCACCCCCTCCCGGTTGACCAGCCTGGTGTTCGGCGGGGACAACTCCGGTCGGTACGCCGGCGGGCGGTTCGACGGTCGGATCGCCGAACCAGCGCTCACCGTCGACGGGACGGACCTGCGGTGGGACCTCGGCCAGGAGATGGACGGACCGATGATGGTGGACACCAGCGGTAACGACCGGCACGGTGTCCTCCATCAGCTCCCGACCCGTGCGGTGACCGGTCCGACGTGGACCGAGGCCCACCAGCGGTGGACGGACACCCCGGAGCACTGGAACGCGGTGCACTTCCACAAGGACGACCTGTACGACGCGGGGTGGGATGCCACCGCAACGGTGACCTTGCCCGGGGACCTGCCAAGCGGCATCTACGCATTCCGGATCGAGACCGAACACGGCGACGACCGGATCCCGTTCTTCGTCAGACCCGCGGCGGGCGCACCGACCGCCGATATCGCCCTGCTGATGTCCTCCGCCACCTACCTGGCGTACGCCAACCATCGGATGCTGTTCGAAGGTGCCGACTTCATCGGGTCCCGGACCAGGCTCCGCCCGGAGCACGAGTACGTTCGGGTCCACCCCGAACTGGGCCGATCGATGTACGAGAAACACCCGGACGGCAGCGGCGTCATGTTCAGTTCGCGTCTCCGCCCGGTGCTGAACCTCAGACCGGGGGCGGACGGTTGGAACTTCACGCCCGACACCGACATCAACGCATTCCTCGAGCAGCACCTCGGCGAACGGCGCCATGACGTCATCGCGGACGAGGATGTGCACCACGACGGGGCTGCGGCCCTGGCGCCGTACCGGGTGATCGTGACCTGCTCCCACCCCGAGTACTGGTCGACCACCATGCTCGACGCCCTCGAGGAGTGGCAACGTAACGGTGGGCGGCTGCTGTACCTGGGCGGGAACGGGTTCTACTGGCGGGTCGCATTCAGCGACAAGTGGCCGGGAGCCATGGAGCTGCGTCGGGCCGAGGACGGGGTGCGGAATTGGCAGACCGGGAACGGAGAGAGCTACCACGCGTTCACCGGCGAGTACGGCGGCATGTGGCGACGGCTCGGCCGGGCCCCCAACGAACTGGTCGGCATCGGGTTCGCGGCCCAGGGTTTCGCCAAGGCGTCCCACTTCGACGTGAACGAGGAGTCCCTCGACGGGCGGGCCTCGTGGATCTGGGACGGGGTGGAGATCGAGGACGGCAGGATCGGCACCTCCGGCCTCGGCGGTGGTGCGGCAGGACAGGAGCTGGATCGGTACGACACCCGGCTCGGCTCCCCGGCCCACGCCGTTGTCCTTGCGTCCGCAACCGAGTTCGGACCGGACATGATCCGGACGAAGGAGGAGTTCGAGGGGTCGGTGGCCGCCCCCGATCCCGATCCGTACGTCCGGGCCGACATCGTCTTCTACGAGACACCGAACGGCGGTGCGGTCTTCTCGGTCGGATCGATCTCGTGGTTCGGGGCGCTGGCCCGAAACGGCTACAACAACGACGTGGCCACCATGACCGGCAACGTCGTCGATCGTTTTCTTGACCCGAAGCCCTTCGAGCTATAACAACCCGATGACCGAGGACAGCAGCTCAAAACCCGACGGCACCGACGAGCAACGGACAACGGTGGAGATCACCGACCACATCATGGTCATCACGATGGTCCGCCACCGGAAACGGAATGCCATCGACGGGGCGATGACGCTGGCCCTCGACGAGGCCTTGAACCGGTTGGACGACGATCCGGACCTGTGGGTCGGCATCATCACCGGCGGTCCGGACATGTTCTGCGCCGGGACGGACATGGCGGCAACCTCCGGCCCACCGACCGAGCGTGGTGGTGTGTACGGTGTGGTCGGCCGGACCAGGGTCAAGCCCCTGATCGCCGCCGTGGAGGGCATCGCGTACGGCGGCGGGTTCGAGGTGGTCATGGCGACCGACCTGGTTGTGGCGGCCGACAACGCCCGATTTGCGCTTCCGGAGGTCAAGCGTGGTCTGGTCGCGACCAGCGGCGCACTGTTCCGGGTGTCCCGAGTACTGCCGCTCAACGTGGCGAAGCAGCTGCTGTTCACCGGTGCGGACCTGTCGGCGCAGGACGGCCACCGCCTCGGCCTGGTCAACGAGGTGACCGAGCCGGGCGGGGCGCTCGCCGGGGCGATGGCGCTTGCCGCAAGCATCACCGAGAACGCACCGATCTCGGTCCAGCAGTCCCTGCGCGTCGTCGATGCGCTCACCTCCGCCGACGACACAACCGGCTGGGAGCTCACCCGTGAGGCGCGGCGGATCATCGGTCAGTCCGAAGACTCGACCGAAGGGGTCAATGCGTTCTTCGAGAAGCGGCAGCCCCGCTGGACCGGTCGCTAGCGGAACGCTTCGGGTTCTATCTGGCGTGGCGGATGGTCACCCCGAGGATGTAGCGGGCGGCCAGGACCGATCCCCTCAGCGTGCCGGACACCTTTGATCTCCCCTGCCCTCGCCGTCGCCAGGTGACCGGGACCTCAACGACGGTCACCCCGCGCGTTGCACATTTCACCGTCATCTCGGTCGGCCAACCGAACGTCATCTCGGTCATGTCCAGAGACACCACCAGATCGGCCCGGATGGCCCGATACGGCCCAAGGTCGGTCACCTCGATCCGGTAGAGCAGCCGCATCAGCCATGCGGACAGCGTGTTGCCGAACCGCTGGTGGGCCGGCATCGCCCCGTCCTCGATCCGGCCGAGCGTTCGTGAGCCGAGCACCAGACCGGCATCGCCGGCGGCGATCGGCTCCAGCAGACCCGGCACCTCCCCGGGCACCGAGCTGCCGTCCCCGTCGATGTAGACCACAACGTCGGCTCCGGCCCGTATGGCCTCGGCCGTGCCGGCGGCGCAGGCGTACCCGTACCCTCGCCGCGGCTCGGTCACGACGGTCGCCCCCGCCGCCGCAGCCACCGCCGCGGTGTCGTCAGTCGAGCCGTTGTCGGCGACAACGACCGCGGCGACCTCGGCCAGCAACTCGCCGACCACGGTGGCGACGTTGCCCGCCTCGTCGAGGGCCGGGATGACGGCAACAACCCTCATCAGGACGGCCGGCTCACCGGCGCGATCGGGACCCCACCCCGATCTGGGGCCTGGCCAGGAGGAAGGCGGTCGTGGCGGGGCCGCAGAACCGACCGGCGTTGAGGTCGGACCTGACCCGGTCGAGGTCTGCCGGTTGGTCGACGTCGAACCAGGGCTCGGTCAGCGACACCGCCAGCCCGTCCTCGGCGGCGATGGCCAGCGTGTCGGACAGTACGTCCGAGGTGGACATCTTCACGTCGGTGACCATACGGGGATGGGGTCGTTTCCAGCCGATGAGGTAGTAGCCGCCGTCCTCGGCAGGACCGAGGACCACGTCGACGTCGTCGTCGGCCAGCAGTTCGAATGCGTCGGCGACCAGGCTCGGGGGCAGCGTCGGGCTATCGCTGTTGACGGCCACAACCATCGATGCCCCACCGGACAGTGCGTCGGTCATGACGTTGGCCAGCCGGTCGCTGAGGGACGGACCGCGCTGGGCGACAAACCCGGCGGTCGGCACCAGCTCGGCAAAGTACGGTCCGGCGGAGGCGGGCGTGCCGGCGATGGTGACCGCAAAGCCGGGGTCGGCGGCGGCCAGGTCGACCATCGCCGTCACCGTGTCCGCGATGAAACACGCGGACAGCTCCGCTGCCTCGTCGTCGGTCAGCACCGGCGTCAACCTGGTCTTGCTCGACCCGGCAATCGGTTGTTTCGCCATGATCAGGACGACGCGGTCCACGACGTCTCCGGCTCGTTCGACCTGAGGAGGTTCGCCGCCTTCGGATCCCCCGTCCGACCCCGGCGGACCGCAGCCGCCTGGTACACGGTGATGGCGGCCAGGCTCAGCAGCCCGGCGGCGAAGACGGTGGCGTAGAGCACGATGCCCCAGTTCCGCTCCTGAGCGGCCACCACCGCGGCGTAGGTGCAGTACAGACCGAACAGCACCTCACCGATCACGATGCGGTCAAGGCCGAGGAGATACCGACCGCTCCGTCGGGTGTCCCGCTTTGCGTTCTGTTCCGCCGCCGTACCGAACTTGGCGGTCCGCTCGAACTCCGGGTTCGGCTCGGTGACGATCTGGGCGGCGGCCCTGACGGTGTTGAGCATCAGTCCGGAACCGAGGATCGAGGCAAGCAACACCCGAGGCGCCTCCCGGACGACCGGCCGTTTGGACCGGTACACCCCGGTGATGAAAAAGATCCCCGGTGCAAGCGACGACAGGGCAAAGACGTAGCCAAGGCCGTACAGGGTCCCGTACCCACCGATGCGGGCGCCGCCGGCCACGATCAGCGGGTACAGCAGCGCAATGACAAAGAGCAACAGGTGGATGCCGTAGGCGGTGAGGTGGGTGGTCGCCTCGAACTTGGTCAATGCGGTCGCCGGTGATCGCCAGACCGCGGGCAGCAGTTTCCTTGCGCACTCGAGCGAACCCCTGGCCCAGCGATGCTGCTGACGACGGAATCCGGCGACGTGATACGGCAGCTCCCCGGGAACGGCGACGTCGGCCCGATACCGGCCTCGCCAGCCCCGCAGGTGGGCCCGATAGGACAGGTCGAGATCCTCGGTCAGGGTGTCGGCCGTCCAGCCGCCGGCGTCATGGATGGCCGCAGCCCGCCAGACGCCGGCCGTGCCGTTGAAGTTGAACCAGAATCCCCGCTGTCGACGAGCCGTCTGCTCCACCAGGAAGTGGGCGTCGATCGCCAGGGCCTGGAGTTTGGTGATCGGCGAGTGGTTCCGGTTCAGGTGGCACCACCGACCCTGAACAAAGGCCACCTCCGGGTCGTCGAACTCACCGATGACCCGGAGCAGGAAGTCGGGCTCCGGGACAAAGTCCGCGTCGAAGACCGCAACGAATTCGCCGGTGGCCGTCGCCATCCCCGCCGCCAACGCTCCGGCCTTGTAGCCGGTCCGGTCCGTGCGATGGTGATGGACGATGTCGATGCCGTCGGCGGCCAGACGTTGAACGGTTTCGGCTATGAGCTGAGCCGTCTCG
>JBCCGJ010000088.1:0-18049 GCA_039029335.1 Actinomycetota bacterium | reverse complement strand
GTCTCCCGGTTGCTCCAGGACTCCAGGATGTCTATCTCCCCGTCACGGGGATGCTGGTTGGATTCGGGCCACAGCAGAACCGCACCGGAGGTCACCCCGTCCGGGTCCGGCTCCACCTTTGTCCTGACCAGATAATTCCCGTAGATCTGAGGAAAGCGCACCTTCACACCACCGGAGACCAGCAGGCCGGCCTCGTCACCGGAGCCCATCTTGGCGGTGATGGTCAGCAGCCCGCCGGTCCGTGCGTCGACGCCGGGCCCAACGTCGACGGCCGACGGCCGACGAAGCCCCCAGCCCGCGTGGCCCACCGAGTCGTAGATCTCCCAGTCCGCTCCGAGCTGCGCGTCGAAGTCCGTGTAGTAGCCGACCATTCCCGCGGTGCTCATCGCGCCGATCGTCTCGGCCCCGTAACCGGCTGCTCCGCCGTCGAACGAGGAGAGCCAGTAGCAGCTGGTGATCGGCGCCGCATCGGCCGGCATGCACTGGAGCACATCGCTCCGGTCACCGGAGGCACCGGCGACGGAGTGGTTGCCGATCGTGCTGAGCTGCACGGCGCCGCTGGGGTGGACCGACACCCCGACAACGTTCTCCGGGGCGCTGCCGAGGCCGACCGCGGAGCCGTCGAGGAACAGCAGGAGCGCGGAGCCGTTGAAGACCAGCAGGTCCTCGTCAGCGGCTCGGCCGAATGGGCCGGAGGCCGATCCTTTTGTGCTCACGAGCAGGTTGCCATCCCGGTCGAGGCCGACCGCATCCACATCCTCACCGTTGGAAGACAGCCCATGGGCGGAGCCGTCGAAGTACAGCGACAGCACACCAGCCGTGTTCTCGCCGAGGGAGGACGGGGTCAGGAGCAGCACGTCGGAGTCGTCAACGGCGCCGACATCGGGCAGCGTGGCCGGGGCGGAGATGCTGAACAACACGCCGGCGTCCGGCCTGACGGCGACCCCGTCGATCTTCTGGAAGGCGCCGAGGCCAAGGTCCGAGCTGTCGAGGAACAGCGACCACTGCCCGTTCGGATCGACGTACACCACATCTTCATCGGTAAACCCGACGCCGCCGACGGTCCCGCCGGAGGTGGAGACCAGGAAGAAACCATCGGCGGGGATCTCCGGCAACGGTGGTGTGGTCGTTGTTGTCGTGGTCTGCTCAGTGGTGGTCGTCTGCTGAGTAGTGGTCGTGGTCGGCTGAGTGGAGGTGGTTGTCGTCTGCTGAGTGGTGGTCGTCGTCGGTGGCGGCGGACCGGAGCCGGTGACCGTCAGTCCGTTCAACGACTCCGCCTGGAATCCTGCGGGTGCCGCCGTCCAGCGGATGTCCCAGCTGCAGTTGGTGATCGGACCGGTGTCGGTCGGTACACATCGCACAACATCGGAGCGGGTCCCGGAGCTGTCACCGACCGCGAAATTTCCCAGGGTGCTCAGCAGCACGGCGCCGGCCTCGTCGATCGAGACACCAACAACATCCTCCGGTCCGGCGGACAGGCCGGCGGCGGAACCGTCGAGGAACAGCTCGAGCGAACCGTCGACCAGCCGGAGCAGGTCCTCGTCGGCGAAGGAACCGGACGGCACCGACCCGGAGCCGAGGGTGCTGATGACCAGCCGGCCCGTCTCGTCGAGGGTCAGCGCATCAACGTCTTCGCCGGATGACGTCAGACCGTGGGCCGAACCGTCGAAGAAGAGCGAGAATCCGGCGGTGTCCGGGTCGATCGCCACAACGTCGGAGTCGTCGACCTGCCCGACACCGGGGAGAGTGACCGGCGCGGTGAGGCTGAACAGCACCGTTTCGTCCGCTGCGATGTGAAACCCGTCCAGCTTGGCGGATGGGCTGAGCCCGACAACGGACCCGTCGAGGTGCAGGGACCAGGTCCCGGTCGACTCGTCGTGGACCAGGATGTCCTCATCGGTGAACGAGACACCGCCGACCGTGCCGGACGACGTTGAAGACACAAAGACGCGCCCGAGACCGGACTCCTCGGCTGCGGCTCGAAAACCCAGGGCTCCCAGCGCCAACAAAAGGAGCCCGGCGGTGGCTACCCGTGGCCAAGCCCTCACCATGCTCACCCGTTCACTATGACGGACCGTGTGTGGGGGTCTTGCACCGGAGCGCCCAGCAAAGTTGCCCAAAAGACTCTTATTACGAGCGGTCTCGCCGCAGAGCAGCAGTTCCGCGAACCGCCTCGAACCTGTACCGGCAATGCTTCAAGATCAGCCGAAATGGCGCCGATCCAAGAGAGGTGAGGCGTAGGACCGGCCAGTGGCCCAGCATCGGTGTATTGCTGTTTACCATCGGGCTCCTCCTGCTGCTCCCGTTGCTGGGCGTCGGTGTTGTGCAATGGCAGATCTCGGCCAAGCGGGTGGAAGCGGCCGGGGACGTCTCGGTGGCCTCGGCCAAGCTGGAGACGCTGGTCCGGCTGCGATCCGGGCTGAGTGCGGAACAGATCTCGTCATCGTGGCGGCTGGTCAACGGTGGGTTCGTCGGCGACTTTCCCCGCAATGGAGCGGAGATGGTCGGTGTCGACTTCGCCGAGTCATACGAGCAGGATCGCAACACCGTCAACCGTCACCTGGCCGACCTTGGTGACCCGGCACTCACCGAAGCGGTGGCCATGGTCCGCAACCGGTCGGCCGGAACGACCGACATTGAAACGCTTGGCGCCGAGTACGACGATGTCATCGAACTGGTCATCGACAAGTCGAATCGGGAGCTGCAGGTACTGATCGAAGCGGCCACCGGGGCGGACAGCACCGACGTGGCCGTTGCCGCCCAGGTGGCGGAAGCCGCCGCGAGGGTGGAGATAAGCAGCGGTGCGCTCGGCGGCGGCTGGGCCTCGGTCGCGGCCGCACCCTTTATTCAGCCGTACCCCGCGCAGGTCAGGGACCTCGCCGATGTGGTGGCGGTCTACGAAGACCACGTCCGAAAGGTCGAACAGATCGTGCCGACCAGCGGCCCGGTGGCCGAGGAATGGGCGGCGTTCGTGGAGTCCGACGCGCGGCGGAACGCGCTGGCCATCTACGAGGAGACGATCATGGGGTTCGTCCGGAACGGCGTTCCGGAACCCGATCCGACAACCGAAGGCCTTGATCTGACGGGCACGGACCTGCGCGACGTGCTCGAGCTGGCCGCCGAGATGAACGAGTCGCTCGGTGATTGGCGTGTCATGACGGCCGAGGTCGGCCGGGTGGTCGACGCGTCGCTGCTCGAGGTTCGGGAGGCGGCGGACCGGTCACTGGCCGACGCGTCCCGCGACCAGAACGTGACGGTCGGCTGGATCCTCGTCACCGGCGTGATCGGCATCGGCGCCACCATCGCCCTCATGGTTCTGGTGGCCAGGCCGCTCCAGCGTCTGGCCGACACCGCCCAGGAGTTGGGCAAGGGTCGCCTGGCCACCCGGTTGGAGGAGCGTGGACCGGCCGAGATCCGGGTCAGTGCCCGGGCGCTGAACGAAGCGATGGCCTCCCTGCAGACCGCGGAGGCCCAGGCCATAGCCCTGGCCGAGGAGCGGCTTGACGATCTGGTGATATCGGCGGCGGCCCCGGGCCAGCTGGGTGCCTCGCTCCACGCGGCGGTGACCCGCCTGGCCCGCAACCTTGCGGAGCGGGAGCAGTTCCAGCAGCGGCTGGCCCACGAAGCGGCCCATGACGGACTCACCAAGTTGCCGAACCGGAATGCGGTCCTGCGTCACCTCGATTCGGCGATCGACAGGACCAGGCGGTCGGAGACGTCGCTCGCTCTCCTGTTCATCGATCTTGACGAGTTCAAGGCGATCAACGACCGGTACGGCCACCAGGCGGGGGACAAGGTCCTCCAGGAGACGGCCAGGCGGCTGCTGGCCAGCATTCGAGACGGCGATCTGGCCGGCCGGCTCGGTGGAGACGAGTTCCTTGTGGTGGCCGAGCCGATTGCGGGAATACACGAGGTGTCCAACCTGGCGGAGCGGATACAGGAGAACGTGACCCGACCGATCGTCCTCGACGGCGTCACCGTTGTACCGAAGATCAGTATCGGAATCGGCCTTGCGGACGGATCGCTCTCCGCCGAGGAGTTGCTGCGGGACGCCGACCTTGCGGTCTACCGGGCGAAGTCGATGGGCAAGGGCACCATCGACATCTGCGACGAGAACCTTCGCGGCGAGGTCCGGGCCAGGGACGAGATGGAGTTGGCCATCCGACAGGCCCTCGACAACGACCTGTTCGAGCTGCACTACCAGGCCTCGGTGAACGCTGCCACCAAGGAAGTCACCGCCTTCGAGGCGTTGCTCCGCTGGGATCGGCCGGGCTTCGGCCGGGTGCCGCCCGACGTGTTCATCCCGGTGGCGGAACGGACCGAGCTGATCGTCGACATCGACCGCTGGGTCCTGAACGCGGCGGTCGCGCAGCTCAAGGAGTGGGCTGATCACCCGGACCTGGCTGATGTGATGGTCGCCATCAACATCTCGAGCCGCCACCTCGGCAGCGGACAGCTCAACAACGACGTACGAGCCGCGCTGGAGACCCACGGCGTCGACCCCCAACGCCTGTCGCTCGAAGTGACCGAGACGGCCATCCTCGAGGACATGATCGCAGCGGGCCGTGAACTCTCGGCGCTCCGGGATCACGGCGTGCAGATCTCGCTCGATGACTTCGGGACCGGCTACATGTCCCTGGCCCACCTGCGGGGGCTCCCGGTCGATTCGCTGAAGATCGACGGCAGCTTCGTCGCGGCCATGGAAGACGACGCCGACTACACGCTGATTCACCTGATCGTGAAGACCGGCCACCTGCTGAACGTCACGATCACCGCGGAGGGTGTGGAGACCGAACGCCAGGCCACGCTCCTGACCGAGATGGGCTGTGACAGCCTGCAGGGATTCCTGTACTCCCGGCCGGTGAGCGCAGCCGCAACCGAGGTCTGGATGGCGGACCACCGGCCGGTGGCCCCGCTCAACATCTGACGGGGTGGAGCCGCCCTCAGCGGAACGCGGCGACCACCCCTTCGGCCAACGCAACGGTGTTCTCGTCCACGTAGTCCGGTGGGCAGCCCTGGCTGAAGATGATGGTGCCCGCCCCGGCGTCGATGTACTCCTGCACCCTGGCGATGCAATCCTCCGGCGTGCCGGCCACCGTGTACTTGCTGACCAGCTTCGAGAAGTCCTGGTTGTACTGCCTGCTCAACTGCTGGTTCGCCAGGTCCAACGCCGTCTCGCGGTCCTCGTGGACGCAGGCAAATATATAGAGTCCACCGGCCACCGACCCGTCCGGCCTGCCGGCATCGGCGGTGAAGTCGGCGATCTTCTCCATGCTCTCGGCCAACATCTCCGGCGTGTACATGTACGGCATCCATCCCTCGGCATACCGGGCGGCTCGACGCATCGCCACATCCTTGCGCCCGGCAACCCAGATCGGGACCCGGGGTTTCTGGACCCCTCGCGGAGCAATGGTGACCCCGTCGAGTGTGGTGAAGCGTCCGTCGAAGTGGACGTCGGTCTCGGTGAGCAGCTTGTCGATCACCTCCAGTGCCTCGTTCGTTCTGGCCCCTCGCTCCTCCACCGGAACGTTCACGGCGGCGAACTCCTTCGGAAACTCACCACCGACGCCGATACCCAGGCTGAACCGACCCTCGGACACCACGTCGAGCACGGCCACCTGCTTGGCCAGTAGCGGCGGTGGGTACAGCGGCACCAACACGATGCCGCTCAGCAGCTTGATCCGTTCCGTGGCTCCCGCCGCAGCGGCCAGAGACACCATGTTGTTGGCCGTCGGCCCGTAGAACATGATGTGTTCGCCGGTCGAGAGGTAGTCGAACCCGAGCGCCTCGGCGTTCCTGGCCTCCTCCTTTGCCCCGGCCAGCAGGCGAAGGGCAATCCCGAACTCCGGTTTCCGATCCGTCTCCATGGCGTCAGTCTCCCCGCTCGGCCGGAATCGAATCAAGAACGCCGGTTACGGTAACCAACGCCGGAGGGGCCGGAAAACAGGGCGTGATCGCTCCGGAATGTCCCAAAAAGGCCCGACGTCAAGGGGTTGGCGGAGTCCATCTCGACGAACTGGACAATCTGCCACTAGTATGCCAATGCGGGTGGAGCCGTCGAACTCTAACGTGGACCCCAAAAGTAGGGGTCTTACGGGAGGCCAGCATGCCAAAATGGGTGTATCCACTAGCTTTCGCCTTTGTGCTTTTCCTCATCTATAGCGACCCGAGCGGCTCCGGGGACACCGCCGGAAACTTCGCCGGGTTCATCGTTGAACTGCTCGGTGCGGTCGGACAGTTTCTGACCGGTCTTTTTGAGGGCACCAATGATGGCACCGGCGCCATAAACGCCACAACCACCACCATCGCAAACTCGATTGAGTCCGTGTCGCCGGACGGGGTGGACACCTTCACCCACGACCACGACGGCGCCACAACCCCCCACAGCCACCCCGTAAGCACCGTGGCCGGCGGCTGATCAACCCCGCCACGAAGAACCACCAGAGATACCGACCCACCAACCCACCAGCCGGATCCGGTAACGGGATCCAGCGATCAGTTAGGCACCCGGATGGCGCAGACCGGAACCCCATCAACCTCATCATTGTTCAGGCCCCTCGGCCCGACCGGGGTCCTGATCAAGGGCGAGCGCATCAAGTACAACGAGCGACGCCACTGGGCCATCCTCATCCGGCCGTTCCTGGAAACGCTGGCCGTGCTCACGTTTGTGACCATGTTCGCAGGCGGTGTTCCCACCGGCGTGTTCGGGGTGATCGTCATCGGGTCGTCCACCCTCATGCTTTTTGTCCAGGCCAGGCGGAACGACTGGAGCCAGGCGCTCGTCTACGGAGTCGTCGCCGGTCTGCTCATCGGATTCACGGCGTTCGGTGTGACCGGCATGGCCATCCTCGCCATCCTCGTCGCCGCCGGCCGGTTCATCTACACCGCGGCCATGTGGGCCTTCTACGAGCGGCTCTACATCACCAACCGACGGGTCATCGCCTCCGCCGGTTTCCTCGGTGCCCGGATCGACACCATGCCGCTCACCCGTGTCACCGACATCAACTACCGGACCACGGTCCTCGGCGAGTTGCTCGGCTACGGCGTTCTGCGGGTTGAGACCGCCGGTCAGGACCAGGCCCTCAGCCTGCTGGAGTTCCTGGACAAGCCGAACAACTTCTACGAGATCCTGATCGACCTGTCCACCGCGGCGGTCGGCTCCGTGACCGAGAACGAAGAGGTCCCGGAGGATCTGGGACTGGGCGTCCTTGACGAGGACGACGGCAGCGGCACCCTTCTGCCGTAATCCTGCCGCACGAATCGACCCGACACCATCCCCCGAGTCATCGACTGATCGACTGACCGCCAGCGTTCGCCACGAGGCGGATTGTGGCCGGTTTTGGGCCATGATGGTGAGGCATGACTGCGGCGTCGTCTCACCGGTCCCCCCTGGGGTGGTTGGCCATCCCTGCGCTGCTCGGGTTCCTGGTCCTGGTCGGCCTGGCCATCTCAACCGAATCCCGGGCCGACTTCGAGAACCGAACCGCGTCCGCCGAGCAGCCCCGCGACGCCGGACAACCGGACGGGGCGGAACCGCTTGACGATCTTCTCGAGGAGCGGGCCCAGGGCTCCGACGGCACCGATCCGGAGAGGTCGGAGCCCAACCCGGATCAGACTGGAGAGAACTCGGGGCAGCAGTCTTCCGACGGCCAGACCGACGACGCCGACTCCTCGGACGAGCAGACGACCGGCTCCGACGGTGAGTCAACAACCCCGGTGGTCATCCAGCTGCCGAATGGGGACGTTGTGGTCCAGCTCGGCAACGGTGACACGGTCACAGCGACCCCCGGCAGCTCCGCGGTGCCGACCGATCCGTCCCGAACGCTGAGCGAATCGGACAACGGCGACTTCGGAGCCATCCGAGTCACCGAGGACGGGATGCTCGAACCGATCGAGCGGCCGGAGCTGCCCGAGCGGGACTTCGGTCTGACCCCGGCCCCCGGCGGAGGGGTTTCGGTGACCAGGCCGGACGGTTCGGTGATCACCCTCAACCCCACCGATGATGGTGGACTCAACACCACGGAAGGCGCCGAGGCCCGGGCACTTCCAGCCGATCAGGACGCCGTCCTACAGCCGGCAGAGCAGTTTCCAGCGGGTCACGCGACCGCGCCAACCGCCCAGCCGCTGATCGTCGAAACCGAAAGCGGCCCGGTTCGCCTCGAGCTGAACCGCGACGGTGATCTGGTGGCCAACCAGCCGGACCCGGATTCGGTCGTCCAGGTCGACCCGGATGACCTCGTGGCGATCCGGGTCGACGAGAACGGCAACCTTGAGGTCGTCCCGCTCGATCAGGTCGGCGAGGACGACACGGTGCTGGTTCCGGCCGATGGCGGCGTCGACCTCATCCGACCGGACGGCAGCCGGGTTGAGTTCCGGATCGACGGTGAGAACGACGGCGTGACCGCCACCGAGGTGACCCCGGACGGAACCGAGGTCGAGCTGACCCCCAACCCGGACGGCTCGGTCACCCTGCAGGACGGGACAACCGTCGGCCCGATCGACTTCGCCGAGGACGGCGGCACCTTCGAGCAACTACTGGATCAGACCGCCGACCTGCCGTGGCCGTGGGTGTTCGGCGCCATTGCCCTGCTGGCCGTGTTGAGCGTCGCCACCGCGGTCTACCTGTACCGCAACCAGCCCGAGAACGACTTTGACTTCGGCCAGCTTGCCGTGACGGGTGTCGACGTTGACGAGATGGAACATTTCCTGGCCATCCTCTCCAACGACCCCGATCCGGACCGGGCCATCCGACTGGCGTTCTATGCCGCGGAACGCGGCCTCGGTGGGCTCCCGGCCCGCCGACAGGACGAGACCCCGTTCGAGTGGCACAACCGGGTGGAACAGATCCGTCCGGAACTGGCCGAACCGCTCGGGCCCATCTGCGACCGCTTCGCCATGGTCCGGTTCGCCCCCGGTCACGCCACCGGCGCGGACCGGGATGCGGTGGTCGCCCGGCTGCGACAGCTGAACCTGCTGGCGGACGGTGCGGGCGGCGGACGGCCGAACGCGATGGCGGGGGTCTGATGGACCTGGTGGTCACCCTGTTTCCCTGGCTGATCGTGCTGGCCGCACTCGTACTGGTCGTCCTGGCGTTTCGCCTGGACAAGCGCATCAGCCGCGGTGCCCGCAGCGCAGGACCCCGGGAGGTCCCGCACCCGGAACCGGTCGGCCTGCAGCAGACGCCGTGGGAGCTGGAGGCGCTGCACGAACAGGTTCGGGTCCGGCGGGGTACTGCGGCCAGACGTGAACTGATCCACACCGTCAACCGGTTGACCGAGGCTGCCGGCGTCACCGACCCTCGGTTCCAGCTCCATCCGGAGTCCGGCGATGACGCCGTGGCCGCGGTGATCCTCCATCTGGAGCAGCGGATGGAACTCCCGCCCCTTGTGGAGACCCCGAGGGCCCAGCGCTAGGATCGGGAAGCTTATGAGTCATGCCGACGTACAACGGGCCGCAGCCGCGCTCATCACCGAAATGGAGCGGGCCATCGTCGGCAAACGCCAGGTGCTGGAGCTGGTGGTCACCGCCCTCCTGGCCGACGGGCACATCCTTTTGGAGGACGTCCCCGGCGTGGCCAAAACCGCGATCGCCCGGGCGGTTGCCGAGGCCGCCGGCCTGCGATTCTCCCGGGTCCAGTTCACACCGGACCTGATCCCGGCGGACATCACCGGTGCCACGGTGTTGGCCGGTGCAAACGCCGAGCCGGAGTTCCGGCCGGGGCCGGTATTCGCCAACCTGGTCCTCGGGGACGAGATCAACCGGGCCCCACCGAAGACGCAGTCGGCACTGCTTGAGGCCATGGAGGAACGTCAGGTCACGGCTGACGCGGTCACCCGGCCGCTGCCGTCCCCCTTCCTGGTCATCGGCACCCAGAACCCGATCGAGCAGGAGGGCACCTACCCGCTGCCGGAGGCCCAGCTCGACCGGTTCCTGATCCGGACAGACATCGGCTACCCCGGACGGGACTTCGAGGTTGAGCTGATCATGCGGCGGGCCGGGCGCAAACAGGACCGCACCGTGGTCAACCCGGTGCTGAGCGGAAACGACGTGCTGGCCCTGCAGAAGCGGGTGGAGGACGTCCACATCAGCCAGCCGGTCGCCCAGTACGTCGTCGATCTGGTCGAGGCCACCCGGAACAGCCAACGGACCGAAGCGGGCGCAAGTCCCCGCGGGTCACTCGCCCTGCTCAAGACCAGCCGGGCCAGGGCGGCCATGATCGGCCGGTCCCACGTGCTCCCGGACGACGTGAAGGCGGTGGCCATTCCCTGCCTCGCCCACCGGCTGATCCTCCAGCCGGACCAGTGGGTGCGGGGCGTTCGGGCCGACCAGGTGGTGGCGGAGATCGTCGGTCAGGTGCCGGCGCCACGAGCCATCGACCCCGGTGATCGAATCGGCGGACAGCCGCAGCAGGCACCGGCCGCCGGGCAGATGCCCCAGCATGCCGGGCAGCCGCGGCCGGTACCGCACCAGGGTCACGCCCACCCCCAGAGTCAGGCGCCGGGTCAGCCGCAGCATCCCCCGACCCCGGCCGGACCACCCCCGGCGGCACCCGCAGCCCAGCCGCAGGGGTATCAGCAACCCAGGCCATGAGCCGCCACCTCACCCACCGATTCTGGATCTGCTTCTTTGTCGGTTGGGGCGGGCTGGCCATCGCCCTCATCTCACGGTCGGTCGAACCCGCGGCGATCGCTGCGCCGTTCCTCGGCGTGTTGGCCTACTCCCTCGGTGACGGCTGGTGGCCGGCCGCCGCCGCCGAGAACCCGACGGTCTCCGCACCGCGCGTTGTTGAGGGGGACAACCTGGAGTTCTCCGTCGATCTGGTGGCCGACCGTAGAACCTGGACCGAGGTGGAGATCCAGCTACCGCCCCCGCTTGTCCCCCTGAGCCCGACGCGCCTGGTGACCATGGTCAACGGGCGGCAGCGGTTCGCCGTGCAGGTTCGGGCCGACCGGTGGGGCGCCGCCGGGCCGGAGTGGGCGGTGGTGACCACCCGGGATCGCCTCGGGGTGACCGAACGGGTTGCCCGCTATCCGATCCACGTCCCGGTTCGGGTCCACCCGACAGCCGAACGGCTCAACAGCCTGATCCCGCTGTACAAGGAGCGCCCGGTGACCGGCGAACATCGGGCCAGGAGCAAAGGACCCGGCAGTGAGCTTGCCGAAGTGCGCCCGTACCGGTTCGGTGACCCGGTCCGCATGGTCCACCCCCGGCTGACCGCCAGGCGGGGCAGTCCCATGGTCATCGAACGGCATCCCGACCGCTCGTCGGACATCGTGCTCATGGTCGACTCGGCCCAGGACCTCGGCGTCGACCTCAACACCACGCTGCGGTGGACGGTGACCGCGGCGATGGCCCTCGGTGAACGGCACCTCCGGGCCCAGGACCGGGTCGGGCTTATCGACATCGGCCGGGGGGTTCGGTGGCTGCCGGCCCGCCTCGGCCGCAAGCATCTCCACACCGTGATCGACACGCTGCTGGCCACCGAGGTGCTGCCCCGCCGCCAGAACGACGTCGGCTACGTCCCGCCGAGCAAGATGCCGAAGTCGGCCACCATCGTGGCCATCTCCCCGCTGTTGAGTGAGATCACCCTGTCCGCCCTGGTCGACCTCCGCAGTCGGGGCCACGAGATCCTGGTCATCAAACCCAGCATCCCGACGCCGGAACCCCACGTCGACCTGCTGGCGAAACGGATCTTCCGGGTCGGCAACGAGCTGAACGAACGTTGGCTGCAGGAACGGGGTGCCATCATCATCCCGTGGAGCACCGGCGATTCCCTTGAGCACGTCATGCGACGTGTCGTGCGTAACCTCGGCCGGACGAGGCAGCTGCTGTGATCCACTGGTTCCGCCGACTCGGCAACCGATGCCGTGACTGGGTTGTCCATCACGGCTCCCTGCTCGCCGACCCGGAGTCCATGGTGGCCTGGTTCATCATCACCCTGTGGTGTGTCCTTGCCGGGCTGGAAGGTGGATTGATCACCATGCTGATCCTGCTGGCGGTCGGCTGGTTCGTCCACGCCGCAGCCGTGGAATCCGGGAGCCATGCGCTGCTGTGGTTGGCCACCGCCATGGTTCTGGTTCTTGTTGTCGTGACGTCCCAGTTCACGTTCGACGGCCTGCCACCGGTGCTGTTGGCCGCCGGAGGCGCAACGGCGCTCGCCCACAACGAACTGGTGCGGTTGAACTACGCCCGGCGGCGGAACGCCCAGATCCACGAGGCGGTCTACCACGCCTCCGGGCTGGCCTTGGCGTCGGCCGTCGGGGTCGGCGTGATCGGGGTCGCCCTCGTCCAGGCGTTTGCCAACGGTGGGCAGCGGACCTGGCTGTGGATGCCGGCGGCGGTCGGACTGCTGATGCTGGTCGGGTTCGGACTGTCCCTCGGACCGCTCCGCCGGGCGAACGACGCAAGCAAGGAACGCTGGTTGCCCGGGGGCCGGATCCCACCCCAACCGCTGAAGGGCGAACCGACGGAGTTCTGAGTCGGCAACCGGCCTCTCGCCAACCTGCGGCGAAATTTGGGCCCGTAGACCACAAGTTTTGTGGGCTGGCGACCCAAATTTTGCAGGGCGGGGACCGTACAGTCTGTGGCGGTAGGCCACGACTTCTGAGGTGGTGACCGACCGGCTCCGGCTTGGAACCTTTCGGCCCACCAACGTCGTTGTTCATCAGAAGGAGTGGCAGCGGGCGCATCGCCACCGGCAACCGGGCGTCGGGGTCGGCGCACGTGACCGCTCGGCGGGTGTCGCACCGATGCGGCCGATGATCGACACCGGTACCGGCCGAACAGCCTTGGAGGGCGGGTGGTGGATCCGAACAACAATCGAGAGGAAGACCAGGATCCGGATCCCCGCCGGCTCCGCGATTGGAGCGAGTGGAAGTATCACCAGGCGATCCTCCGTCACCGCCGGGGGGCCTACGGCGAGACGCTGCAGCTGCTCTCGGAGATCACCAACGTCGACCCGTCGTTCCCCGACCGGGAGAACCTCCGGGCCAGGATCGCGCAGGCACTGGCTGATCAGCGACGGGATCTGATCTTCGAACAGGCCGAGCGACGGGCCTTGGACGCCGTCGACCAGGGCCGGTGGGAGGACCTGCCCGGGATTCTGTCCGGGTTGGACGTCTCGCTCGCAGCGGAGAATCTGGCGCTCACCGCTGACCAGCGAGCGGCCACCAACCGATGGCAGCTCCAATCCGGGCGACACGGGAGGCCGAGGCGGTCCCGGCAGTCGAAGCAGCGATCGAAGGCGGGGGCCCGGGCGGGCGTCGGGCGTACCTTCAGCCAACGACCCCGGGGTCCGAACAAGCGCCGTTGGTATCGGATCCTGACCGATGCGCTGCATCCGTTCCTGCCGATCCTGGCGTGGGTCGGGGTCGCTGCGTTTGTGATCGTGATCTTTGTCGTCGGGTTCAGCGGTTCGGACGGCGGGCGGCCCGTCCCTCCGCCGACCGAGGAGCAGAACCCCGAACAGATCGAGGAGGGCCGCACCGGCGAACCGTCGGCTCAGCCGATCACCGACGCGGCAGGCGACAGCGGGGTCGACTCCTCCGGGATGGACCGGTATCGGAGCATCTGGGCCGACGAGCGCCGGATGCTGATCGATGAGCTCACGCTTGTCCAGCGGGTCGGCATCAGCTTCGGGAACTTCCTGGAGGGTCCACCCGGTGTGCTGGTCGATCTGTCCGACTGCCCGGATGGCTGGCGGGACACCAGCGGTGTCCGAGGCGGGGTGGTTCACATCGCCAACACGTTCCCCCTCTCCGGCGCCATCGTCGACTACAGCGGCTACGCCGAGGGGATGGTCGCCTACTTCGATGAGGTCAACCGGCGGGGTGGTATCGGCCCACTCGGATTGGAGGTGGAGCTCTCGCTCTACGATGACGGGTTCATCGCCGCCACCACCGCGGAGATCGTCGACGAGCTGCTGATCGAGGACGGCTTCCTTGCCATCACCACCTTCGGCACACCAACCAGCTTTGCCGTCAGTGACCGGCTGAACGAGGCCTGTGTGCCGCAACCGATGGTGCAGTCGAATCACCCGGCGTGGAGCGATCCCGGAGGTCGGCCGTGGACCACCGGGTTGACCATGTCCCAGGCGACGGAGGCGTGGTTGTGGGGGTCGTGGATCGAGCAGCAGTTCACCCGGCCGGTGACGGTCGGCGCTCTGGTCATGGACAACCAGTTCGGCCTCGCCTACGAGCAGAGCTTCGCCCGGTATGCCGAGAAAAGCAGCGTCATCACCGACGTTACGTTCGTTCGCCATGACCCGGCCGCGGTGTCGGTCGATGGTGCGGTGGCCGAGCTTGCCGCACTCGAGCCGACGGTGTTCATCGCCATGACCGCCGGCAATCCCTGTCTGCTGGCCATCGGGGCGGCAGCCGACACGGGACTGGCCGACACCGCAGAGGCCCGCATCACCACATCGGGCTGCGCCGACCTGCCCGCGTACGTGACACCTGCCGGATCGGCGGCCGACGGGTGGCTGACGTTCGGTGGTGGTGTTGTCGACCTGGTTGGACCCAATGCCGCCGACGGCATCTATCCCCGCTACGTCCGATCGGTGATGGCCGATCGGGGTGTGAACCCGGACGATGCGGCATTCGCCGAGGGATTTGGGCTGCGGGGCTGGGTGCTGCACCAGGTCCTGGAGCTGGCGGCCGGGTTGGATGGCGGCCTGACCAGGAGCAACCTGTTGATCGCCCAGTGGGGGCTGCGAGAACTGACCGCGCCGATGCTGATGGACGGCGTGGAGTTCGGGACGTACGGCATGCTGAGCCCATCGTTCATCGAGGGCAGCGAGGTCAGCCGGTTCGACACCACCGCCGGGGCGTGGGTTGTCGAGGACACGATCGACCGGGCGGGGGTTATCACGCCGTGTCGGTGGGTGCCCGATGTCGGTTGTCGCTGAACGGCCTGGGTCTTTGGCGGGCGGTTTGCGCCGGTGTGGCGGCGTTGTGCCGGCTGGGATCGGGTCCTAGCACAAGAATCGGAGCCCCGGACGGAATCCGCGGGGTTCCCCGATAGCATTGGACAGTCCGTTAGTGAGGTTCAGAGGTTCTACGATGTCCAAAATCTGCCAGGTGACCGGTCGGAAGCCGTCATTCGGTAACAACGTCTCGCACTCCCATCGGGTGACGAGCCGTCGTTGGAGCCCGAACATTCAGCGTCAGCGCTTCTGGCTGCCGAGCGAGAAGCGGTGGGTGACCCTTACCGTCAGCGCCAAGGGCATCAAGACGATCAACAAGAAGGGCATCGAGTCCGTCGTTGCCGACATTCGACGCCGTGGGGAGAAGGTCTGATGGCGAAGTCCAGCGACAAGCGGCCCATCATCAAGCTGCGGTCCACCGCAGGCACCGGCTACATGTACGTGACCAAGAAGAACAAGGTCAACAGCCGGGAACGGATCGAACTGAAGAAGTACGACCCGGTCGTCCGCAAGCACGTGATTTTCAAGGAAGAGCGGTAGCTCTTCCCCGGAAACAAGAAGAGCGGTAGCTCTTCCCCGGAAACAAGAAGAGCGGTAGCTCTTCCCCGGAAACAAGAAGAGCGACAGCGCTTCTTAGTGTCGGCAACAATCGCAGAGACGATCGATCGGCCTCCGGGTTTCCGGGGGTCGATTTGTTTCTGCGATACTGCTCATCCCGCCGCTGGATCACCGTGTATGAACGGGTGAGAACCGAGGAGGCGGATCGAGGACGTGAGGAACAGGCATTTCATCAGACGGCTGCTATCGATCCCCGGCTCGATCATCAGCCTTCCCCTCTGGACGCTGCTGACCCCGGTGTGGGCCGTCGTGTCGGTGATCGTCGACCTGGCAACTGGACTGCGGCGGCTGCCCACGCTTCGCCTCTGTGTCTTCCTGCTGGTGTTCCTGGTCCATGACTGGATCGGCATCCTGGCCGGAGGCTGGTTGTGGCTGACCGGGGCGTTCGGCCGACGGCTCAATCTGGACGCCCACCGACGGGTTCAGGGGTGGTGGGGCAACTCGCTGCTCGAGTGGGGCCGCCGCCTGCTGGGCGTCCGGCTCCAGTTCGACGATCTCAGCACCCTGCCGACCAAAACCTTTGTGCTGCTGAGTCGCCACGCCAGCATGGTCGACGCGGTGATCCCGGTGACGATCGTCATCAAGCGGATGGACCGCTTCATTCACTACGTGCTCAAACGGGAGCTGCGCTGGATCCCCAGTATGGACCTGTTCGGTGGTCGGCTCGGCAACCATTTCGTGGCCCGTGGCGCGGACACCGACGCCGAGGAGACGGCCATCGAGGCCATGGCCGCCGAGTCCCAACCGGATGCTGCGCTCATCATCTTTCCCGAAGGCACCTACGCCACTCCGGCTACAAGAACCCGGGTTCTCGACTCTCTGCGCAAGAAGGGTGAGGACGAGGTGGCAGCGTGGGCCGAGACACTGGTCAATCTCCTCCCGCCGAAACCGGCGGGCACGCTTGCGATGTTGCGTGGCCAACCGGACGCCGATGTGGTGATCATCGGCCACGTCGGCCTTGAGGGTGTGGCCGAGTTGAAAGGGCTCCGCAGTCGCCTACCACTCCCCCACCCGGTCCGCATCAAGTGGTGGGTCCACCGCCGCAGCGACCTGCCAACCACCGACGAGGAACTGGTCGACTGGCTGAGCGACCGCTGGGCCGAGCTCGACCGGTGGGTGACCGGCGTGCAGGCGGAACGGGCCGCAACCGTCGGGGCCTGATCGCCAACGTGCTGTTGCCGTTGGCAGTCCACGGGGTGTCGAGAACACCATCGGCACCGCCCGAGGTAACGGATGCAAGCCCCTGGAAGAGGATGCGATTACTGTCCTGATCGATCACCGAGATGCCGATGTCCGTATTCGTGGACGTGTCGGTCACCGAGTTGTTGATGATGTTGCCGCAGACCGTGTTGCCGCCGCGGTCCACTGCCTACGTTGGCCGCCGAGCCTTCGACGGCACCGACCGTGTTCGCCCCCACCGAACCATCAGTGTCGTTGTCCGGGACACCACCCGCGGCCGGGACGTCGAGGCCGACGTTGCCCAGCGAGTCGTAGGAGTCGTCGGTAACTAACTCGGTCCGACCGGGGGAATCCCAACCGTGGTGCAGGTGGCATCGTTTTGCGCTGCGGTGTCCGGGTCGTCGCTGACCACCGGACCGGCGTTTACTGCGGTCACCGTGGCCTGGTTGCAGACCTCGCCCGACGCCGGCGCTGGAGAGTTGATCGTCACGTCAAAGACGACCTCGATCTCCTGACCGGACTCCACGCTGCCAATGCTCTGGTTGAGCACGGAGGCTGTACCCACTGCGTTCCGGGGGCCAACGGCCTGCGGTGCGGCCTGATCGTTGGCGTTGGAGTTGTTGGTGACCGTGATGGTCACGGTTTCGATGTCGTCCCTGGTAAGCGGGTCACCGTCGGAAAGCGTGTAGGTGAACATGTCGGTGCCTTCAAAGCCGACAGGCGAGGTGTAGTCGAAACCACCGTTGGCCGCGACGGTCACCGTCCCCCCTTCCGATGTGGCGGTCGAGCTTCCGACGGCCCCGGGAAGGCCGTTGACGGCCACCACGGAGTTGAACACCGAGTTGTCCGGGTCCGCGTCGTTCAGCAGTACTCCGGTGGCGGCCGGCACGTTGAGCGTGGCGCCGATCGCGGTGTAGCCGTCGGCAAACGCCAGGGGCGAGATATGAATCGTGCCGGACAGCGTGGTGTTGCTGTCGAGCGTGTCGTCGAACACCATGTTGTTCAGCGAGTTCAACAGACCGTTGATGATCGTCACCCGATAGCGCAGGGTGTCGCCTTCGTCGGCCTGCCCGTTGTTGTTGTTGTCCACCAGCAGCTCGTCAACCTTGGTGACCGACAAATCAGCCGACGGGGCGTTGACCGTTGTGTCCTCCGAGTCCGTGTTGTCCGCCAGATTCGGATCAACCTGATCACCGGTCACCACCGCAGACGCTGTCACGGTGCCGGCGGTCCCCGCACCGACGTCAACCGGAATCGTCAGCGTGGTGGTGTCACCGACCAGCATCGGTGACGGATACGAACACGAAAGCACACCAGGCGAAGTTTCCG
>JBCCGJ010000087.1:0-18157 GCA_039029335.1 Actinomycetota bacterium | reverse complement strand
GGTGGCCGCGCTGGCCGGTCCGCTGATGCTCGACCATGTGATCCTGGGCAAGACCATTCAGCGCCGTCGGGCCCATGCGCTGGTCGAGGAGTTCCTGTCACATCGACGGAACGCCCGGGCCGGCTCGCCACCGTAGGACCAGGGCCGCGGCCCGCAGAGGCGCCGGGGGAGAGGCGCGTCGTCCACCGGTCGATCCCCCCGTGGTGACCTCGCTGCTACGCCTCTGCGCCTGGTCGGAGATCCCCGCCGGGTGCGGGCGCGACCGGTCGACGCTCGCCGACGGGTGGTGATCGATCGTCGAGCGTCGGCGTGCGGTGCGTGGTCCGGACGGCTTGCAGCAACACGACCGCGGCCACCACGGTCTGGACCGTGATCACACCCCAGAACAGGGCGTCGAGTGTCGCCTCCGGCGGATCGACGGTCCACCACAGCCAGTAGGTGCCCGCAGCCACCGGGGCGATCAGCGTCAGCGGCACCAGGGACCGCCACGAGACAGGACCCGCCAGCGCTTCCAGGAAGGTGGGTGCGTGGCTGTCCCGTTGGGTTCGGTGACGACGGAGGAACCGGAACTGCAGCCAGCACAGACCGACAAACATCGGTAGGGCCCAGGGGACGGCGACCGTCCACAGCGCCGCCCCAAGCAGGAGAACGACGGCCAGGACTCGGTCCGATCGGGCCATCAGCCGGTGCGGCTCGGTAGGCCAGACCCGGTTCAACAGCAGATGCCCGCCGAACAGGAAGCCGGTGAAGACCACCGCATAGCCGAGAAACGAAGCAGGCGGCAGGGGGATCAACTCACCGTGGACTTCGATCAGCTCCGGGTCGTTGAGCTGGTGGGGGAGCAGCGAGGTGATCAGCCACGAACCCCAGAACACACCGAGGGCGACCGACAGGCCGGCAAGCCATCTCCGCCGGCCGGCCACGGCCAGGGCTCGAACACCGACAAACAACAGCAGGACGGACAGCAGGCCGTGCCAGCCGGTGAACCACAGCGGAAAGACCGGCGTCGGCCCGCCGGAGTACAGGACCGGGGTGATCACCCCTTCGGTGATGTAGGCGTAGATCGGCACCGACAGGACCACGCCCCACCACGAATGGACCTCGAATCGACGGAGGACGGCCAGGAACCCCGCGGTGCTGGCCGAGTAGAAGATCGCCCCCTCCAGGTGAGCCGACGCGGAACCCGTCCAGTACCAGAACATCCGCTCCGACCCGACGACGGTGATCACCGCCACCACATAGACAAAGAGCAGATGACGAACGAACCGTCTCATGCCTCGCTGTCGGGTGGTGACGGCTGTTCGGTTCACCGTCACAGGTGGGCCAGTAGTTCTGCGAACACCTCCTCGGGGTCGACGGCGAGCCCTCGTCGCTGGAACCACCGGCAGACGTTGCTCACGTCGTCGTGGAGAAAGCCCAGGCCCTGGGGGTTCGCCGCCAGATCGAGGGCCTGCGGGAAGTCGATGAACCACAACTGTCCCCGCCACCACAGCAGGTTGTAGGCCGACAGATCGCCGTGGACAAACCCCTCGCCAACAAGGGTTGCGAGGCCGTCGACCAGCTGCTCGAAGGCCGAGTCCAGATCCGCGCCGTTCAGGCGGGCGCCCTGGAGCTGGGGTGCGGCGCCGTTGTCGTCCCCGACGTACTCCAGGTCGAACACATCGTCCCCGTAGGACAGCGGGTAGGGGACGGTCATGCCGGCGGCCCACAGCCGACTCATCACCTCGTGTTCGTGGCCGGTCCAGCGGTCCTGGAGCAGCCGTTTGCCGTACGCCGACATTCGCTCGACGGCCCGGCGGTCCCGGCTCTTACGAAACTGCCGACCCTCTCGATACTGGACGTCGTTGCGGAAGGTCGATGCCTGCTGGACCCCCATGGCCTCGAGCGCTCCTTTGCTGGTGACCTGTCTGGGGAGGTAGCGCTTGCGGGCGATCAGGGTGATCCGCCCGTCATGACCCTGGCGCTCAATCAGGTTGATCTGGGCTTCCTTGCCGCTTTTGAGGACGCCGCGGTCGACGTCGGTGTAGGGCTCTTCGATGAGCCAGTCCGGAAGTGGACGCATAGCTGTCTGTGCACCTCGCACGGGAGGGAGTCGACCCGATGGGTCTCGACTCCGAATGGACGATCGGACGGGAACCGGCCGCCGTCGCCGAGGCGCGAGCTAGATGGCCCTCCGAGGGGCGCGACCGGGATTGGTAACCGCAGAACGAACAGTCATCTCGGCAACCTCCCCGGTATCGATCGGTCAGGGCACTCCTCACCGCGTCACTGAACCTAGCAGGCCGTTCGGAGCGGCACCGCCGAATTATGGGCCGGCGGCCGAGTGGGTTGACGATACGAATTGTCTCAGTTATATTGATGATACGAAATGTATCGCTAACGGATCGACAAAGCTCAGGAGTACAGCGCATCATGAAAAACCCACGGACCCGTGAAGACGTACAGGCCTTCAGCCGGGGCACCTGGACCAGCCTCAGTGTCGAGCTGCGCCCGACCGAGGACCGCACCGACTCCGGGGTCATCGAGCCAACAAGGCTGACCCGGGACTTCACCTTCCGCAACGACGACACGTTCACCGGTGTCATCACGATGTATGTCGATGATTACGGCAAACTCCCGCTGATGCGGTTCGAGTTTCGAGGTCATCTCCTGTGGGGTGATGCCCATCCCATCGCGGAGGGGGCCTGGATCATCGACTACGTCCTGGACGACGGCTTCGGTGTCACGCCGCTGAGCCCCGAGGCGGCCGAGATGCTCAACGCCGCGCTCCCGCCGGACCTTGAGCCGTTCCAGGTCGATGTTCAGCAGGACATTCTCGGCAAGTCCTTCCCGCTGTTCAGCATCGACGCCGGCGAGATACTCACCGATCACGACCTCATCTACTTCCACAGCGGGCTGCTGTTCATGGGGGCCAAGCACGTTGACGGCACACCGTTCGATCTGCCGGAGCGGCGGCCTCATCAGCTCCAGGTGCCGCTGGCCCGGGTGTCGTCATGATCGGTGCGGTTCGAAGGCGCAGCGGTGCCCGAACTGGGCAGTCCGAAACCGACGGTCGTCCCCGGTTCGCGATCGGACACGTGCCGCTCAGCGCCGCCAGCATCGGCACACTCGCCGACTTCTACACCTCCATCGGGATGCGGTCCGTCGCCCGGCTTCCCGGGGTGGCGATCCTGGAACTCCGGGGTGGCACCCATCTGGCGATCAGCCGGGGTGAGCCCGGCCAGGGCTCGCTGGACCTCATGGTCGTCGACCTCGAGGAGACCCGGGCGCTTCTGGTCGAGGTTGGTGCCCGGCCGTCGGAGATTCGTCGTTCGTTCCCGCACCGCGTCTTTGAGGCGACCGACCCGGAAGGGAACCGTCTCCTGGTCAACTCGAGTCACGTCGCCGGCGAGGTCTAGCGGCCCGTCGGTGTTGGCCGCTGGCGTCGTGTCCGGTCTTGGCGGCTCGATCAGTCGTTGGTTGTCAGCTCTTCGTGCAGTCTGGCCGTGAACGCGTTGAGCGTATCCCGGAGTTCGGCTGCGTTGCCCGAGGCGTCGTTTGCCAGCGTGGTGATCGACTCGGTGACCGACCGCACGCTGTCCTGTAGCCCGGCGCCGTCCTCGGTCACGGAGACGATGACCTGGCGTTCGTCCTGGTCCGATCTGGTCCGGGTGACCAGCCCGGCCTTCTCCATCCGTTGCAGCAGGGGAGTGGTGGTGGCGGTGTCCAGGCCGAGCTCCGCGGCGATCTCCGATACCGGCCGGTTGTTGCGCTCCCACAGCACCAGCAGGCAGAGGTACTGCGGGTAGGTCAGGTCGTGCTTGGCGAGCTGCGGCCGGTACGCCTGCTGTATGGCCCGGCTTGCGCCGTAGAGGGCAAAACACAGCTGGTCGGCGATGTGCATGGAGGTCCCGGAGGGCGGCTTGGCCATGTTGCACAGTCTATCTCGCGGCGGAGAAGCAAATTGCTTGCTATCTAGTAGTGCACGAGTTAATACTCATCAATTAGTTAGGCATCGATTAAATCGTGTGCTATACAATTGCCATGAGCCTATTCACCGAGGTCATCCCCTCACTCCAGACGGACACGCCTGCTGCCGGGCGGGAGCTCGCCATCATGATGGCCCGCAAGACGATTGCAACCATCCAGCCGGACGCCGAGGTGCGCTCGGCCCTGCGTCCGCAGTACGGCGGGGACAGCGGGTTGTTGATGCAGGCCGGACACATCGTCGCCGTCGAGTTTGCGACCATCGCCGCAGCGAACAACTACTGGCGTCCCTGACGGTTCGGCCGGTCGGTCCGCGCCGGTCGGTCCGTCGAACCTGCGGGACCACGAGCCTGGGTCGGCGATCACTCCCCGCCGACGGCACGGATCGGATTACCGTTGCGCCATGTTGGTACACATCGCAGCGGTGCAGATGGCCGCCGGGTCCGATCCGCAGCAGAATCTGGCAAAGCTGGAGACCCGGGTCCGTCAAGCGGCCGCGGACGGGGCAAACCTGGTGGTCACTCAGGAGTTGGTCGCTCATCGGTTCTTCCTGAACTTCGGTTGGGACCCCGACCTGCTTGATCTGGCCGAGGAACTCGAACAGTCGACAACCGTGGCCTGGGCCGTCGCCCTTGCGGCCGAGCTTGGTGTTGTCCTGCCGGTCAACTTCCTGGAGCGGGCCGGCCAGGTCTTCTACAACACGACCGCGGTTGTTGACGCCGACGGGCGGGTCGCCGGGACCTATCGCAAGACCCACATGCCCCTCGGCTCGCCAACCTGCTACGAGAAGTACTACACCACCCCGGGCGACGGACCGTTTGAGGTCTTTGACACCGCAGCGGGCCGGCTCGGCTGTGCGATCTGCTGGGATCAGTGGTTTCCGGAGGTGGCCCGGATCCTCTGCTTACGAGGTGCCGACCTGCTCCTGTATCCGACCGCTATCGGGAGCGACTGTCATGACCAGTGGCAAACCGTCATGCGAGGCCACGCCGCAGCCAACCTTGTGCCGGTGGTTGCGGTCAATCGGGTCGGTACCGAGTCCGACCGGCGGTCGGCCGATGATGCCGCTGTCGAGTCTGATCGCGACGCCCACCGCACCACCTACTGGGGCCGGTCGTTCATCGCCGACGGTACCGGGCGGGTCGTGGCACAGGCCGGCGAGGCCGACGACGAAACCATCGTCGCCGAGGTCGACCTCGCCGCCGCCAAGCGGGCCCGCAACGAGTGGGCGGTGTTTCGTGATCGGCGCCCCGATCTGTACAGGCCACTCCTGACCAAGGACGGTCGGCTTTGACCGCCTGCGGGTGAGGTGCAGCGGCTCGGTCGCTACCGGACGGTCCAGTACAGGTTCATGGTCTGGCCGGACTCATTGACGAACTGTCGCTGCTCTTCGTGGATGCTGCCCGCGACGGCGATCGACGCCACGTTCTCCGGGTCGACGATGGAGCAGATCGATGCCGCTCCGAGTTCCTCGAACCCGTAGGCGAGGCAGGCCGTCGCCGCTTCGGTCGCAAAGCCGAATCCCCGGCGGAGCTCCTGCAGGTGATAACCGAGTTCGAGGAGTTGGTCGCCCTCCACTGTCTGGTAGGTCAGGCCGCAATCGCCGAGGAACGCACCACTCGAACGTTCCTCGATGACCCAAAGTCCGAACCCGTTGGTCAGGTAGCTGCCGCGGTTCCACTCGATCCACCGCTTGGCCTCTGCCGGGTCCTGCTGCGCCGGGTACCACTGACGGGCCTCCGGGTCGGCAAACATCGCAACGACCGCATCGGCGTCCTCCGGTTGGTACTCCCGGAATCGGAGCCGCTCGGTCTGCGGCGGGCAGGAGCGTTTCTGCACCGTCCCACTGTAGGTGCTCGGAGTGGTCTCGCCTCCCAGGATTGTATACAGTATCCTGAACGGCGTTCTCGGACGGATCGCAACGCCTCCAGCGAGGCGACCAACGAGACCACCAACGAGACCGCCAACGAGACCACCAACGAGGCCCCGAGCAGCGCCGGCAGCAGGATCGACAGCAAGACCGACGAGCAAAACGACAGGATCAGACATGGGTGAATCGGGGTTACTGGAGCGGTGGACGATCGGCGAGGTGTCACTTGCCGTAGACATCGTTGACACCGGAGAGGCAGCGGTGGGTTCGGACACGACACCGGGCGTCCGCTCGGCCGGCCCGGTGCTGTTCATTCACGGTTCCTGGGATGACCACCACACGTGGGACGCGACCCGCCGGGCGTTGGCAACGCCGTGCCGGCAGGTGGCCTACGACCGCAGGGGTCATAGCGCCAGTACCGACGTCGTCGGGCAGGGGACCATCCGCCAGGACGTCGCAGACGCAGCCGGGATCATTACGGAGCTGGGGGTCGGGCCGGCGCAGGTCGTCGGGCATTCCTATGGCGCCTGCATCGCCATCCTGTTGGCCACCACCCACCCCGAGCTGGTGGCGGGGTTGGTCCTCCACGAACCCCCACTGTTCGCCCTGCTGGCCGCCGACCATCCGGAGTTGCTCGGCGGTGCATCCAGTGCCATGGGCGCCGCCGTTGAACTGGCGGCCGCGGGGCAGGTAGAGGCGGCGGCAATCCAGTTCATCGACAACGTGGCCTTCGGTCCCGGCAGTTGGGCGAACCTGTTCGGGCCCCACGATCGGGCGGCGATGCTGGCCAATATCGACACCTGGCTCGACCAGTCCCGGGACCCGGATCGCCTGGCCGTCGATGCCGGGGCGCTGGCGGACTTCGCCGGACCCGTGACCCTGACAACGGGGACCGACTCGCTGGCCGCCTTTGGTGCTGTCACCCGGATCGTTCGCAGCCTGGTCCCGGCCAGCCGGCTGGTGACCATCGACGGTGCCGGTCACGGCGCCCCGGTCTCCCATCCCGATGCGCTGGCGGCGGCGATCGACCAGCACCTCACCGACCAGCACCTCACCGGCCAGGAACGCGACCCACGCCACGGACGCGCCCGGCGGACCGCGGAGGTCGACGATGCAGCGACTCGGTGATCGGCATCGTCCGCTCCGTGACCAGGTCGCCGACGCCATCCGGGACATGATCCTCCACGGCGAGCTGCAACCCGGTGAGCGGCTCCAGGAAGTTCGGCTGGCCGAGGTGCTCGGCGTCTCCCGCAATCCCGTCCGGGAGGCCATCCGAGCCCTGGAGGTCACCGGCCTGGTGGAGGTCCAGCCCCGGGCCGGGGCGTCGGTCGCCACGTTCGACCGGGACGATCTCATCCAGTTGCTGGAGCTCCGAGCGGTCCTGGAGTCCTGGGCCGCCGAGCAGGCTGCGGCAAACCACACGGCGGACGATCTTGCCCGCATCGACCGGCATCTGGAAGGTGGCCGGGCTGCGTCGATGGCCGGAGACGCCGTCGCCGCATCGGAACACCACAACAACCTCCACCTGGCCGTCGAGCAGGCCACCGGTAATCGGCACCTGGTCGGCACGGTTGACCCGCTCCGACGCAAAACCGAGCTGGTCTTTTCGATCGTGTCACCTCGCCGTCCGCACGACAGCTGGGACGAGCACACCGAAACCCGGAACGCGATCGCCGAAGGAGACGGTGAACGGGCCGGGCGCAGCGCCCGCAGCCACATCGATCACGTGATCGCTGAACTACGGACCGTCGGCTGATCTTGTGGCGGTTTGGCCCGGCTGTGTGGCGGCCCGCCGACCTTTCAGCCGCTCTCTTCCAGGATGAGTTGGCCGACCGCGGTGTTGCTGGCCGGCACGTGATAGAGACGATGGACCTCGCTGGGTGACGGTCCGCCGGTCAGGTCGCCCATCGCCCCCCGGGCCACCAGCCACATGACCAGCTCGATGCCCTCGGAACCGCCCTCCCGGACGTACTCCACGTGATCCATCGTGGCCAGGTCCTCCGGGTCGGAGACGATCCGATCAAGGAACCGGTTGTCCCACGGCTGGTTGATCAGGCCCGCCCGCGCCCCCTGGAGTTGGTGGCTCATGCCACCGGTGCCCCAGATCTGGACGTCGAGGTCCTCGTCGAAACTGTCCACCGCCCGTCTGATCGCCTTCCCCAGCTCCAAACATCGCCGTCCGGAGGGAACCGGGTACTGCACGACGTTCACCAGCAGGGGGATCACCTTGCACGGCCAGGCGTCCGGTTGGTCGTACATGATCGACAGCGGCACGGTGCAGCCGTGGTCGACCGGGATGTCACTGACCAGCGTCAGGTCGAAGTCGTCCTGGATCACCGAGTGGGCGATGTGGGCCGCCAACATCGGGTGACCATCCACGGCGGGCACCGGTCGGGGTCCCCATCCCTCGTCGGCCGGTTCGAATCGCTCGGACATGCCGAGGGCGAACGTTGGCACGAGGTTCAGCCCGAAGGCGTTGGCGTGATCGTTGAACACCAGCACCACCACGTCCGGTGTGTTCGCCGCGGCCCAGCGCCGACCGGCTTCGTAGCCGTCGAACAGCGGTTTGTAGTAGTCGTCCTGGGTTTTGTCCAGATCGACGGCCACCCCGATGGCCGGAACGTGGCTGGAGTAGACGGTTGCGGTCATGCGAGCCATCAGCGGTCCTCCCATTCGTGCAGGTAACGATTGCCCTCGGGGCTGCGCCCCCCGTTCATCATCATCTCCCGGTGGCCCTCCGCATCGTTCTCCGTCATGGAACTGACGATCTCGACGTAGCTCAGACCGTCTGTCGCCCCGATCTTGGCGCAAAAGTAGATGTTGCCCCCCAGCTCGAGCAGGCGGTTCAGATCCCGGTCCAGCACGGCCTGCTTCTGGTCCTCGGTCACCGGCCATTCATCCAGGTAGGCGGCCTCGTCGGCCAGAAACCGCTTCCGGTTCTCCGCTTTGGCGAGGGACATGGCGAACATGTTGAGGTGGTACCCCTTCGCTGCCTGGTCGGCGTCGAAGATCGTGGTTCCCGGGATGTCCAGATACGGCTTGTCGATGCCCATCTACAGCTCCAATCCAACGTATTGCTCGGCGACCGAGGCTCGGGCGGCCTCCGATCCTGACAGGTACCGGAAGTCCTCTTCCCGCATCCGTTGCTCGAAGGGGCTCTCATCGGGGAACCGATGCAACAGCACGGTCATCCACCAGGAGAACCGAACCGTCGACCAGACCCGGCGAAGCGCCTTCGCCGAGTAGTCGTCCAGCTTGGTCCGTTCCCCCCGGTACCGATCGGTCAGGGCCTCCGAGAGGTAGTGCACATCGGCGATGGCCAGGTTCAGGCCTTTCGCCCCGGTCGGCGGCACGATGTGGGCGGCGTCGCCGGCCAGAAAGAGGTTGCCGTAACGCATCGGTTCGATGACCTGGCTGCGGAGTGGCGCAATCGACTTCTCGACCGACGGACCGGTGATGACCCGGTCGGCGATGTGTGGCGGCAGCCGGCCGAGCAGCTCGGTCCAGAAGCGGTCGTCCGGCCAGTCCTCGACGGTGTCCTCCAGCGGACACTGCACGTAGTAACGGCTGAGCATCGGGTTGCGTTCTGAGCACAGCGCAAAGCCGTTCGGGTGGTTGGCGTACAGCAGCTGGGGGAGCGGTGGCGTCTCGGACAGGATCCCCAGCCAGCCGAACGGGTAGCTCCGTTCGTATTCGGTCCGCACCTCGGCGGGAATGGCGGTGCGGCTCACGCCGTGCTGGCCGTCACAGCCTGCGATGTGGTCACAGTCGATCCGTTCGGCCTGACCGTTGGCGGTGAAGGTGATGAACGGATTGTCCGAGGTGAGGTCGTGCAGCGTGACGTCTTCGCACTCGAAGATGATCGGCAGGCCGTCACGGTCCGCCGCCTGGTACAGATCTTCCTGAATCTTGGTCTGGCCGTAGGCCATCATCGGTTTGCCCGCCAGCCGTTCGAACTCGATGGACAGGACCTCCGAACCGGCCCAGGCGATGTCCACGCTGCCGTGTCGGTGACCCTCGGCATCGAGTCGCGTCCCCACCCCCGCGGCCCGAAGCAACTCGACGGTGGTCCACTCCAGCACGCCGGCCCTGATCCGGCCAAGGACGTGGGCCCTGCTCTGCCGCTCGACGACCACGGCCTCGATCCCGGCCCGGCGAAGCAGCAGGCCGAGCAAGGTTCCGGCCGGACCAGCCCCGGCGATCGCCACCTGGGTCTTCATGATGTTGCGTCCCCCCAGCGGTTCAGCACGTCGATCACCGATTGCAGGTGGTCTCGCATCGCCTCAGCAGCAGCTTGCTCGTCACCGCGGACGACGGCGTCAACGATCGCCTCGTGCTGGCCAAGCGACTCCTCCGGCCTGCCCGGCATCACTGCAAGCCGATACTGATGGTGAGCGGCCCGGTCCCGCAGGTTCGAAACAAGTTCCGCGGCGATGGTGTGGCCGCTCATCTCCCGAAGCCTGCGATGAAGCACACCGTTCAACTCGGAGTAGCCCCGGGCGTTCGGTTTCTTCACCGCGGCCCGCATGTCGGTGATGATGCCGCGCAGCTCCCGACGGTCCGCAGCGGTGGCGTTTCGGGCCGCCTGGCCGGCGATGAGGCTCTCCAGCGCGGCTCGGGCCTCGGTGATCTGGACGGCTTCGGCGACGGTGATACGGCGGACCGTCGCGCCACGGTTGGCCTCCCGCGCCACCAACCCCTCGGCGGTCAGCGCCACGAGCGCCGCCCGGATCGCGGCCCGGCCGCAGCGGTAGTCGTCCGCTAGGTGGACCTCGAGCAGCCGCTGGCCGGGTTCAAACCGGCCGGAGAGGATGTCGCTGCGGAGATCGTCGGTCACGGTGTCCATTTACGACCTCCGTTCGCCGTCGAAGTCGTAGAGGACGGCCGGGTTGTCGACCAGGATCCGGTTCCGGAGCGCCTCGTCGGGCACGATCCGGCCGAGCAGGTCGAGGAGCTCACCCTCATCGGGCATGTCGACCAGGTTCGGGTGCGGCCAGTCCGTACCCCACAGCACCCGATCGGGGGCGGCCGCCACGACCGCCTGGGCGATGGGGATGACATCGTCGTAGGGGGCGATGCGCCCCTCGGTCAGCCGTTCGGCGCAGGAGATCTTGACCCAGCAGCGGTCGTCGCTGGCCAGACGGTCCAGCAGAAGGGTGAGCGGTTCCTGGTCGAGGCCGTCGACGGCCGGCACCCGGGCCATGTGGTCGATGATGTAGGGCACCGGGAGTTTGTCCAGGACCGGGCTGTACGTTCCGAAGTCCTGCGCGTCGAGGTGCAGCACAACATGCCAGTCCAGCGGAACGATCCGGCCGACCAGCTCCCAGAACGTCTCCATGTCCGGTGCGCCGCCGAGGTGGGCAACGAAGTTGAACCGAATACCTCGCACCTGATTGTGGTGGAGGTGCGCCAGTTCCTCATCCGTCACCGACCGGTCCACCATCGCCACCCCGGCATAACGCCCCGCACCTCGGCCGATGGCGTCCAACATCGCCGAGTTGTCGGTCCCGTGGCAGCTGGCCTGGACAAACACCGCTCGCTCGAGGCCGAGTCGGTCTTGTAGCCGTTCGAAGTCATCGATCCCGGAGTCCGGCGGGGTGTAGCTTCTGGCGGGGGAGAAGGGGAAACGCGCTGCGGGGCCGAACACGTGACAGTGGGCGTCACAGGCCAGTGGTGGTGGGGCGACAACCGTGGGAAGACTGGCCTTCGGCCGAGGCCCCGGCACCGTCCGCTCCAGCGGGAACTCATGCGGGGGGTTGGTGCTCACGGGTACGCCCTTGGGTAGGCGACACCCTCCATAAGCGGGCGGGCGGTGCGGACGATGCCGGCCCGACGAACCGCGTTCCCGTCCAGCTCGACCACTGCGTCGAAGAACCCCGTCGGGTGCTCGAGGCGGACCGTGTGACCGTCCGGTTCGGTCATCAGCTCCGACGCAGGCGAGCGCGGCAGCAGCGCCGCCGTGGCCACCGAGACGGCGCCGAGAACACCGATGGCCTCATGGCAGCGGTGGGGGATGAAGGTCCGGGTGGACAGGTGCCCGCCGTCGGTCGGTTTGGAGACCATCGTCAGCTTCGGCACGGTGGTCTCGGTGACGTCACCCAGGTTCATCAGCGGACCTGCGGTCAGTCGGATCTCCTCCAGCCGTTCCCGCAGTGGTCGGTCCGCCTCCAGCTCGGCACACGTCTCGGTCCCGGTGATGCCGAGGTCCGGGCCGCGCATCACCACGACGGGCATGCCGTTGTCGATCAGGGTGCACTCGGTGCCGGCAACCGTGTCCGAAACCCGGCCGGTTGGCAGCAGGGAACCGCAGCTTCCGCCTGCCAGGTCCTCGAACTCCAGGTTGATCGGTGCCGCCGTCCCCGGGACCCCCGAGATCGCCGTGTCCCCCGCATATTGAGGTCGACCGTTCGACACCGGGAACCGGGCGGTGGCGACCGAATCGGTGTTCAGCATCAGGATGCGGACCGTCGCCTCGTTGTCGTTCGGTGCGACGGTGAGCAGCCCCCGGTCGAGGGCGAACGGGCCAACGCCGGCCAGGAGGTTCCCGCAGTTCTGCCGATCGGTGACGACGTCGGTGTCAACGCCGACCTGGAGAAACAGGTACTGGACGTCCGCCCGGTCCGTGGGGTGCACATCGATCACCGCAACCTTGGACGTCAGCGGATGGGCGCCGCCGAGGCCGTCGATCTGCCTCGCGTCCGGCGAGCCCATCAGTGCCCGCAGCAGCCTGTCCCTCGCCCCACGATCAGCGGGCAGATCCGACGCCAGAAGGAAGAGGCCCTTTGATGACCCGCCCCGCATCAGCGTTGTCGGCACGCTCCCGAGCATGGGTCGAGTATCGGATTCGTGTCGCAGATTGTCAACTGGATTGTTGACAATTTGGCCGAAACTCGGCAACGTACAGGACAACCAGACCGGCAGCCGGTAGACAACCAGGAGCCGAAAGAAGGAGCAGGCCCCATGAGAATTGCACTCGGTGGCACCGGAGCATTCGCCACAAAACATCTCGAGGGCCTCCGGAGCATCGAGGGTGCCGACATCGTGTCCGTGTTCGGCCGCACCGGGGAGGAGGCAGCGGCCTTCGCCGCCGAGCACGGCGTCGAGCACGCGGCGGTCGATCTCGATGAGGTGCTGGCCCGGGATGACGTCGATGCGGTGATCCTGGCCACCCCGACCCAGCTGCACGCCGCTCAGGCCATCGCCTGCCTTGAGGCCGGAAAACACGTCGAGGTGGAGATCCCCCTGGCCGACAGCCTGGCCGATGCGAAGGCGGTCGCCGAGACCCAGAAGCGAACCGGTTTGGTCTGCATGGTCGGCCACACCCGTCGGTTCAACCCGTCGCACCAGTGGGTCAGGAACAAGATCACCGCCGGTGAGTTCTCCATCCAGCACATGGACGTGCAGACGTTCTTCTTCCGGAGGACCAACACAAACGCAAAGGGTGAACCCCGGACCTGGACCGATCACCTGCTGTGGCACCATGCGGCGCACACCGTCGACCTGTTCGCCTACCAGACCGGCGAGAAAATCGTGGCCGCCCAGATCATGGAAGGCCCCCACCACCCGGAGCTGGGGATCGCCATGGACATGTCGATCCAGATGAAGACCGCGGCCGGACAGCTGCTGACCCTTGCGCTGTCGTTCAACAACGACGGTCCGCTCGGTACGTTCTTTCGCTACATCGGGGACACCGGCACCTACCTCGCCCGGTACGACGACCTGATCACCGGCCGAGACGAGGTGATCGACGTGTCCGCCGTTGACGTCTCGATGAACGGCATCGAACTGCAGGACCGGGAGTTCCTTGCCGCCATCACCGAGGGGCGCGAGCCGAACAGCTCGGTCCATCAGGTGATGAGTTGCTACGAGGCCCTCCACGATCTGGAACAGCAGTTGGCGGCCCAGTCCGGATCGACAGCCGGTTCATGAGCGCGGTCATCGACTGCCACGGTCACTACACCACAACCCCGCCGGGGGTCGGGGCCTGGCGGGACACCCAGAAGGCAGCGGTGGCCGAGGATCCTGCGTTCGTCGGTGAGAAGGGCACGATGTCGGTCTCCGACGACGAGATCCGCCAGAGTATCGAGGAGAACCAGTTGCGGCTGCAGCGAGAGCGGGGCGCCGATCTCACCATCTTCTCCCCCCGGGCGTCGTGGATGGCCCATCACATCGGGAACGAACACACGTCCCGGTTCTGGAGCGAACACCAGAACGAACTCATCCGCCGGGTCTGTGACCTCTTCCCGGAGAACTTCGCACCGGTCTGTCAGCTCCCGCAGTCGCCAGGTGCACCGATCGACTCGTCCGTCGTCGAGCTGGAGCGCTGTGTGACGGAGATGGGGTTCATCGGTTGCAACGTCAACCCGGACCCGTCGGGCGGTAACTGGACCGGTCCGCCGCTCAACGACCGCTACTGGTGGCCGCTGTGGGAGAAGATGTGCGAACTGGATGTACCGGCGATGATCCACGTGTCCGCTGCGTGCAACGACAACTTCTTCACCACGGGCTCGCACTACCTCGGGGCGGACACCACCGCGTTCATGCAGGCGTTGAGCTCCGGGTTCCTGGCCGACTTCCCCAACCTGCGCTGGATCATCCCCCACGGCGGCGGGGCGGTGCCCTACCACTGGGGCCGGTTCAGAGGTATGGCCCAGGACAGGGGCTGGGACTTCGACGGGCTCCTCGACCACATCTGGTTCGACACCTGCGTGTACCACCAGCCGGGCATCGACCTGCTGCTGGACGTCGTGCCGACCGAGAACATCCTGTTCGCCTCGGAGATGGTCGGTGCGGTCAGAGGGGTCAACCCGGAGACCGGCAACCACTGGGACGACACCAAGATCTACATCGACAACAGCACCCTGGACGACGACGGGAAGCGGCAGGTTTTTAACGAGAACGTACGTCGGGTCTTTCCCCGGCTGGAGGCAGCATGACCGATCACCGAGAAACGGCCCGGAATCCCACCGCACGCGGTCGCCATGTCGTTGTCCGCACCATCGAACGGGCGCCGTCGGCCACCGTCGACGGGCTGGCCCCGGTCGGCACCGCAACCGTCCACGAGGCGATCGGTCGGCGGGGCTACGTCGATCCGGCGATCCGTCCGATCCAGCAGGACGTCCGTATCGCCGGCACCGCGGTGACGGTCCTCAGTCATCCCGGTGACAACATGATGATCCACGCCGCCGTTGAGGTCTGCGAGCCGGGAGACGTGCTGGTGGTTGCCACCACCGCACCATCGACCCATGGGATGTTCGGTGATCTGCTGGCCACGTCGTTGATGACCAGGGGGGTAAGAGGTCTGGTGATCGACGCAGGCGCTCGGGACACCGGCGATTTGCGGGAGATGGGGTTTCCGGTGTGGACCCGGCACGTGTCCTGCCAGGGGACCGTGAAGAACACGCCGGGTTCAGTCAACGTGCCGATCTCGCTCGGCGGGCAGTCGATCAATCCGGGCGACGTGATCTGTGCCGACGACGACGGTGTTGTCGTGGTCGGCCGGTCGGAAGCCGAATGGGCGCTTGACCGGTCGAACGCCCGGCTCGAGAACGAGGCGGGCACCCGGGCCCGGCTGGAGGCGGGGGAGCTCGGTCTGGACTTCTACGGACTCCGGGAGAAACTGACCGACCTCGGCGTCGAGTGGATCGACTAACCCGCCCTGGGCTTCTTCAGGCCCCCGGTCCCGTCACTTCGCGGCCAGGTAACCCCGCACGATCCGCTCCGTCTGGGCCGCCAGTGCGTCGAAGTGGGCGTGGAGCGGAACCTCTGGACGGTCGGCGAGCCAGCCGACGATCATCAGCGCCCTGACGGCCAGGAACGTCTCGATCCACGACTCCTCCGCCTCACCGAGTGGCCGAACCGACCGATACCCCCGCACCAGCGCGGCCCGGGCGTCCGGGAACCACGGCTCGTCGACGACCGGGTGGAGGGAGATGGCCAGCTCGTAGGGGAACCAGCCGAAGCCGGCGTCGTCGAAGTCGATGACGGTCAGCCTGTCGCCGTCGGCCATGAGGTTGCCCAGGTGAAGGTCGGCGTGGATCAGGCCGAAGTGATCGGCGTCGGTCGGGAACCCGCTCAACTCCTTCGTCAGCCGCGATCGGGCGTCTGCGAACAAGGTCCGCTGTTCGTCGCTCAGTGCCGCCACCTCCCAGAATCGGCCCCACAGCGGGTTGTCGCCGAGCAGGCACTCGGTGTTCCATCGCCGCCGGACAAATCCGTCCGGCAGCGTCCAGCCGATGCTCTGCTGATGGATCGCCGCGCTGAGTTCGCCGATCCGTTGATACTGGTCACTGATGTTTGCGGTCTCCGCGTGCCGAACACCGCCGAGCGGCTTTCCGTCCACCCAGCGCACAACACCGACGTGGACGACCTCGTCACCGACCCTGGTCTCGGTGTAGTGGCCGCCGTCCACCGTTGGAACGGCGGCGGGGACGGGAATCCCCGCATCGGCCAGGGCCGCCACCCACTGCACCTCGGAGTTCAACTCCGCCAGGTTGTTGTAGCCCGGTCGATGGAGCCGCATGATCAGCCGCTCGCCGGAACCGAGCGTGGCTGCACAGACCACGTTCTCGCTCCGGGATATGACGGATATGGACTCCGGTTCGAGGCCGAAGGCCGGCGCTGCGGCCCAGGCCGCATCCAGATGCTCAGACGATTCGTGTTCAGGCATTGGATGTGGTCGGATCTCCGGTGCCGACGGCCGCCAGCGCATCGGTGAACGCATCGAGGAACAGGTCGGCGTGGTGCTGCTCCAGGACCAACGGAGGCCGAATCTTCAGTACATTGCCATGCTGGCCCGCGTTGCTGATCAGCATGCCTCGATCCTTGAGCGCCTCGACCATCGCCTTTGCTCCGGCGACATCGGGATCCGTCGTGCCGGGGTGGACCCAGTCGACGCCGATGAACAGCCCGAGCCCTCGGACGTCGCCCATGGTCGGCTGGTCCGGCTGTAACGCCGTCAGCGCCCCCTTCAGGCGGCCGCCGATCGTCCGGGCGTTCGAGACCAGGTCCCGCTCCTCGATCTCGTCGAGCACCGCGGTGCCCGCTGCGGCCTGGAGCGGGGTTGCGGCGAAGGTGTTGAAGTACCGCTGCTTCTGCCGGTACGCCGAGATGACCTCGTGGCCGGCTGCAACCGCCGAGACCGGCAGTCCGTTGCCCATCGGCTTTCCCATGCAGACGATGTCCGGCGTGAAATCCTTCGCTTCGTACCCCCAGAGGTGGCCGCTGCGACCGAACCCGGCCTGGACCTCGTCGGCGATGACAACACCGCCGGACTCCCGCACCAGGCTGACCGCATCCTGGAACCAGCCGTCCGGGACATCCGGTAACCCCTCGTTGGCCAGGATGGAACACAGCATGAGCCCGGCGAACCCGGTCCCGTCAGACTGGAACCCCGCGATGGTCTCCGCCAACTGATCGAGATATCGCTGCTTGAGCTCCGCCTCGTCCAGGCCGACCTCCAGGGGCCGGAAGAGCTGCGGGGTGGAGATCGACCGGATCGGGCCGTCGCCGGTTCCCCGGGGGAGCCACGACAATCGGCCGACCAGGGTCGAGTTGCCGTGGTAGGTGGCGTCGGTGCAGATGATGCCTCGATGTCCGGTGGTCCGTCTGGCGATCCGGATGGCCAGCTCCGTGGCCTCGGTGCCGCTGCACGCCAGGATCGTCGACTCGATGCCGTCGGTGTGAAGGTCGAGCAGCCGCTCGACATAATCGACAACCGACGGGTGGAGGTAGCGGCTGTTGACGTTCAGCGTGGCCGCCTGGGTGGCCAACGCCTCGGCCACCCGGGGGTTGGCGTGACCGACACACGGCACGTTGTTGTACAGGTCCAGATACCGAGTCCCGTCCGCCGCGGTGAGCCACACCCCGTCGCCGGAAACCAGTTCGATCGGGTCCCGATAGAACAGTGGTGCGCCCTGACCCATGACCCGGTTGTGCCGATCGAGGAGTTCGCTCATGGCCGTCAGTGTTCCACGGCAGGGTCGGGCGGTGCGAGTGACGGACGACATTCCTGGGTTCTCGGCGTCGCCTGTAAGGTTCGTCGGTGACCAGCAGGCCGGACACCCCACGCTTGATGACCCCGGAGTTCCGGGCCCTTACCGTGGCCTCCAGCATCTACTTCGCCGGCACCGGCATCCTCAACGCCCTCATGCCGACATTTGTGGTCGACGAGCTCGGTGGCACGGAGGCCACCGCGGGCACGGTGATGGGGGTGCTGGCCATATCGGCGCTGCTCACCCGGCCGTTCTTCGGCCGGATGGCCGATCAGCACGGTGCCAGGAGGATTCTTCTGCTGGGAGCGGCCATCTCCGCGCTGTCGAT